>CAUWLJ010000059.1:0-22245 GCA_963559585.1 uncultured Eisenbergiella sp. | reverse complement strand
GTTATCAGTCTACACCATCGGTTTTCTTAAGTCCAGTTAACCTGTGAACAGTAACTGATAAATTGTTACTGTTTACAGCAGCCTCAAACGCCTGCCGTTTGAGGCGTAAGAATGTGATTCAGGAGTGAGCGGGCCTCTTTTGCGCAGCAAAAACTTTCAATAGGCCCGCGAAAGTTACTGTTTACGGGCCTGCCGTGAACAGTAACGATAAATTTTCTATATACCTTTTGGACAGATCGTCCGTCATTGCAGGTAATTTCATCATATCAGCATGAACAGCCAAAATCGTACAGGCATGAACGGTCAAAATCATACAGACATGTTTTGACCATTCATACCCAATACAGCCCGACTGATACATTAAAAGAAGCTATGTTTCATGGAAAAGCCGCTAAACAGCATTCACAGAACTATTATTTGTAACAGTTCAGCCCACACCTACAAAGAGGCGGCAACAAACTCAACGAAATGTCTTTTCTGGCTTTCCGATGCTCTGCAGCGTCTTTGGCTCATAGACGGACGCTCGTTCAGATTACAATAAGATCTCCATCTGTTCCAAAACAGCACCCGGCTTTTCCAGATGAGAAAGATGTCTGGTATAGGAAATCGGAAATGCCTCAATCGAATGATTATAGGATATATAATCCTCCGCCACGCTTTCACCATCTTCGTTTTCTGTCCCGTAAATAATATACATACTGTGATCAATCTCTTTTAATGCATGGAGAATGTTTGAATTCATAAACCGGCCCATATAACTTGCAAAGGCAAATTTCGCATTGCAGTCGGTATGATGAGCCGCTGTCACATAGGCATCCATCACTTTATCCGTGATCATACCTGGATTATAAAAATATTCTTCAGCAAATGTATTCTTCAAATATTCCTTAGAGGTGACCATATTATAAATGAAAGTTCCAAGTATGGGAAGTTCGATCAGAAATTTCACCAATTTCGTCCGTTGATTTGGAATCCTGTTCATTCTGCTCAGGCTCTGAGGATTTAGAAAAATAAGTTTTCCAATCACCTCGCCGTCATTATGCGCCGCCATCACTGCTATAGCAGAGGAATCTCCTGATGCAACAATATCCGTCCTGCGTCCCACCACATTCTTTATAAAGTCGATGACAAGCTGTACATACAGATAATTAGTGAACGTTATGTTTGGTTTGTCCGACAGACCATAGCCTAAAAGATCAATAGCATATACTTCATGCTTTTCCGCCAATCCGTCCACAAGATTAATAAATTCATAGCTGCTGCTTCCCACCGTAAGATCATGAATCAGCAGGACAGGCTTTCCGCTTCCCTTTTTTCTATATCGAATTTTTCCAAAACGCCATTCGTAAAACTGATCTTCCTCACTTGCCAAAATATTGTTTCTTCCATATAAGGAAAATTGAAGTCTGTTTATCACATGCATAGTAAGTGTTGCCATTCCGACTGTAGTGATTAATGTTTTAATTTTTTTGTCCATATTGTCCATAACAGTCTCCTTTCAGAAGTGTGATTGATTGTGTGAAGAAAAATCGCATTTACATTATATCCTGTTTCTAATGTTTTATGTTTCACGTGAAACATTTACATTTTTATCCACAGTTCTGTTCAACGTAAAATTCCCTCTATGCAGGCAACAAAGTGAAAAAAATCAGGAAATAACCCGCATCGCCCATTTTTCTCAGTCACTAAGAAATCGGTTCCTTTGCCGCAAGCCCAGCCTTTCTCGGAAACTTTTTCGGTGTGCAGGCTTTCTTTTTAACTATAATGAGATTCCTTTTTAGATCACTCTCTGGAAGCTGGAAAGAAACCATCTCTCCCTTTTCACCGCCAAGAAGAAAAACTGCCTTTTTTGCCAGTTCCAATTCCTCTGCTGCCTTCTCGCTTTTATAGGAAATGAAGCTGCCGCCAACCTTAACAAAGGGAATACAGTATTCTGATAAGGTTGCCAGGTTTGCCACTGCTCTGGACACGCACAGGTCATATTTTTCACGAAGAAGTCCTGGCTTTGCATAATCCTCCGCACGGCCATGAACTGCCTCTATATCCTGTAATCCCAGTCTGCCTATCACTTCATTTAAAAATTTCACTCTTTTTTGAAGGGAATCAAGTAATGTGATCTTCAAGCCAGGAAAAGCAATTTTGAGCGGGATTCCCGGAAACCCGGCTCCTGTTCCTACATCAATCAGGGAACCACCTCCCATTCCATGCAGTTCAGGCACAGCCTTTATCAGGGAAAGGCTGTCCACAAAGTGCTTCTTCACCACCTCGTCAAAATCGGTGATAGCAGTCAGATTCATCACTTCATTCCATTCAATTAAAAGCTCGTAATAGTCCATAAACTGCTGTAGCTGCTCGTCTGACAGTTCTATTTTAAATTCAGCTATATCCTTTTTAAATTGTATAAAATCTCTTTCCATAAATCACTGTCCTTGTTTCTCGTTTTCTCTCCCGTGCCGTTCCAGAAAAATCAGCAGAACTGATATATCCGCCGGGGACACTCCAGGAATCCTGGATGCCTGGCCCACAGATACCGGCCGAAAATCGCTGAGTTTCTGTCTGGCTTCCAGGCGCAGGCTATGAATCTCATCGTAATCAATCCATTCAGGAATTTTTCTGGACTCCATCTTTTTAAACTGCTCTACCTGACGAAGCTGTCTGGAAATATATCCTTCATACTTCAGTTCAATTTCTACCTGTTCAATCACATCCCCGGGAAGCCTCTCCCTCTCAGGATCAATTTCCGTCAAATCCTCATAAGTCAGCTCCGGTCTGCACAAAAGCTCGGAAAGGCTGGCAGCCGTTTTCAGGGAGGAACTGCCGTGTCTGATGAGAAAATCCTGTATGGGGGCAGAAGCTCCCACCATTGTACGCTTCAGGCGCTCCATCTCTCCCTGTATTTTTTCCCGTTTTTCCAGTGTCTTCTGATACACATTCTCCGGCACCAGTCCGGCTCTGTATCCAATTTCCCGCAGACGCAGATCCGCATTATCCTGGCGAAGCAGCAGCCTGTATTCTGCTCTGGAGGTCATCATCCGGTAGGGTTCCCTATTATCCTTCGTCACCAGATCGTCGATCAGCACTCCGATGTATGCCTGGGAACGGTCAAGAACGATTTGTTCCCTTCCCTGGATAAAAAGAGCCGCATTCATTCCCGCTATCAGTCCCTGTGCAGCCGCCTCTTCATAACCGCTGCTTCCGTTAAACTGCCCGGCACTGAACAGACCTCTTATCTTTCTGAATTCCAGCGTGGGGTAAAGCTGTCTGGCGTCCATGCAGTCGTATTCGATAGCATAGGCGTTCCTTACCATCCGGCAGTGCTCCAGTCCCGGAACGGTTCTGTACATGGCAAGCTGAACCTCCTCAGGAAGGGAGGAGGACATTCCACCCACATACATTTCATTGGTATGGATTCCCTCCGGCTCCAGGAAAACCTGATGTCTCTCTTTATCTGCAAACTTTACCACCTTATCCTCAATGGAAGGACAGTATCTGGGCCCGGTTCCCTCAATGATACCCGCATAGATAGGAGAGCGATCCAGATTAGCCCTGATGATCTCATGGGTTTTTTCATTGGTATAGGTCAGCCAGCAGGACACCTGCTCCTTCTGTACGCTTTCCGGATCAGTGGAAAAAGAAAAAGGTACTACTCTCCTGTCCCCAAGCTGTTCCTCCATCTTATCAAAATCAATAGTACGCCGATCCATTCTTGCGGGAGTTCCGGTCTTAAAACGCTTCATCTCCACGCCCAGATTTTTCAGCGACTCCGTAAGATATGTGGCAGCCTGAAGTCCGTTGGGCCCGGTGTAGGTAATAGCCTCCCCGCACAGGCACCTGGCATTCAGATAGGTTCCGGTGCACAGGATCACTGCCCTGCACTCATAGATGGCTCCTGTAAAAATACGGACACCCGTGATCCTTTTCCTGCCATCCCCCTCTTTAAGCTCCTCGGCAAGAAGCTCACATACCTCCGCCTGCTTGATGGTCAGATGCTCCTGGTTTTCCAGCACCATTCGCATCTGCCAGGTGTATTCTGCCTTATCTGCCTGCGCTCTCAGAGAATGCACCGCCGGCCCTTTGGAAACGTTCAGCATTTTGGACTGGATGAAGGTTTTATCTATATTTTTTCCCATTTCGCCCCCAAGCGCATCCACCTCTCTCACCAGATGGCCTTTTGAGGAACCTCCAATGTTAGGGTTGCACGGCATCAGCGCAATGCTGTCCACGTTCACCGTAAAGATAACGGTTTCCAACCCCATTCGTGCACAGGCCAAAGCGGCCTCACACCCTGCATGCCCCGCCCCAATCACACACACGTCTACCTTTTCTCTGATCTGCGGCATCTATCCTGCTCCTTTACTTACTCTTTTGCTTTCTTCTTTTTCTTTCCGTTCTTCTTTTTATTTTTCTTCTGGCCGCCGTTCTCCGTATATGCACTCACTTCTCTGCTGTATGTTCCATTGAACCTATGCTCCGGTTCGCAATATCTGCCTGCCTCCGGCTCTGCATATCTGTTCCCCGGCTCCACACGACCGCCCGCTAATTTTGCGCAACTGTCTTCAAGGGACAGACGAGGGCCGGGATCCGGCACAATAATCACCCTGCGTCCCTGCTCATCCAGGATAACAGGCTCTCCATGAAAGCCAGATTTTCCACAGAACCCAGATTCTCCATGAAAGTCAGACTCTCCGCAAAAATTTCCCTGCTCCCTGCCGCATTCTTCCGCCTCTTTTTTTACAAAGCTCCTGTTATCTGCCCTGCCGGCTGTCCGCTCTCCCTCTCCCCCTTCGGAGGGCCGCTCTGCCTTCCTGCCGGACACTTCGCTGTAAAAGAACCTTTCCTTCCTATCCCGTTCCTCTCCTGTCATTCCAGCGTCCCAGGCCTTTCCCCAGGCATGATTCCACAGTGCCCGGATAGGCTCCCATATCAATTCCAGTATACGAAGAAGTGCTATTAAAAGTATGATCCAGCAAACAAAATGATAGATATGAATTTCCATGGAACCATACTCATTCGTCGCACTAAAGTACAGACCAAGCCCAACGATTCCAATGCCGAGCAGGAAAAATAAGCTGCTGTTTGAATCCTTCTTCATCTGCAATCATCCCCTCCGTTTTTATCTTATTGTATGTTTAAAAACCGTATCATTTATTTTAAAATTTCATTTAAAATTACATTCTTCCACTTCTGGACATTTTCTTTTCTCCATCATAGCACAAAAAGCCTCCCTGTCCAATCCTCTTTCTTATTGTTATACTTCGCAAGAAGCTATGCTCCACAGGAAGATTCCCGCTCACCCCTGAATCATGCTCTCACATCTCAAACGACTGCCGAATGAGCTGCTGTGAACTCTTATTTCATCACAGGATTCCCTTTCTTCCACTCCAGGATCCGGTCAAGCTTTTCCTTCACCGCCCCTTCCGCCCCTTCGTCAGTAGGCACATAATATCTCTTTCCTTTCAGAGAATCCGGCAGGCACTGCATATCGGCCACCTTTTCCCTGGTATCATGGGCATATACATATCCCTCCCCATAGTGAAGCTCCTTCATCAGCCCTGTGGAGGCGTTCCGGATCTGCAGAGGCACCGGCTCCGCCAGCATACGCTGGGCATCCTCCTTACAGGTTTCGTAGGCTGCATAAAGGGAATTGGATTTGGGAGCCATGGACAGGTATACCACAGCGTGAGCCAGATTCACGCTGCACTCCGGCATTCCGTTAAAATGGCAGGCCTGATACGCCGCCACGGCAAGGGGAAGCGCCTGACTGTCCGCCATCCCCACATCCTCGCTGGCAAAGCGGATCAGCCTCCGGGCTACATACAGAGGATCTTCCCCTGCCTCCAGCATTCTGGACAGCCAGTAAACGGCCGCGTCCGGATCCGTATTCCTCATGGATTTGTGGAGGGCTGAGATCAGATTGTAATGCTCCTCCCCTTTCTTATCATAAAGAAGGGATTTGCGGCTCACACACTGCTCCAGTACCTCCCGGGAGATCACGATCCGCCCGTCCGGCTGGATCTGGCCGTTCAGCACCGTCATTTCCAGCGTATTCAACGCTGTTCTTCCGTCCCCATTGGAAAAAACAGCGATGGCGCGGATCAGTTCCTCTCCTATTTCAATCCTCTGATCTGCGTATCCTGATTTGCTGGAAAGCGCATTTTTAAGCAGCCTTTCCACATCCTCCGTATCCAGTGCCTGAAGCACAAATACCTTGCACCGGGACAGCAGCGCCGCATTGATCTCAAAGGAAGGATTCTCTGTGGTAGCGCCAATGAGAATGATGCTGCCCTTTTCTACAAAAGGCAGAAAGGCATCCTGCTGGGCCTTATTAAAACGGTGGATCTCATCCACAAACACGATGGTTCTTCTTCCCATGTGCCGGGCTGCTTCCGCCTGGTTCATCACCTCTTTTATCTCCCGGATTCCACTGGTCACAGCGCTGAAATCAATAAATTCAGACCGCGTCCTGTGGGCAATGATCCTGGCCAGAGTGGTTTTTCCCACTCCGGGAGGCCCCCAGAAAATCATGGAAGTGACCATATCCTGATCGATCAGCCGTCTGAGCACCTTTCCCTGGCCAATCAGATGCTTCTGGCCCACAAATTCCTCCAGGCTCTCCGGCCTCAGCCTGCTGGCAAGGGGATCGCAGGCCCTCGCTCTCCTCTCCGTCCAGCTGCCATCAGCTCCGCTGCCGGCTCCGCCGTTTTCCGCAAAATCCTTTCTTCCGCCGGAGCCTTTTCTTCCATCCCCATCCATCTCCATCCCTGCATCAAACAAAGACATCTGCTCCACCAAAGCACCTCCCTCCGGTTCTTACACTTGAAACAGCAGTGGGTTCAGCCTGCCGCAAATTCTTTTCGGCTGCTGTACGCTCCTGCCTGCCCCATTTTTCTACTTTCCCATACAGAATTTACTGAAAATCTCATTCACCAGATCATCTCCCACTTCCTCTCCGATGATCCTGCCCAGGGAAGCGTAGGCACTCATCAGATCGATGGAATAGAAATCCTCCGGCATCCCTGTTTCCAGGCTTCCTTTCACCTGGGCCAGGCTGTCCCTGGCCTCCTCCAGAGCCTCCTTGTGCCGAAGATTGGTGATGATCACTTCCTCGTTAAATCTGAGCTCCCCGGCAAAGAACAGTTCCGTCACCCTGCGCTCCAATTCGTCCAGACCAGTGTTTTCCCGCGTGGAGGTTTTGATCACCGGAATCCCCTCCGGAAGGGTTTTCTTGAGCTCCTCCTCCGTCACCACTTGTTCCAGATCGGTCTTGTTCAGCACGGCAATGCACCTCCGTCCCCGGATCAGCTCCTGTATCCTGCGGTCGCTCTCGTCCATGGGTACGGAGGAATCCACCACATACAGGAGCAGATCCGCATCCTGGGCATACCGGGTGGCGCGCTCCACGCCGATCTTCTCCACCACATCCTCCGTAGAGCGGATTCCTGCCGTGTCGATGATGTTCAGACTGATCCCGTTCAGCCTGATGCTTTCCTCCAGCACGTCCCTTGTGGTTCCCGCCACCTCTGTGACGATGGCCTTTTCCTGCCCGATAAGCAGATTCATCAGAGAGGATTTTCCCGCATTGGGCTTTCCCACGATCACCGTATTGATCCCTTCCTTCAGCACTCTCCCGTTTGCTGCGGATGCGATCAGCTTTTCACATCTGGCCGTCAGCTCCTCCACCTTTGGCAGAAGCCTCTCCGAATATCCCTCCGTGCTGATATGTTCCGGATCGTCAAGCGCCGATTCTATAAAGGCAATCTCATGAAGGATCTCCCTTCTCATACCTTTGATACAGTCAGAAACGGAGCCCTTCAGCTGGCTGATGGAAGAACGCAGGGCATATTCATTCCTGGAATGGATCATATCCATCACCGCCTCCGCTCTCGCAAGGTCGATCCGTCCGTTCAGGAATGCCCTTTTCGTAAATTCTCCCGGCTCTGCCAGCCTGGCTCCGTTTTTTACCACCGTTTCCAGGATTTTCTGCATGATCAGGACGCCGCCGTGACAGTTGATCTCGACGGTATCCTCCTTTGTATAGCTGTTGGGGGCCTTCATAATGACCGCCATCACCTCATCCAGGAGCTCATCCCCATCCACAATAAAACCATAATGAATGGTATGGCTGCCATAACCCTTCAGATTATGGCAGCCATTCTTAGACTGATAGACCCTGTTTCCAACCTCTATCGCCTCCGGCCCGCTGATCCGGATAATTCCGATCCCGGAATCCGACAGCGCGGTTGCGATTGCCGCAATCGTTTCAGTCTGTTTCATTTTTACCTCCCTGCCGGAGCGCTTTTTGCTCCGGACGCGGTGAGAAAGCACGCATATGGTTTCTCACCTGAGATACTCACAGTTTTGTGACGCTCCGGCACAAAACTGTTGATTGAAAATAAGCCATCAGGCTTATTTTCTTTCTTTCCTTTTATGCTTCCTACAGCCTTTTCAGCGTCACAACCACATGGCGGAAGGGCTCGTCTCCCTCGCTGTGGGTGGTCACAAATTTATCATTCTGCAGCGCGGAATGAATGATCCTTCTCTCATATGGATTCATCGGTTCAAGGGACACGCTTCTCTTGGTGCGCTTCACCTTATAGGCAATGTTCTTTGCCAGATTCTCAAGGGTTTCCTTCCGTCTCTTGCGGTAATCCTCGGTGTCCACCTTCACGCGGATGTACTCCTCCGCTTCCTTGTTCACCACAAGGGAAACCAGATACTGCAGGGAATCCAGGGTCTGGCCTCTTTTACCGATCAGCACGCCCATATCGTCTCCCTTCAGATTGATGTCCAGGAAATGATCCTCCTCATCATAATTCACATCTACCACAACCATCATTTTCATGGCGGAAAGCACATCGTTCAGGAAGTCTCTGGCAGTATCCTCCACGCTCCCCTTCACTCTGGCAAGGATCCTGGCCGGCTTTGCATTAAATCCAAGGAAGCCGGTGGAGCCCTCCTCCGTCACTTCATATTCCAGCCTGTCACTGGTCACAAGAAACTTCTGGCATGCTGCTGTGATGGCATCATCCACTGTCTTGGCAGTAAATTCTACGAATTCCATGATTTCCTCCAATCCGCCGCCCGGTGCGGCAGCTAAAAAGTAACAGTTCAGCCCGAGTCTATTTCTTATCGTTGTTTTTGTTGCCGCTGGTCCTGCCGGTTTTATTTCCGGTCCTGTTATTGTTTTCGTTATAGATCTTTACCATGTTGGCCTTGGCGGTAATGCTTCCGGGCTTGGGCGCTTTCTGATTGTACATCTCAGTGGCCTTCTTCATGGCAGCGTCCTTCTCCTCCTGCGTTCTGGCAGAGGACATATTGCCGGCCTTGGCGCTGATGGAGGATCTGTTCTGTGTCCCCTGGGACGCCGGGCCGGAAGGAGCCACCTTCCTGGTGTTCATGCTGGCGTACTGATTGATGGTCTTGGGATCAATTCCCGCCTTTTTCATCTGTTCAATCCGCTTCGCCTGCTTCTTTTCCGCCTTATCCCTGTTCTTTTCAATCAGGGCATCAAAATCCATCTTGTCAATGTGCTTGTTCACGGCCACCTGCTGGATGCTTCTCACCACTGCACTGGCTACCCAGTACAGGCCCACGCCGGCAGGAAGGGAGAAACAGAATACGGCAGACATGATAGGCATGATGGTATTCATCATCTTCATGGACTGCATCATGGTATTCTGCTGACCGTTGGAAGACGTATCTGCCTGAGGCATCAGCTTCACATTCAGCCACTGGGTCACAGCAGCCAGAACGGGAATGGACAGCGCCGCAATGATCAGAAGGAAGCTTCCCGCCGCAATGGCGTTGGACAGGAAATAGGACGGGGAATCCCCGATATTCATGCCCAGGAAGTTGTTGTAGGTGACAAGCTTCTCCGTGGTGGCAGTAATATCTCCTGCCAGGGAAGGGAACTTCTCAGCCAGGCTCGTCCACTCAGGTGTGGACGCCTTGTTCAGCACGTCAATAAAGGTATTGCGGATATAATCCATATTTCCGGCAAGATACTGCTCATGGCTGAACTGATTGATATACATGGGCGCATTCTTAAAGGTCTGGATAAATTCCGCGCTCCCGGGCTGGGCAATCAGCTCGTCCACCAGAGGGAAGAAGGCTTCCTTCACCTGGCCGATATAAGCGGGAATCGCGTATATCACCTTATACAATGCAAAGATAATGGGCATCTGGATCAGAAGCTGGACACAGCTTCCCATGGGAGACACGCCGTACTTCGCATATACGGCCTGGGTCTCGTTCTGCATGGCCATCATGGATTCATTATCTTTTCTTCCGTTATACTTCTTCTGGATCGCCTGCAGCTCCGGGTTCATCTTGTTGCTCAGCTTGGAAAACTTCTGCTGCTTGATCGTCAGCGGCAGCATGAGCATATAGACGACGATGGTGAAAATAATGATGGCAAGCCCGATATTCGGTATGCCGATCAGGTCAAGGAGATTAAAAATTCCCTCCATGATGTAGCCGAGCAGGCTCGCCACCCAGCCAATGATGGGGGTAGTGCTCTTAGTCAAAATAATCGCTGGCAATACAATAGTCCTCCTTCAGCCGGATTCCTCTACGGAACCGGGTCGTATCCTCCCCTGGAAAAGGGGTTGCATCTGATGATTCTCCAAAGGGCAAGCAGGCCGCCCTTCAGCGCACCGTACTTCTCCACTGCCTCCAGCCCGTACTCGCTACAGGTGGGAAAATAAGGACATTTGGTGCTTTTCATGGGCGATAAATACTTTCTGTATCCTTTTATCAAAAATATTAAAACCTTTTTACACATTTTTTTCTACGTTTCAATTACGATTCAGTGCACGATCCTGTGCAGCCTGCCTAAATGAAGCAGCGCGCTCTCGATTTCCCTGTAGGAAGCCGAAGCGGCATTCGATCTGGCTACCACCACTATATCCAAACCACTATTAAATATATTTTCATGCAGTCTGTAGCCTTCACGAACCAGCCTTGTAACATGATGCCTTACAACGCTGTTTCCAACCTTCTTACTCACGGATATTCCAAGCCTGTTTCTGCCGCTGTTATTTTCCAACACATACATCACCAGCAGTCTGTTGGCATAGGATTTACCTTTCCTGTAAACTGCCTGGAAATCCTGATTCTTCTTTAAGCTTTCCGAAAAAATCATAAAATTTTCTCCAAAATGAGAAAAAGGCCACAAAACTGCGGCCTATGCGGATAATCTCTTTCTTCCTTTTGCTCTCCTTGCGGCCAGTACCTTTCTTCCGCCGGGAGTACTCATTCTGGCTCTGAAGCCATGGACTTTATTTCTCTGCCTGTTCTTGGGCTGAAATGTCATTTTCATGTAAGATGCACCTCCTTCATTCATATGATCTGCTGTTGTGTCAGAAAATATCATTACAGATTATATAGGAAGAAAGCCCTCCCGTCAAGCAAAAATGCGCTTTTGTCCGAATAAAAAAAACGCCGAAAAAAAGGGAAAAAAATCGTTGTTTTCACTAATACAATATCTAGTTATTTAAATTTCATTTTTCATACAAGATCTGGGGCATTCAGAATCGTCCACAAGCTGCAAACAGAGTTGTCCACCTTCAAAACAGTTATCCACATTTTGTGTATAACTTGTGTATAACTCTTTCCTAACTTCACAATTTTCCCTTAAAAATGAATCTGAACCCTTGTATTTCCTGGATGTGGACATGTTGATTTCTATTTTCCACTTATCCACATTTACACATTGATTTTGCCCGAATTGGGGATTACGGAGCCTATTTTACACACCATGTGGAAAAAACTTATCCCCATAATTAACATTTGATATTTGCATTCTTTTAGAGTAAGATAAGATTGATATAAAAGTACCTGTTCAGGAGGTTTATGAAATGCACCCTATCGAAGAGAAATGGGACGAGATCAAGGAAACCATACGGAAGGAATACGATCTTTCCGACGTTTCCTATCATACTTGGATAGAGCCGCTGCGGTTTTTTGATGTGGAGGACGATGTGATGATCATTCTCATCCCCTCCAATCAGTCTCATGCGCTCAATTATATCTCTTCCAAATATAAGGACTTCTTCCGAGTGACCGTCTCCGAGATGATGGATCATTTCTATGAAGTCTCCTTTATATTGGAAAAAGATGCGAAAAAGGACAAGGCCCCGGCCGAGGATCTCAAGTCTCCCTTTAACGCTACCTTCAACATCAATTATGAGAACGCAAACCTGAATCCCAAGTACAAATTCGACACCTTTGTGGTGGGCAGCAACAACAAATTTGCCCACTCTGCCTGTCTGGCAGTGGCGGAATCACCGGGAGAGGCCTACAATCCCCTCTATATATATGGAGGCGCAGGGCTGGGAAAGACGCACCTGATGCACTCCATCGGCCATTTTGTCCTGGAGCAGAATCCGGAAATGAAGGTGATCTATGTGACCAGTGAATCCTTCACCAACGAAGTGATCGAGTCCATCAGGGGCGGTAATGCGGCGGCCATGACCAAGCTGCGGGACAAGTACCGCACCGTGGATGTGCTCATGATCGACGATATTCAATTTATAATAGGAAAAGAAAGTACGCAGGAGGAGTTCTTCCACACCTTCAACGTGCTTCATGCCGCCGGAAAACAGATCGTCCTGTCCTCCGATAAACCGCCAAAGGAAATGGAAACCCTGGACGAGCGGTTCCGTTCCCGCTTTGAATGGGGCCTGATCGCGGATATTCAGCCCCCTGATTATGAGACAAGAATGGCCATTCTGCGCAAAAATGCGGAGAATTATGATAAGAAAATAGACGATTCCATCTTCCAGTACATTGCCACCAACATCAAATCCAACATCCGTGAGCTGGAGGGGGCTTTCAACAGGATCATCGCCAAATCCAAGATTGAGAATCAGCCTGAGATCACCCTGGAGCTGGCCGAGGACGCCTTAAAGGATATTATCAACCCGGACAAACCGGACATGATCACGCCGGAGCTGATTATCCGCGTGGTTGCGGAGCATTACGGCGTTTCCCCGGAGGACATCACCTCCAAGAAGCGCAACTCCGAATTCGTCCTTCCCCGCCAGGTGGTGATGTATCTGTGCCGGGAGCTGACCGAAACCTCCCTGGCCAACATCGGCAAGCTTCTTGGCAAAAAGGATCACACCACGGTTATCCACGGCGCCAACAAGATCGCGGAGGAGCTTGCGGCCAACGAGGAGCTGAAAAACAACATTGAGATTATCAAAAAGAAGATCTGTGTATAAGCAGAGGGATTTTTTGCGCCCTGAAATGTGGATAACTCTGTTATTTTCCTGTTTACAGCCTGTGGAAGGGCTGAGGATGGGCTGTGTATTCCACATTTTCCTTCAAAAACCTTCTTAAACGGGCCTGAATACCATTGTGAACAACCTGAAAATTACCCTCAGCCAATTCCGGGGTTGTAAACAGGTTATTCCGATGTGGATAACTTGAAAACACTGAGCTTTCGGCACTTATCCACATATCTACAGCCCCTACTATAAAGATTACTAAATATATATATTAATTACTGTCAGCGCGCCCGCGCGCACACGGCCCGGAGGGCTGTGGACAAACGGAAAGGAGTATATCCACATGAAATTGATCTGCCAGAAAAGCAACCTGTTAAACGGCCTTCAGGTCGTATCCAAGGCTGTACCCAATAAAACCACCATGTCCATTCTGGAATGTATTCTGATAGATTCCACAGACGGACGAATCCGCCTCACCGCCAACGATATGGAGCTTGGCATAGAAACCATCATTGAAGGAGAGATCCTGGAAAAGGGAATTATCGCCCTGGATGCCAAAATCTTTCTGGAAATCGTCAGGAAGCTGCCTGACAATGCCATCACCATCACCACCGACAGCAATTTCAAAACCACCATCACCTGTGAAAAGGCCAAATTCAATATTATCGGCAAATCAGGGGAGGATTTTTCCTATCTGCCCATGATTGAGAGAAACGATTCCATCCTGATTTCTCAGTTTACGCTGAAGGAAGTGGTTCGCCAGACCATTTTTTCCATCTCTGACAACGACAACAACAAGCTGATGAGCGGCGAGCTGTTTGAAATTACAGGAGATACCCTGCGGGTAGCCTCCCTGGACGGACACCGTATCTCCATACGCAGGATCAATCTGAAGAATTCTTATCCTTCCAGAAAAGTAGTGGTTCCGGGCAAAACGCTGAACGAGGTGAGCAAGATCCTCGGCGGGGATGCAGACAAGGATGTGACCATTTTCTTCACAGACAAGCATATCGTCTTTGAATTTGACAACACAACTGTAGTATCCAGGCTGATTGAAGGCGAGTATTTTAAGATCGACCAGATGCTTTCCAGCGATTACGAAACCAGAGTCAGCATCAACAAAAAAGAGTTGCTGGATTGTATCGACAGAGCTACCCTTCTGGTGAAGGAAGGCGACAAGAAGCCCATCATTATCAATATTACAGACGGATCTATGGAATTAAAAATAAATTCTACGGTGGGAAGCATGGATGAGGAGATCGATATTGAAAAGATCGGCAAGGATCTGATGATTGGTTTCAATCCCAAATTCCTCATCGATGCCCTGCGTGTGATCGACGACGAGACGATATCCGTTTATCTGGTAAACCCGAAGGCTCCCTGCTTCATCAGGGATGATGAGAACAATTATATCTACCTGATCCTTCCTGTGAACTTTACCACGGTATCTTAAACGCTGTTATGCGGCAGGCTTGTATACAGAAAGGGAAAATCATGCAGACATTTAAGATCAGGGATGAATTTATTAAGCTGGGACAGGTTCTGAAGGCGGCAGGCCTGTGCGAATCCGGCGTGGACGCCAAATATGCGGTGCAGGACGGCCTGGTGAAGGTAAACGGACAGATTGAAACCCAGCGGGGAAAGAAGCTGGTACCGGGGGACACGGTGGAATTTGACGGAAAAACGCTGAGGATAGAGTGAGGGTATGTGAATGATTATCAAGTCCCTTGAACTTTCCAATTTTCGCAATTACGGCCTGCTGGACATGGAATTTGACAGAGGCACCAACATTCTGTACGGAGATAACGCACAAGGGAAAACCAATATACTGGAAGCCATCTATCTGAGCGCCACCACCAAATCCCACCGGGGCACGAAGGACCGGGATATTGTGAATTTTAACGAGGAGGAGGCCCACATCCGGCTGTGGCTTGAAAAGCAGGGGGACGATATCCGCATAGATATGCACCTGCGTAAGAACAAAACAAAGGGGATCGCCATAGACGGGGCCAGGATCAAAAAAGCCTCCCAGCTTCTGGGGCTTCTGAACGTGGTTTTTTTCTCGCCTGAGGATCTGGCCATCATCAAGGAGGGCCCGGCACAGAGGCGCCATTTTGTGGACATGGAGCTCTGCCAGCTTGATTCCCTGTACCTCCATGATCTGAACCACTACAACCGGATCATCAACCAGAGGAATAAGCTGCTCAAGGAAATGGCCTCTCAGTCCCAGCTTCGGGATATGCTGGACGTATGGGATATGCAGCTTGCGGACTACGGGGCTAAGATCATCAAACGCAGAATAACCTTCGTGGAACAGTTAAACGGCATCATCCGCGCCATTCATGATAACCTTTCCGGCCAGAAGGAAGCGCTTGA
Source organism: uncultured Eisenbergiella sp. (assembly GCA_963559585.1). Lineage (GTDB taxonomy): Bacteria > Bacillota > Clostridia > Lachnospirales > Lachnospiraceae > Eisenbergiella. The sequence goes on along the minus strand of CAUWLJ010000059.1, from coordinate 6,637 downwards.
GATCGTATATGAACCGGATGCAAAAGCGGAAGATCTGGCGGAAAAGCTGGCGTCGGGCAGAGAGCGGGACATCCGCCTGAAGCAGACCTGCGCAGGCCCCCACAGGGACGACTTTGCCTTTGCGGCCAACGGGATCGACCTGCGCAGATTCGGCTCCCAGGGCCAGCAGAGAACGGCCGCCCTCTCCCTCAAGCTCTCAGAGATCGAGCTGGTCAGACAGATGACAGGGGATACCCCCGTCCTTCTCCTTGACGACGTCCTCTCCGAGCTGGACAGCAGCCGCCAGAATTTCCTTCTCGGCTCCATCGGAGACATCCAGACCATCGTAACCTGCACCGGCCTGGATGATTTCGTGAATAATCGCTTTGAGATCAACCGCATTTTCCGCGTGGAAAACGGAACGGTAAGACATCAAAACATAGAGGTAAAATAAAATAACCATTCAGCCTTTTCGGCACGTTACGCTGCCACCGTCAGGCCAAGGCGCGTTCCGCGGCAGGATTCCATGCGCGGGCCGTTTCAAAAACGCCAGTACTTGGCGAGGTCTTTTCGAGCCTAGTACCGTTGCGTTTTTGATCGAGCAAAAGCGTGCCCAAGCATGGAACCTGCCGCGGAATGCGCCTTGGTCTGACGGTGGCCACACCGCAACCTAACGAAAAGCCAGAACGATCTCCATATTGTGGATAAGTGGAATCTGTGCTATAATTCAAAATAATGGGGAAAGAATCGCTTTGCGTATTCTTTTTTGTATGTCTTTCTACGACGGATTTTATCAATATTTTTCTTTATACGGCGGATTGGAGGAATTTATGGGCACTGAAAATACAGAAAGCCACAGCGAATATGGCGCGGATCAGATCCAGATCCTGGAGGGGCTGGAGGCAGTCCGAAAGCGGCCCGGTATGTATATCGGCTCCACGTCCAGCAGAGGGCTTCATCATCTGGTGTACGAGATCGTGGACAATGCGGTGGATGAGGCTCTGGCAGGTTACTGCGATACCATTGAGGTCATCATCAACCGGGACAATTCCATCACGGTAACGGATAATGGGCGCGGCATTCCTGTGGGCATCAACCATAAAGCCGGGATTCCTGCCGTTGAGGTGGTATTCACTATCCTTCATGCGGGCGGAAAATTCGGCGGCGGAGGGTACAAGGTATCCGGCGGCCTGCACGGAGTAGGCGCTTCCGTGGTAAACGCCCTCTCCGACTGGCTGGAGGTGGACATCTGCTCGGGAGGCAGAATATACAGACAGAGATATGAGCGGGGCAAATCCATGTACCCGCTGAAGGTGGCAGGCGAGTGCCCGATGGAGCAGACTGGAACGAAGGTATCCTTTAAGCCGGATGCCACTATCTTTCAGGAGACCACCGTATATGAATTTGACGTGCTCAAGCAGCGCCTGCGGGAAATGGCATTTCTCACCAGGGGCTTAAAAATTATCCTCCGGGATGAGCGGGAAGATGAGCCGGTGGAGAAGGTATTCCACTACGAGGGCGGGATCAAGGAGTTCGTCACCTATCTGAACAAGAGCAAAACGGCGCTGTACGATGATATTATGTATTTTGAGGGCAGCAGGAACAATGTGTTTGTGGAGGTAGCGATTCAGCACAACGACTCCTATACGGAGAGTGTGTACAGCTTCGTCAACAACATCAACACGCCGGAGGGAGGCACCCATCTGGTGGGCTTCCGCAATGCCATCACCAATACATTTAATGAGTATGCCAGAAATTCCAAGCTTCTGAAGGACAGCGAACCCAACCTGACAGGCGAGGACATCCGCGAGGGGATGACGGCTATCGTCAGCGTGAAGATAGAAGATCCCCAGTTTGAGGGACAGACCAAGCAGAAGCTGGGCAATTCCGAGGCCAGAGGCGCGGTGAACAGCGTGGTGAGCGAGCAGCTTACCTATTTCCTGGAGCAGAATCCGGCCATTGCCAAGATGATCTGTGAGAAATCCATTCTGGCGTCCAGAGCCAGGGAGGCGGCGCGCAAGGCCAGGGAGCTGACCAGAAGAAAGACCGCTCTGGAGGGCATGTCCCTTCCCGGAAAGCTGGCGGACTGCTCCGATAAGGATCCAAAAAACTGTGAGATCTACATCGTGGAGGGAGACTCCGCAGGAGGAAGCGCCAAGAAGGCAAGAAGCCGCGCTACCCAGGCAATCCTGCCCCTGCGCGGAAAGATCCTGAACGTGGAGAAGGCAAGGCTGGACAAGGTGTACGCCAACGCGGAAATACGTGCCATGATTACGGCATTCGGCACGGGTATCCATGAAGAATTCGATATAGAGAAACTGCGTTATCATAAAATCATTATTATGACGGATGCGGACGTGGACGGCGCCCATATCGCCACCCTTCTGCTTACGTTTATTTACCGTTTCATGCCGGAGCTGATCCGTCAGGGCTACGTGTACCTGGCGCAGCCTCCGCTCTATAAGCTGGAAAAGAACAAAAAGGTGTGGTACGCCTATTCCGACGAGGAGCTGAACGGTATCCTTACGGAAGTAGGCCGGGATCAGAACAACAAGATCCAGCGTTATAAGGGGCTGGGCGAGATGGACGCGGAACAGCTCTGGGAGACCACCATGGATCCGGAGAGACGAATCCTGCTTCGCGTGAATATGGACGATGAGACGGAATCCGAGGTGGATCTGACCTTTACCACCCTGATGGGAGACAAGGTGGAGCCCAGGCGGGAATTCATCGAGGAGAACGCCAAATACGCCAGGAATCTGGATATTTAGGATAACAGCTCAGCGGAAAGACCGGAGGGGAATCTGGTGTGGGAGGCCTGTGGGCCGGGGGCGTGGGCCAGGCTGTTACGAAGCACCAGTATTTGCACACATCGTTAGAAACGGAGAATGACAGAGAATGGAAGATAATATTTTTGACAAAATTCATGACGTCGATCTGAAGGAAACCATGGAAAATTCCTACATCGAATATGCCATGAGCGTCATTGCATCCCGTGCGCTGCCGGATGTGAGGGACGGATTGAAGCCGGTTCAGAGACGTGTGCTTTACTCCATGATCGAGCTGAACAACGGCCCGGATAAGCCGCACAGAAAATGCGCCCGTATCGTGGGTGATACCATGGGTAAATACCACCCCCACGGCGATAGCTCCATCTACGGAGCCCTGGTGAATATGGCCCAGGAATGGTCCACCCGTTACCCTCTGGTGGACGGCCACGGAAACTTCGGCTCCGAGGACGGGGACGGCGCGGCTGCCATGCGTTATACGGAAGCCAGGCTTTCCAAGATTTCCATGGAGATGCTGGCCGACATCAACAAGGATACCGTTGATTTTGTGCCCAACTTTGACGAGACGGAGAAGGAACCCACCGTCCTGCCCAGCCGTTATCCCAACCTGCTGGTGAACGGTACCTCCGGTATTGCCGTGGGTATGGCCACCAATATCCCTCCCCACAACCTGCGTGAGGTGGTGAGCGCGGTGGTGAAGATCATCGACAACCGGGTGCAGGAGGATCGGGAGACGGAGATAGAGGAAGTGTTGGAGCTGGTGAAGGCGCCCGATTTTCCTACCGGAGGCATCATCCTGGGAACCAGGGGCTGCGAGCAGGCGTACCGCACAGGCCGGGGCAAGATCCGGGTGCGCGCGGTGACGGATATTGAGACACTGCCCAACGGAAAGAGCCAGATTGTGGTGACTGAGCTTCCCTACATGGTGAACAAGGCCCGCCTGATCGAAAAGATTGCAGAGCTCCATAAGGAGAAAAAGATAGACGGGATCACGGATCTGCGCGACGAGTCCAACAGGGAGGGAACCCGGGTGGTAATCGAGCTGCGCAGGGACGCCAACGCAAATGTGATCCTGAACCAGCTCTACAAGCATACCCAGATGCAGGATACCTTCGGCGTGATCATGCTGGCTCTTGTCAACAATGAGCCCAAGGAATTAAACCTTCTGGAGATGCTGAAGCTGTATCTGAAGCACCAGGAGGATGTGGTCACCAGAAGGACCAAGTATGACCTGAACAAGGCGGAGGAAAGGGATCACATCGTCCAGGGCCTGCTGATCGCCCTTGACAACATCGATGAGGTGATTCACATCATCAGGAACAGCCCCAACATCCCGGCGGCCAAGGAAGCCCTGATGGAGCGCTTCGGACTCAGCGACGTGCAGGCGCAGGCCATTGTGGACATGCGGCTGCGGGCGCTCACCGGACTGGAACGGGAGAAGCTGGAAAACGAGCACAGGGAGCTGATGGCCAAGATTGCAGAATGGAAGGCAATTCTGGCGGACGAGAGGCTGCTTCTCGGCGTGATTAAGGAGGAGATCCAGATCACGGCTCTGAAATACGGGGATGACAGAAGGAGCCGGATCGGTTTTGACGAGACGGATATCAGCATGGAGGACATGGTGCCCCGCCAGAATACGGTGATTGCCATGACCAACCTGGGCTATATCAAGAGAATGACTGTAGACAATTTCAAGGCGCAGAACAGAGGCGGCAAGGGAATCAAGGGAATGCAGACCATTGAGGATGATTTCATTGCAGATCTGCTCATGACCACCACCCACCATTATGTGATGTTCTTCACCAACTATGGAAGGGTGTACCGACTGAAGGCATACGAGATCCCGGAGGCCAGCAGGACGGCCAGAGGAATGGCCATCATCAATCTGCTGCAGCTTGCCCCCGGTGAGAAGATCAGCGCCATTATTCCTGTGAAGGACTATGAGGAGGACAAGAATCTTTTCATGGTGACCAGAGAAGGAATCGTGAAAAAGACCTCCATCATGGAATACAGCAACGTTCGCAGGAACGGTCTTGCTGCCATCAATCTGAGGGAGGACGACGAGCTGATCGAGGTGAAGATCACCGACAGCCAGACGGAGATCTTCCTGGTGACGAAGCACGGTATGTGTATCCGTTTCAGGGAGACGGATGTGCGCGCTACCGGAAGGGCGTCCATGGGCGTGATCGGCATGAACCTGGAGGACGGCGACGAGATCATCGGCATGCAGCTTGACAGCCAGGGAGATTCCCTGCTCATCGTATCGGAGAACGGTATGGGCAAGCGCACCTATCTGGATGAATTTACCGTCCAGAAGCGGGGCGGCAAGGGCGTGAAGTGCTACAAGATCACGGAAAAGACCGGATATGTGGTGGGTGTGAAGGCATCCAATGAGGATCAGGAGATCATGCTGATCACCACTGAGGGAATCATCATCCAGCTTCGGGTGGAGGATATTTCCGTGCTGAGAAGGATCACCTCCGGTGTGAAGATGATCAACCTGGACGAGGGTGTGAAGGTAGCCCAGATCGCCAAGGTAAGGGAGAAGGTATCGGACGGAAGCCATGAATTTGAAAACCCGGACGACGCCATGGAGGAGATTCCCGAGGGTGAGGTTGACAGGATCACCGGGGAGGAAGATTTTGATGAAGAAGTGACGCTTCCCAGAGAGGAAGAAGAGGAATAAAGGAAAAGAGAACCGTTCTGACAGAATCTGTCTGTCAGAGACAGGTTCTGCGTAAAGCAGCTTATGGCCCAAAAGCCCGCTGCTCCGAGAGGGAAGGCGGAAAGGCTGTGATGATTTCTGCCTTCCTTTTTAGAAAGCTGAGGCGTAATCGTGCAGGGATGTAAGAAGGATTGAAAATAAGCCTGATGGCTTATTTTCAATCAACAGTTTTGTGCCGGAGCGTCACAAAACTGTGAGTATCGCAGGTGAGAAACCACATGCGTGTTTTCTCACCGTGGCCGGAGCAAAAAACGCTCCGGCGGGGAGATAAATATGGAATATATACCCGCCAAAACCATTGTGACCAGGACGAAGGCTCCGGACGCCTGGTTTGGGATCGATTATAACATGAATATCTATAAGGGCTGCTGTCATGGCTGTATTTACTGCGACAGCCGCTCAGCCTGCTACGGGATCGAGGATTTTGACCGGGTAAGAGCCAAGGAAAACGCCCTGCAGGTGATCCGGGACGATCTGCGCAGAAAGGTGAAAACCGGAGTGGTGGGAACAGGGGCCATGAGCGATCCCTACAATCCGTTTGAGAAGGAGCTGCTTCTTACCCGTCACGCTCTGGAGCTGGTGGACGCTTTTGGCTTTGGAGCGGCAATCGCCACCAAAAGCGATCTGATCCTGCGGGACAGGGACGTGCTGGCAGGCATAAAGGAGCATTCACCGGTATTGTGCAAAATTACGATTACTACGGCCTCCGATGAACTGTCCCGCAGAGTGGAACCGGGGGTCTGCCCATCCTCAGCCAGATTTGAAGCGATAAGGGCTTTAAGCAAAGCGGGAATTTTTACAGGGATCCTGCTGATGCCGGTGCTTCCTTTTCTGGAGGATTCTGAGGAAAATGTGCTGGCCATCGTCAGGAAGGCCCATGAGGCGGGAGCCAGGTTCATCTACGCGGCTTTCGGCATGACGCTTCGGGAGAACCAGAGGATCTGGTATTATGACAGGCTGAGAGAGCTCTTTGGCGATGAGAAACTGGTAGAGAGGTATCGGCGGACATATGGGAGCCGGTATGAATGTGGAAGCCCGCGGGCCGGGAAGCTTTGGAAAATTTTCAGCTCGGAATGCGAAAAATACGGGATCCTGTATGATATGAAAAGTATGATCCACGCATATAAGGGGGAGTATGAATACC
>CAUWLJ010000058.1:0-22604 GCA_963559585.1 uncultured Eisenbergiella sp. | reverse complement strand
ACATTCTTACGCCTCAAACGGCAGGCGTTTGAGGCTGCTGTGAACAGTAACAACTGTTACGTTTCCTCAGTAAGGATTTTGCATGGGGATTGACATATTTTCGTTTGCTGCGTATAATAATAATACAAGGCAGGCAACGGCGTGTGTCTGTCAAAGCTTTGAGGTAAGAGAGTGCGCCGGTAGGCATTGTCTTACGGAGCTTGCAAGAGGGGTTGTGCAGTGAAACCTCAAACCGGCGTAGGCTGTTAAAGCTGAAAGAAAATGCTCCAGATGACCCTGCCGTAAGGCGGGGTCATTCTGTTATCTACGGGAGAAAAATATGGATTTATTACAGAAATGTGCTGTTGCTTTTGACCGGCTGACTGGCTATCAATATCGGTTTACGCTGGGCCGCAAAGGAAAACTCAAAGAGATTGTTCTGGGGTTTGGTGAAACTGATTTTCACCACCTTGCGGGTCTTCACAAATTGAAAGACATTAACATTGCCAGAGATAACCGTCAAACTGTGTTTCGTGATATTCTATCTGGCCGGATTACATACCAGACCATAGAGAAAAGTGCTTTTGTTCGTGAGAGTCATCTAAGACTGGAAACGTTTCAATTCATCGAGGACTTGCTGGATGGAGATCAGCTTGTATTTCGATTCAATAAAAAAGTGCTGCCTTACTCGGCGATTGATGGAGATTTTCTGCTGAAAATGGGCGATGGAATCGTATTGAATATTTCCTTCTTATTTATAGATAAAGAGGACTGCGGCAATTATTTTTGCAGAAGTTTCTTTCCTATGGAGAGGACGGATTACACAAAAAATCAAATGCAGTACACCCTTCTAAAAAAAGAGAAAATCAGCCTAAACACTGGTGAGATCATCGTCCAATATGACCGGCTCACTCCCAAAGCAACAAGCGCCCCCACCCGTCAAACGGGCAAGGGAGGATGCCCTGCTACTTTTTAAGATGCACAAGATCGTATAAACCGGACTGACGCCGTGGGCAGGCCTGAAGCCCTGCTCCTGTGCCGGAACACACGAAGAAGCGGGTATCAATCCTTTTCGATTTGATACCCGCTTCTAAACTATGCTATCCAATGGCCTTATCCTCCATCTCGCATCTGCGTCTCTTTCCACTTCTTATACCTGCTGTACTCGTGTACTGTAACGGATCATTTTTTCTGTATCTCGGAAATTGCATTTCCTGAAATTGCATTTCCTGAAATTGCATTTCCTGAAATTACATTTCTGAAACCGCATCTCCTGAAATACTCTTCATATGATTCCTCGTCACCCTAAGTAAGTGTACTTGCTTCGCATCTGTTGTCAGCATCGTCCTTAAAGTATATTCCTACGTTTCTGAAAGAGGAGTTCTTTCTCTTAAGATCCCTTCACACTGCCGGTTCTTTCTTCTGAAGTCCATCTATATAAATTTTCTTTCACTTCAGGAAATCTGCTCTTCCTTCGGAAATCTCTTTCCTTTCGGAAAACCGTTCCCCTTTAGAAATTCTTCTGGAACAAATCCCTTAATACAATGGAATCTCTCCCTTCCGCTGTTAGAATCGTCGACTATTCCTCTGCTTTCAAATTTCTGACTGAAAAGAAACTTCATTGACAGTTGCCGGATCCTCAGAACCTGTGTCCTTCAATATGAAGTCCTTCTTACAAAGAATAGCTTTCTTCTTCAGAATCGTCTTTAAGGCTTTCTTTATTCAGTTGTTGCGTCCTCTTGTTTTACTGAAAAGATAATCTTAAAAATCTCTTTTTAAAAATATGTTTTCAGAAAACGAAATTTACTTTTCCGGTGGTCCGTACCTCCTTCTTCTTAGATTTTTCTTTGGTTCTTCTTTATTTGTGACTTCATTATAGCCTTGAACCTAGGATCTGTCAACATATTTTTTGACTTTTTTCTATATTTTTCATTATTTTCTATTTTCAACAATTTATACTTTCATTATATGTTTAATTCGCTTTATTTTATTTGAATTATCTGACAATTTACCTATTATTGAACTGCCGTCCTCCGTCCGCTCACTCCCTAAGCCTGTTCTCACACCTCAAACGGCAGGCGTTTGGGGCCGCCGTGAACAGGTATCCCGGAAGTCCCATACGCCTGCCCCGTTCCTGAAAGGACATTGACAGCGCCCGTTCCTGCCGCTACACTGTAAAGGAAAGCATTCCTGCCAACGGCAGAATATCGCCGCTCTCATGCGGCCGGAAAAAGGGGGAATTATTTATGACCAACAGACAGCTTGCATTTCAGAAGGCTTCCGGACAGATCATTGAGAATCTGAAAAAAAGAAACATGGAAGGGTATTTTTTTGAGGACAGCGCTTCCTGTGTGAAGGCTATTCTGGAAATGATACCGGAGGGCAGCTCCGTTTCCTGGGGAGGAAGCGCTTCCTTTGCAGAAAGCGGTATGCAGGATGCACTTTTTCAGGGAAATTATGAGCTGATCGACCGCTCCACAGCTTCCACTCCCAGAGAGCAGAGGGAGCTGTACGCCAGAACGGTGATGGCAGACTATTATTTTATGAGCGTCAACGCCATGACCTATGACGGTGAGCTTTTAAACATCGACGGGAACGGCAACCGGGCAGCCTGCCTGATTCATGGGCCGGAGCATGTATTCCTGATCGTGGGAATGAACAAGCTTACCTCCACCCTGGAGGGGGCTTTCCAGCGCGCCCGCGCCATGGCCTGCCCGCCCAATGCCGTGCGCCTTCACAAGCAGACTCCCTGCGGCCTCACCGGGAAGTGCGGCGACTGCCTGGCTCCCGACTGCTTCTGCAACCAGATCGTGGTAACCCGGAGAAGCGGCCACGCAGGCCGGATCAAGGTATTTCTGGTGGCGGAGGATCTTGGGTTCTGACCCGCGCAGACCATTCAAGCACGCTCCGGGACGCCTTCTGTATTTTGCTTTATTAAAGCTGGACCAGGACAAAAATATTGTAGATCGCACGGATGGCCGTCTCAAAGTCCTCGTTGCGGACGCCGATGATGATATTCAGCTCGCTGGAGCCCTGGTCGATCATCTTCACGTTCACGTTGGCGTGGGCCAGGGCGGAAAAGATCCTTCCCGCCGTACCTCTGGTGGATTTCATGCCGCGTCCCACCACTGCGATCAGCGCCAGATCGGATTCGATGTCAATGGTGTCGGGATGGGCCAGACGGTGAATGGCGGAAACCACCTTCTGCTCCTTGTCCATGAACTCGTCCTGGTGGACGAAAACGGTCATGGTGTCGATTCCGGAGGGCACGTGTTCAAAGGAAATGCCGCTGTCCTCAAAGGCCTGGAGCACCTTGCGGCCAAAGCCGATCTCCGCGTTCATCATATCCTTTTCGATATTGACGGAGCAGAATCCCTTTTTACCCGCAATACCGGTGATCACATATTTGGATTTCTGGCAGGTGCTCTCCACGATCCAGGTTCCGTTGTCCTCGGGCGCATTGGTATTGCGGATGTTGATGGGAATGCCCTCTCTGCGCACAGGGAAGATGGCCTCCTCGTGAAGCACGGTGGCTCCCATGTAGGAAAGCTCCCTCAGCTCCTTGTAGGTGATCGTCTCAATCCCCATGGGGTTGGGAATGATGCGGGGATCCGCAATCAGGAAGCCGGATACATCCGTCCAGTTTTCGTACACCTCGGCATGAACCGCTTTGGCCACGATGGAGCCTGTAATATCGGAGCCGCCTCTGGAAAAGGTGCGGATGCTGCCGTCCGCCTTCGCCCCGTAAAATCCGGGGATCACCGCGTGCTCCTCCGCCGCCAGCCTCTGGCTCATAAGCCTGTCCGTCCCGTTCAGGTCAAAATTGCCGTTTTCATCAAACAGGATCACCTCCGCGGCGTCAATAAAGGTGAAGCCCAGGTAGGCAGCCATAATGATGCCGTTCAGGTATTCTCCTCTGGAGGCAGCATAGTCCTTTCCCATCCTGCTCTTAAAATTTGCTTCGATCCGGGCAAATTCCTCCTTCAGGGACAGCTTCAGGGACAGGCCGCTGATGATCTCCTCGTACCGCTCCCTGATCGCCTTCAGCTCCTCCGCGAAGGGTTCTCCCGCCTCAGCCTTGGCGTAGCAGGCATAGAGCATGTCCGTCACCTTGGTATCCTTCTTGTTCCTCTTTCCGGGGGCAGAGGGAACCACGAAACGCCGCTCCTTGTCCGATCTGATGATATTGCCCACCTTTGCGAACTGTTCCGCGCTGGCCAGCGAGCTTCCTCCGAATTTTACAACCTTTACCATTCTTAAAAACCATGCCTTTCTGCAGGCTGCCGTTTTTTCCCCGCCTCCTGCATGATATTTTTTCTTAAAGTCTGTAGGTGGGCTGTTCATTGCCCAGAAAATGATCCAGAAGCCGGAAGCCCTGGGCGATATAGCTGCCGCTTAAAATTGCCTCCGCTTCATTATAATTCCATTCCTCTGCCCGGGGCTTTGCGCTGTCGTAGAGCAGATAGGGCACGCTCTCCGCAGTGTGGGTGCGGATGCGGATGGGAGTGGGATGATCCGGAAGCACCAGAAGCCGGTAATCCAGACCACTTTGATCCAGTCCCTGTGTAAGCGGGCCGATCACCCTTGTATCCAGATATTCGATGGCGGCCAGCTTTTTTTCCAGGCTGCCCTGATGGCTCATCTCGTCAGGAGCCTCCACATGAATGTAGGCAAAATCGTAATCCTGCCGGATCAGCGCATCGAGAGCCGCCTGGGTCTTGCCTTCATAATTGGTGTCCAGCCCGCCGGTAGCCCCTTCCACCCGGGCCACGTCCATCCCCGCTCCCACGGCGATTCCCTTCAGAAGATCCACTGCGGAAATCATAATCCCCTTCAGGCTGGTCTTTTCATAAAAAGAAGGAAGGGCCGGCCGGGTTCCTGCGCCCCAGAACCAACAGCAGTTGGCAGGGTTGAGACCCTGCTTTTTTCTTTCTTTATTAATAGGATGATCCCGGAGGATTTCCCAGCTTCTCTGCATCATTCCCTGCAGAATCTGATCCTTTGGCAGATAGGGGCCGATCTCCCGTCCCAGCACGTCGTGGGGCGGTGTCAGCTCCTCCACCCTGCCGTTTTTCCAGATCAGGCAGTGTCTGTAGCTGGTTCCCACATAAAAATGGTAAGGTTCCCGCTCCAGCTCCTCCATCACCGCATGAAGCAGCACGGCGCAGTCCTCTGTACGGATCTCTCCGGAGCTGTGATCCAGGATCCTCCTTTTTTCAAAAGGGATCCCTTCCTCCTCAGAAATGGTCACAATGTTGCACCTCATGGCGATGTCGTCATCCTCCATGGGAACCCCGATACTCAAAGCCTCCAGAGGGGAACGGCCGGAATAATATTTCACAGGATCATAACCGATCACTGACAGATTGGCCGTATCCGACCCGGGCTTCATCCCATCCGGGATCGTGCTCACCATGCCGATCTCCGATTTTTTGCTGAGCCGGTCCAGCGCCGGGGTCTTTGCACAGGCCAGCGGCGTCCTGCCGTTCAGGCTGGCCAGCGGTTCATCCGCCATACCGTCTCCAAGCACTACCACATATTTCATCTTAATCCCCATTCCGGAGCGTAAGCGGCGGGGGCAATAGGAAACCGGGGATGCGGTTTTCTATCGCCGTCAGGGCCATTTGTGACGCTCCGGCACAAATAGCCAGCCAAACATGTTTGGCAGTGACCAATAAGCCATCAGGCTGATTAGTCACGCTGCCCTCACAAGCTGCTCTGCGGCCTCTCAGTCCAGACGGATCCGCGCCACAAAGCCGTCCAGAGCGGCTGCCTTCTGTGAAAACTCCTTCTCGGTCATCTCATCCGTCACGAAACCGAACTCTCCGTCCACGCCCGCGTCGATTCTCTCCACACTGCCGAACAGCTCTGATACCTTCTCCCCGCTTTCCTTCCGGGCGCGCACGAAGAAGCGTCTGGAGAACTGGTCGATGCTGCCGAGAGGAAGCTTTTCCTCCTCCCACAGACAGATGATGTGCTTTCTTCCATGCTTGGCACAGTCGATCATGTCAGAGACCACCGCGCTGGCCGTGGGCAGCTTTCCCGCGCCCCTTCCGTAATACATGGAATCCCCAAGGGTGTTGCCCCTCACAAAAATAGCGTTAAACACATCGTTTACACCATGCAGGGGATTTTCCTCCCCGATCAGGCAGGGGGAAACCATGGCATAATAGGTTCCGTCTATCTCCCTGGCGCTTCCGATCAGCTTGATGAAACGGTTCAGCTTCTTCGCATACAGGAAATCCTCACTGGTGATCCCGCTGATCCCCTCCGTATAGATCTCCTCATACCGGACCGTTTTTCCCGTCATCAGGGAGGCCAGGATGGCGATCTTGCGGCAGGCGTCATACCCTTCCACGTCCGCCTCAGGATTGCGCTCCGCATACCCTTTTTCCTGAGCCTGTTTCAGGCAGGTGTCGAAATCGATCCCCTCGTCCGCCATCTTGGTCAGAATATAATTGGTGGTTCCGTTCAGGATCCCGCTGATCAGCTCCACCCGCTCCGCCGTCAGCGCCACGTTCAGCGGACGGATGATGGGGATTCCGCCGCCCACGCTTGCCTCGAACAGATAATTGCACTGATTCTCCCTGGCCGTGCGGATCAGCTCCGCCCCATGGTTCGCCACCAGCTCCTTGTTGGAGGTGCACACACTTTTTCCCGCCCTCAGGGCCTGCATGGAAAAGGTGAAAGCCGGCTCGTTTCCTCCCATCGTCTCACAGATGATGGACACCTCCGGGTCGTTCAGAATAATATTGAAGTCATGCACCACCCTGTCCTCATAAGGGTCTCCCGGGAAATCGCGAAGATCCAGGATGTACTTCACCCTCAGCTCCTCCCCGGCCCTCTTATCAATGACCTCCTTATTCTTCTCAATCACCTCAACAACACCGCTTCCCACCGTGCCGTATCCCAGAACTGCTGCGTAAACCATGATTCACCCTCATTTCTGCGCGGCTCCTTCTTCCCGCAGATCCCCGCGCCGCGCTGCCCCGGGCCCCCGCATAAAATCTAGTACATCTCAGCCAGCATATTTTGCTGCCTGACCTCCCCCCAACAACCCCGCACAAGGTCTAGTACATCTTAGCCAGCGTCTTTTGCTGCCTGACCTCCCCCAACAACCCCGCACAAGATCTAGTACATCTTAGCCAGCGTCTTTTGCTGCCTGACCTCCCCCAACAACCCCGCACAAGGTCTAGTATCTCTTAGGCAGCGTATTCTGCTGCCTTAGAGATACTCCTTGTGCGCTATTCACGGGCCAGAATTTTCACGCTCCTGACTCCATTCCGTTCCTCCATCGCATCCAGCATGCGGGAAACGTCTCCGGTGGTATGGAGCACCTGGACGCTGATGCTCAGGGAGGCCACCCCGTTGATGGGAATACTCTGGTGGATCGTCAGGATATTTGCCCCAAAGTCTGCAATCACTTTCAGCACATCCGACAGGAGTCCCGGTTCATCCTCAATGGAAATAGACAGGGTGATGGTAGTTCCCTGAGCATTATCATGGAAAGGGAAAATATCATCCTTGTACTTATAAAAAGAACTGCGGCTGATATCCACCCGCTCCACAGCGTCCTGAATGGTAGCCGCCTTTCCTGATTCCAGAAGCTTCTTAGCCTCCACCACCTTCAGCAAAACCTCCGGAACCGCCTTCTGTTTTACAACAAAATAATCACTCGTCTTCTGCATAACCCTTTATCCTGTGTCATTTGTCTGTATGGCGCATACATTTGTGTTTCAACGGAAGATATTCTAGCATAGGATGTTTGGGAACGCAAGACTTATTTTATATTTTTTCCCACGCCTTTTTCTCACGCCTCAAACGGCAGGCGTTTGAGGCTGCTGTAAACAATAACGGATGAGCCGTAACTAAAAACGCCCTCCACCGCCGCTCCCTCCGGGCAGACGGTATGAGGGCATTTTGATTCACACTCAAACACGCTCTAGCTTCTGGCTGTCCTGAATCTGCCAAGCAGCGACTTGATCACCGCCGCCTGCGAGGACAGCTCCTCACTGGAAGCCGCCGATTCTTCACTGGTGGCTGAATTGGTCTGCACCACGGCGGAAATCTGATCCGTTCCGTTCTTTATCTGCACAAGAGATTCAGACTGATTCCCTACAGCCGCAGCCACCCTGTCCACCTGAGCCACAATGCTCTGGGACAGCTCTCCCAGGGCCTTGAACACATCGGTTACCTGGGCGACCGCATCCGCTCCCTGTCCCACCGATTCAATGGAGCTGTTAATCAGGTTTCTGGTGGATTTTGCAGCCTCGTCCGATTTGTTGGCCAGATTCCGTACCTCATCGGCCACCACGGCAAAGCCCTTCCCGGCGGCGCCTGCACGGGCGGCCTCCACCGCCGCATTAAGGGCCAGGATGTTCGTCTGGAATGCAATATTTTCAATGACAGCAATAATATTGGCAATCTCGTTGGATGAGGTCTTAATGTCGTTCATGGCGTGATTGAGCACCTCCACGCAGCCATTGGCGTGCACGATCTTCCCGCTCACGGTCTCCACGCCGCTGTTTGCCTCCTGCGCAGCCGCCGCGATCCTGCCTGCCTCCTCCGACATCCCGGAGATCGTGGAGGACAGCTCCTGTATAGAGCCGGCCTGCTCCGCAGCTCCCTGGGCCAGCGCCTGGGAGCCGGCTGCCACCTGATCCGCTCCGGCAGCCACCTGATCCGCACTCTGTGTCACCTGATCGATTGCCTCGCTCAGACGGCGGTTGATCAGACGAACCGACTCCAGCATCCCGCCCAGAGCGCCGACATACTTGTCCGCAGCCCTGGATTTGATGTCAAAATTTCCATCCGCCATTTCACCCAGCAGATAACCCGTATCTCCGATGACCGTTCCCAGGATCTCCTGGCTCTCCCGCAATGCCTGGCACATCTCACCCAGCTCGCTTCTGCCCTCAAATTCCACGGGAATATCCAGATTCCCCTGGCTGAATCCAACAAGCGCCTGATGCACCTGCTCCGTGGGAACTGAAATACTGCGTATCAAAGCCTGAACCACCAGCCAGATGCTGACCAGCAGCACCGCAACGGCCGCAAGAATCACGAGGATCGTTCCTCCCACCAGATTTTCGATGCGCTCCCGCTCCTCCGTCATACCCTGCACCAGATATTGATCCAGTTCCTTTGCTTTAATCCCCATTTCCGTCTGGAGAGGGGTGTCCACCTCATAGATGAAATCCTCTGCCTCCTTCAGATACTGGGCATTTCCGGTGGATCGGTATTTTTCGTACAGCTCGATCAGCTTCGGCGCATTCGCCGCCCAGGTTCTCACGGCATCCTGATAGGCATGCAGCTTTTCCCTGTCCAGCTGGGAAGGAAAATGCCCCTCCAGGGTAACAAGCCACTGTTCCAGCTCCTCAAGATATTCTTCAGCCTCATTAATCAGCTCCTGATTCGCTCCGGAATCCGGAATCAGCAAAGCGTCCCGGATGTTCCGGCCCGGAATCAATGCGCTGACACGGCAGTTCAGAATGTCCTGATTCGCCTCCGCATCCTCGTTCAAAAGCACCTCGTATTCATTCCTGATATTGAGCATGACAGCAACACTTGCCGCAATCACTATCATACATGCTGCGATTACAATACCAAAGCCAAGCAGCAGGCTTTTTTTGATTTTCATATTTTTGAACATTTCTCAATTTTCTCCCTGACGTATATGATTTCTTATCCACTTAAAGGTCTGTGGCTGGCCTTTCTGCTCTGTCTGTTCCCGTTGAAAGTCCATCCATCATTCCGTTCCTTTACAGAACGCTTCTGCCAAGGCGAGAACCGCCTTTTTGTCTAAAATCTTTCTGTTTTTAATTTTGATATGTAATATCCGCTATATAATCCCCCCGTTCTGACAGCATTTATTTTTACACATTTTAACGTGCTCATTTTAGCTCCGTTTATCCTTATTGTCAATACGGCATATGACATTTATTCCCGCATTCGTAACAGTTCAGCCCGAACCCGTTCCATGCAGACAGAAACGGGACGAAATCCAGAATCCAAAGACTCTGTCCGTCCCGCCTTGAGATGGGGGCAGATTCAGCGGCCGCCATCCTTATCGTATTTTGATCACCGCCTCATACGGGCGCATCCGTCCATCCTGCCCCCCGCCCTCGTAATTGTGGATCAGGGTTTCTGCATCCTTCCACTCATCCGGCAGCGGACACTCCGCCGGCTGTCCACTGAAATTGGCGCACACCAGCAGCTTCGTCTCCCCATAGGTACGGGTGTAGGCGAATATTTGTTCGTCTTCCTCCATTAGAAGCGCAAAGTCTCCCTCTGTAAACACGGGATATTTTTTTCTCAGCCAGATCAGCCTCCGGTAAAAATGAAAGACCGAATTTGGATCCTTTTGTTCCGCCCGGGCATTGATCTCTACATAATTGGGATTTACGCCGATCCAGGGTGTCCCCGTTGTAAATCCGGCATTGGCCGTATCGTCCCACTGCATGGGCGTGCGGGCGTTGTCCCGGCCTCTTTCGTAGATCGATTCCATGATCTTATCCTTCGGGTATCCGGCCTCCGTCCTCTCCCTGTACATATTGCGGATCTCAATATCCCGGTATTCCCCAATATCCTCAAAGCGCACATTGGTCATGCCCAGCTCCTCTCCCTGGTAGATATAGGGAGTTCCCTGCATGCCGTGAAGAAGGGCCGCCAGCATTTTGGCAGATTCCACCCGGTACTCCCCATCGTTTCCCCAGCGGGATACGATCCGCGGCAGGTCGTGGTTGTTCCAGAACAGACTGTTCCATCCACAGCCGTAAAGCTCCTGCTGCCATTTTGCCAGAACGCGCTTCAGCTTCACAAGCGGGAGAGGTGCGGTATCCCATTTCTCCCCGCCCTCCTGCTGATCCAGTCCGATATGCTCAAACTGGAACACCATGGAGAATTCGCTTCCGTCCGGGCTGCTGTACTGCCTGGCCCGTGAAACGTCTGCTCCCCATGCTTCTCCCACTGTGATCAGATCACCCTTTTGAAAGGTTTCCCTGCTCAGCTCCCTGATAAATTCATGCAGTCTCGGCCCGTTGGCGGTGATCTTCAAATCCGGCTCTTTGGCGATCTGGTCGATCACATCCAGGCGGAAGCCGCCCACCCCCTTGTCCATCCACCACAGGATCATATCATAGATCTCCCTGCGCACTCTGGGATTCTCCCAATTCAGGTCAGGCTGTTTTGCCGAGAACTGGTGGAAATAATACTGCTTCAGCTGCGGAACCCACTCCCATGCAGACCCGCCGAACACAGAGCACAGCTCGTTGGGATATACTCCTTCTTCCCCGTCCCTCCACACATAGTAGTCATGATAGGGGGTATCTCTGCTTTTCTTCGCCTCCTGAAACCATCTGTGTTCGTCGGAGGAATGGTTCAGCACCAGATCCAGTATGATGCGTATGTTATGCTTCCCGGCCTCTCTAATCAGCTGTTCCATATCGTCCATGCTGCCGAACATCGGATCAATATCCTGGTAATCAGAAATATCATACCCATTATCATCCTGAGGCGATCTGCATACCGGAGACAGCCACAGGGCGTCCACGCCAAGCTCCTCCAGATAGGGAAGCCTTTGTATGATCCCCCTCAGATCCCCGATCCCGTCTCCATTGCTGTCTTGAAAGCTTCTGGGATAAATCTGATAGATCACCGCGTTTTTCCACCACTTGTCCTGTTCTTTCCGATTCATTTCAGGCGCCCTCCTTTTTTCTGCGTATCAGCGTTCCGTTTGCTCCCAGAAAACGTCCTGTGTAATTGCGGGAGAAAAGAACTTCCCCTCCGCCCCTGATCTGTACATCTTCGTCAGAGCAGTTCAGAAGCACCTCCAGCTGGCGGCCGTGTTCGTCCAGCTTAATATATTCCACCATCCTCTTTTCCCTGTATTCTCCAGGAAAATGGAAATACAGGCTCCTGCATGCCTTCTCCCGCTTCCGCATTGCAATCAAATGGCGCATGATCCCGATCTTTTCCCGGTTCTTTGGCAGGCCGAGCTTATCCCAGGGCATACATCTGCGGCAGTCCGGATCGAATCCGCCTTCCATGGCAATCTCCGTTCCATAATAAATACAGGGGCTTCCAGGCATGGTGAACAGGATGGCAAGCTGCTGATAAAATACATCCAAATCGTCAAATCTGCTCATCAGCCGCTGGGTATCATGGGAATCCAGAAGATTGAACATCACATTGTTGCTCTGCTGCATGTACATGGTGTAGCAATGGTTCACCATGTATTCAAACTCAGCCTTCTCCATGTCCCTGTCCAGGAAAAAATCGTGGATTCCGCTCATCAGGGGATAATTCATCACCGCATCGTATTCGTCCCCTGCAAGCCACTGGCTGGCGTCATGCCAGATTTCTCCGAGCAGATACAGATCCTTTTTCTCCCTGTGCAGACGCCTGCGCAGATACTTCAGAAAAGCATGGGCCACCTCGTTTCCCACGTCAAAGCGGATACCGTCAATGTCAAATTTGCGGATCCAGTCTTCGCACACCTGGCCGAAATACTCCATCACTGCTTCGTTGTTGGTATTCAGCTTGGGCATTTTATCCTCAAAGGCAAAGGAATAGAACCGTCCGTCTCTGGTGTCCGCCCTTTTTCCAAGCTGCTCCCAGTCCTGCACCATGAACCAGTCCGCATATGCAGAAGCCGCTCCTTTTTCCAGAACGTCCTGCCACGGGGCAAATCTGCGGCCGCAGTGATTGAACACAGCGTCAACCATGACCCGGATCCCTCTTTCATGCGCTTCCCTTACCAGAGCGGCAAATTCCTCCTCCGTTCCGAAATGGGAGTCGATTTTCGTGTAATCTGTGGTATCGTATTTATGGTTAGACTCCGCCTCCATGATGGGATTCAGATAAATTCCGGTAATTCCAAGCTCCTCAAGGTAGGGCAGCTGTTTCCGAATCCCGTTCAGGTTCCCTCCAAACCGTTCTTCGTTTGTCACCGCCCCCTCTCTCCAGGGCGTCAGACCTGCGTCCTCTTTTCCGTTCCCGTCTCTGCAGAAACGGTCAGGGAAAATCTGATACCACACGGTCCCATTGACCCAGTCCGGAGTGGTATTAATGTCAGCCGGGTTCATCCAGGGAACAATGAAGCACTGGAGCATCCTGCCTTCCATCCCCATCTGTTCTTCGGTCAGAAAACCGTCCTCAAAATAATACCAGACCTCCGTCTCTGTATGCAGTTCAAAAAAATATTTGCACCTCTTATACTGAGGCTTCAGAGTTGTCGTCCACCAGAGCTGATGCTTCAGCCGTTTCTTGAAGCAGATTTCCTCCCGTGTTCCCATCCACCTCTCGTTTCCGCCAAGGATTCCCGCCTCAAACGGGTCTCCATGGTGCAGAAAGACCCGTTTTACATCGTATCCGGTTTTTAAATTAATGATCAGCTCCTGTTCATTCAACGGATAGCTCATCTGCTCCGACGTTTTATGGTAAACTCCGGTAAATTCCATTTCTGTCTCCTTCATTATCTGAATGTGAACAAGTTTCGGTATCGTTTCATTTCCGCCTCCGCAGGGGACAGCCCAGGCATACGCCACTCCCAGTTGGGACTGCCCACCGTTCCGGGCGTATTCAGATGCCCTTCCTTTCCCAGCCCCAGAACATCCGCCATGGGCAAAACGGCATACTCCGCCTGCCCCTTCAGCGTATAGGCAATCAGACGGTCTTTGACGCTTCCCTGCCGGATTCCCCGGCGCGCAAGAAATCTGCGCAGTTTTCTTTTCTCCGCACAGGTCAGCTTCCCATACCATTCCATCAGGGTATCGTTGTCGTGGGTTCCTGTGTACACGATCATGTTCTCCACATCATGGAAAGAGTCATCAGCGTACTTCCCTTTTGTGTCCAGGGAAAAGATCTGTATTTTCATTCCCTTCAGATGGTAGTGCTCCTTCAGCTCCAGAACCTCCGGACGCAGATCGCCCAGATCCTCCGCCACCAGCTCCACCTGTGGGATTCGTTCCTTCAGCGTGTCGATAACCTCATATCCAGGCGCCTCCACCCATTCTCCTTCCACAGCAGTGGGGCAGTCTGCCGGTATCCTCCAGAAGGTGTCGAAGGCGCGGAAATGGTCGATCCGAACCATATCGAACAGGCGGCTGGCGCAGGCAATCCTGTCCACCCAGAACTGATAGCCATTTCTTTTCAGATAGTCCCAGTCATAAATGGGATTGCCCCATCTCTGTCCGGTGGCGCTGAAATAATCCGGAGGCACTCCAGCTATAAAAACGGGTCTTCCGTCCGTATCCAGCAGGAAGTTCTGTTTTCCCGCCCATACGTCCACGGAATCCACACCCACATAGAAGGGTACGTCTCCCATGATCCGGATGCCGTCCGCGTTTGCTGCTTCTTTTATTTTCATCCACTGCACGAAGAATTCATACTGGAGGAACATCTGATACTGCGCTTCTCCTTCGACCTCCTTTGGCAGTGCGCTCCTCGTTTCCGGCCAGCGCTTCCATTCCCCGCTCCAATCGTTCCAGCATGCGCCGTCCTGCTCCCGCTTCAAGGCACGAAACGCCCCATATTCGTAGACCCAGCTCTGTGCGGTAAATTCCAGGTACGCCTTCTCCCGCTGCCTTCCCTGCCTGCAAAACGCCTGAAAGGCTTCCCTTAAATAAGGCTCCCTGTGCCTGCGCACCGCTTCATAATCGATCCTTACTTTCCTCTCCCGGAAGCCGGCCGCCCTTTCCTGAAGCAGGCCGTCCTCATACAGCTCATCCAGACTGATGTACAGCTCATCCCCTGCACAGGATGAATAGGGCTGATAGGGGGAATTGCCGTATCCCACCGGATTCAGGGGCAGAATCTGCCAGATCTTCACACCATTTTCCTTTAAAAGCGCCAGAAAGCGCCGCGTCTCCTGCCCCAGCTCCCCCGCTCCCATTCGGGACGGGAGGGAGGCTATGGGCATCAAAATTCCACTCTGTCTCATCTTTTCCTCTCCAACCGTTCATAGACCCTCAGCAGCTCTCCCACACTCCAAGCCTGGGCAAAGCAGCCCTTGGAGGACACCGGATTGCCTCCGTCATAGATCTCCGGGAGCTGTCCGATACAGCCCTCCCTGAGAGCGCTCTCCAATACCTCCAGCTGCTCTCTCACGGTTTCCCCTGCAGTCTCGCTGTAGTTATGAACCTTCAAATATGCCAGATAATACGCACCCAGCGGAAAAACCCAGACGGTTCCCTGGTGATAGGCCATATCCCTCTGTTCCATTTCACCCTCATAGTATGGATGGAACTGGGCGTCCGCTTCCTCCAGCGTCCGCAGCCCGTAGGGGGTATACAGCTTCTCAAACACCGTCTCCACCACCCTGCGCTCCTTTTCCGGCTCCAGCATGGTAAAGGGCATGGACAGCGCCCAGATCTGATTGCAGCGGATCTGCCGGTCCGCAGCCGTTTGGGAAATCACATCCTTCAGGCAGCTTTTTTCCTCCATCCAGAACTGCTCCTTAAAGGAGGCCTTCACCCGCTCAGCCAGCTCCCGGTACGCCTTCTTCTGTTCTGGGTTCAGGGCAAAATATTCCATGATCCTCAGCGCATTGTACCAGTAGGCATTGATCTCCACCGGCTTGCCGTGCCTGGGAGTGGGCAGAAGCTCTCCCACCCGCACATCCATCCAGGTCACCTGAGCCAGTCCCTCCCCGGCACAGATCAGGCCGTCGCTGTCCATGTGGATCCCGAACAGGGTTCCCTGCTGATACCCCTTTATGATCCGTTCCATCACCGGATACACGTTCCTTACGAACCCGCCATCCTTCGCCGCCTCATGGTAGAGATAAACGCAGTTGATGAAAAGAAGCGCCGCATCCACCGTGTTGTACATCGGTTCCTTTCCGCCCTCCGGAAACAGGTTCGGCATCAGCCCGTCCCGCTCATTCTGTGCAAAGGTTTCCAGAATCCGTTTTGCTTTTTCATACTGCCCGGTGGAAATGCAGAGCCCCGGGAGGGCAATCATCGTATCCCTTCCCCAGTCCTCAAAGAAGGGATAGCCTGCCAGTATGGTATCTCCTTTGGTGGATTCCCGTCTGGAGATGAACTGATTGGCACTTTTGGAAAGCATCCCCGCCATGGGGGAGGCGAAGCCCGCACGGGCCTCCAGTCCTTTTCTGTACCGCTTCGTCTCCTCTATCAGCTCTGCCGCACTGATGCCGGAGGGCTCCATTTCATATACCGCCTCCAGCACCGCCCGCTGTCCCGGCTTCACCGTTATCAGGATCCGGTGATTGGCCCTTCCATGGCCGTATGCCTTGCGGCCGTCGCAGACGTCATATCGGTAGAAATAGCATTCTTCCCGCTCCTGTATGGCTTCCGTCCTTCCGTTGGTTCTCAGATAAAGCTCCATCCCGCCGCTTTCGATCCGTTCCCCGTCGAAGGTTACACTCTGGCCTTCCTCCATGTCCTCCCCCTTGGGGGCGAACTGGAAAAAGGGGGTCACTGCAAGGGTAAGCCTGCGGCTGCTGCGGTTCTCGATCTCATACCGGAGGGCTGCCGTATTTTTCTCCTGAGGCATCCCCAGCTCCTTCCGGATCTGTGCACCGTGGATGTGGTACATCCACACCGGAGTATCTTCATATACGAACGCGCTCAGATACCGGTATCCGTCCTCCGGCTCTTTTTCCTTAAATTCCTGGGTAGAAAGCACATTGGTTTCTCCATCCTCCCACAGCACCTCCTCCTTCATCCGGTGGATCAGGCTGACTCTGCAGTTGGGGGCCGTGATGCAGGCCATCAGCACCGCATGGTCGTTTCTGGAAACCGCCCCTGTCATGGTCAGAGAGGAAAAACCGCCCAGTCCATTCGTCATCAAATAGCAGTTTTCCAGCCCCCGCTCCAGTGTTTTCCAATCCTGTTTTCCATAAATCCATTTCATAACGGTTCTTTTCCTTTCTGTCCCAATATCAGGATGCTCACCGGAGCCGCCTTGCATTTTCCCGTCCATCCCTCAGGATGCTTCCACCGGAAGCTGTCTTCTCCGTCCGCAAGAATTTCCCAGCGGCCCTCCGGCAGTTCTATCATGGTTTCCCGCTGTCTGGCGTTATATACGATACATAAGGTCTCCCAGGAGCCTTCCGACGCCCTTCCCGTTTCCCTGTTGTCAACGGAAAAGCCCACGCAGCCCTTCTTTTTCCACAAGGTGCAGATCCGTTTTCCGGCGTCTGCGGTCTTGTCACACAGACCGGGAAGCTGTTTTCTCAGCGCAATCAGCCCCTGATACCAGGCCGCCAGCTCCTTTTCCCGGCAGAGCAGTCCCCAGTCCAGCCTGTTGACGGCTATGGGAGCGTTGTAGGAATTGTCGTCTCCGCCCTTCGTCCTGGCAAATTCTTCTCCCGACAAAAGGAAGGGCGTTCCCTGGCAGGTCAGGCAGATACCGGCCGCCAGGCGATACTGCTTCCGCCTTAACGCCTCGTCATCCGTTGTTTCCGTCAGCTTATCCCACAAAGTGTGGTTATCATGGGCGGAAACATAAGAAATGATACGGGAGGGCGTTGTCACACCGCCCCCTTCCGTTCTGCACCAGGCCCGCACGGACTGCAGGATCTCCTCCTCCAGTCCGCTTCCTCCGTTGACGAAGCCAGGCTCCTCCGCCTCAAACACCGAGCCCTTTACAGCATCCCTTGTATCGTCTGAAAACATGCCGATCCCTTCTTTCAGCAGACCGATATGCTCCTTGTCCGCCAAAATCCCATTCCGCTCTATGGCTGTAGGCCCCGCTCTCCAGGGTTCCCCAAATACCAGCTTCTCCCCTTTTCCAAAGCGTTCATCCAGCGCCGTCCGGATCCGGTTCATCAGCTCCACATCCAGAAGCCCCATCAGATCGAACCGAAAGCCATCGATATGGTACTCCTGCGCCCAGTACAGCACCGATTCCAAAATGTACCTGGCGCACATGGGCTGCTCGCTTGCCACGTCATTTCCACAGCCGGAGCCGTTGGAGATTGTGCCATCCTCCCATACCCGGTAGAAGTACCAGGGAACCGTCCGCTGAAACCAGGAATCCAGAGAATAGGTGTGATTGTAGACCACATCCATGATGACGCGGAAGCCCTGACGGTGGAGGGACTGAACCGCCTCCTTCAGCTCCCGGATACGGACTTCGCCGTGAAACGCATCGGAAGAATAGGAGCCCTCCGGCACGTTGTAGTTCACCGGATCGTATCCCCAGTTGAATTCTTCCCTTTTTCCGTCTTCCTTCACCGAACCGTAATCGTACATGGGCATGATCTGGATATGATTCACTCCCAGCCGCTTCAGATGGGAAAGTCCTGTGGGAATCCCTCCCTCCCCATGCAGCGTGGTGTCTCCGCAGCAGAACGCCCTGTACGTGCCTCTTACTTCTTCAGGGAATCCGCCGGAGGTATCCCAGGAAAACTCCTTTACATGAAGTTCATAGATGATCTGCTCCCGTTCTCTGTCCGGCGCTCTGTCCAGCTCCCATCCTTCCGGATCCGTGCGTCCCAGCTCCACCGCCATGCTGCGCTCTCCGTTGACGCCGCATGCCCTGGCATAAGGGTCGGCGCTTCTCACGTCCTCCCCCTCTATGTTCAGCAGGAAATCATAATATACTCCGTGCAGGCATCGTGCCGTCTCATAAGACCAGATCCCCTTTTCCAGGCGCAACATGGCATGGGTCTCCCAGGCTTTTCCTCCCCTTCCTTCCTTATAAAAACGAATTTCTACCCGCTCTGCCGCAGGGCTCCACAGCCGGAACCGGGTTCCCGTTCCTGAGCACTCCATCCCAAGCGCCGCATTTTCATCCGTCCACTCAGCTTCAAACTGCTCTGTTCTGTAGAATGCCTTCCATTCTGCCGCCGTCTTCTTCATTCTTCCCTCCATGCCGGAGCGTTTCAGCTTCGGCCGCGGTATCCACACAGTTTTGTGACGCTCCGGCACAAAGCTGCTGACTGCTTTCCCTTCCTTCATCAGCCCTTAACCGCTCCCGATACTCCATCCACATAGAATTTCTGCATACACAGGAACAAAATGGCAATCGGTATGGAGATCAGCACCGCGCCTGCCGCGAAGCTGGTGTACCAGCTGTCAATATACTCTTTTTCCAGCATCTTCCACAGTCCGATGGCGATGGTATACTGATCCGAATTTGCCCGGCAGATCACCTTGGCAAAAATAAAATCCAGCCAGGGAGCCATGAAAGCGGTGAGCACTGTGTAAATGATGATGGGTCTGCTCAGAGGCAGGGTGATTTTCCAGAAGATCTGCCATTTCGTGCACCCGTCCAGAAGCGCCGCCTCATCGATTGCCATAGGAATGGTGTCAAAAAAACCTTTGGCAATCTGGAAGCCCAGTCCCGCGCCTCCCGAGTAGACCAGGATCAAGGCAAGGCGGATCAGATTTCCCTCGGTCAGCCCCATGGCTTTCAGGATAAAATACACCGCCACCATGGACATGAAGCCGGGAAACAGCCCCAGGATCATCGCCATGTTCATATAGGGCTTACGCAGCTTAAACCGCAGCCTGGACAGGCAGTAGGACACGGACAGGGTATAAAATGTGGCCAGAATGCAGGAGCAGACCGCGATAATCAGTGTGTTGGCAAACATTTGCGGAAAGTTCAGGATCGTGGTATCCGTAAACAGCCTTGCGTAATTGTCCAGCGTAAAGGACTGGGGAAAGAAAGTGGAAACATAGGACCCCTTCTCCGCCCGGAAGCTGGTGAGCACCACCCAGAGGATCGGAAACACCCAGACCGCCGCAAGTACGGCCAGAACGCTGTGCACGATCGCATTGCTGACTGCTCGTTTTCTCTTTGCACGATGTATTCTTTTCCCGCTCATCCTTAGAATCCCCCTTCTTCTTTATACGATCTGCTTCTGCGGTAGGTAAACAGCGCTCCCACCGCCAGGATCACGAACGTCAGCAGACCGATGACCGCGCCGATATTGTAATACTGCTTGTCTATCGTCAGTTTATACAGCCACGTTACCAGCAGATCCGTGCTTCCCGCCGTGGAGGACAGATCCGTAACCGGATCACCTCCGGACAGCAGGTAAATGACGTTGAAGTTATTCACATTTCCCGTAAAGGTGGCTATGAGGTATGGCGTCGTCACATACAGCATGTAGGGCAGGGTGATCTTAAAAAAGATCTGCACCGCATTGGCTCCGTCCACCCTGGCTGCCTCATAAATATCTGCCGGGATGTTCTGAAGCACTCCTGTCAGCTGCAGCAGGGTATAGGGCACTCCCACCCAGATATTGACCACGATCACCGTCACCTTCGCCCAGACCGGGTCGGTAAAGAAGGGCAGGCTTGCGTCCTGAGCAATCCAGCCCAGATTACGCAGAAGCACGTTCACCGCACCCTCCGGCTGAAGCATGGTTCTCATGATCAGGAGGGAGACGAACATGGGAACGGCACAGGAAAGGACGAAGCAGAACCGCCAGAAGCCCTTTGCCCTCGTCTCCTTCCGGTTGATCACGATCGCCAGTATCATACCGAAGATGTAGTTGCTGAACGTGGCGAAGAACGCCCACACCAGCGTCCATGCCAGCACCGACCAGAAGGTGCTTCCCAGGATACTGTCCGCGTCAAACAGCGTCCTAAAATTCTCCAGCCCTACCCAGTCAAACAGCATCAGATGGTTGCCCAGCTTACTGTAGTTGGTAAACGCCATGCAGATCATGAAGATCAGCGGCAGGATGGTGAACCCGAAAATAAAGATCATCGGAGGCGTCATGAGAAGACGGTGCAGATTTTCGTGAAGCAGGGATTTCAGATCCTCCGCAAACGTATTCACATGCTTTCCCGCCTTTGCCAGGCACTCCGCCTTATAGGCGCTGCGAAGCGCCCCCCGCCATGTCTGAAGCATCAACACGCTGAGCAGTACCGTTGCCACTCCGTAAAGGAGGATCAGCACGGACTGGTCTCCCTTCACATAACGGTAAACCTGACTGGCCTCATCCCAGATCTCCTTCTGGGGTACGCTTCCCAGCCCCGGCAGCATTTTCAAAAAACCGATCCCGCCTACGGCCATAAACACCAGATACGCCGTTTCCAGCGCCAGGTAGAGAAGTCCCTTTATCCTCTGCCCATGGACAAAATTGCCAAGTCCCATCACCAGCATGGACAGCTTCGTTTCCAGACCGCCGTCCCTGATCGCCTTTGTACAGGTATAGGGTGTAGGAAACTCGTTCACCCGTTTTGCATACAATCTCATCTTTCCTCTCTCCTTAATAAGCTCCCCTTGATCCGTCCCTTTGCTCCGTCAGATCCCGTCGCTGTTCATCGCCTCATTCATCGCTTCCGTCTGCTCATCCGCATTTTCATGGGTAACGCTCCCGTTCCGGATTCCTTTCCCCATGTTCTCCACAGGCACCCAGCAGTTGTTCATTTTGGGCACGAACGGCTGAAGCACGGATGTGCGGTTAAACGTATCATTCTGCGCTCTCACCACCGGGTCTGCCGCGATAGTCTCGTCCTCCAGAAGCTTCGTATGGCAGGGAATCACATTCCGCAGCTCATAATGAGCCCGCTGGGCTTCCTCGCCGCCCAGATAGACCGCCAGCTTCACCGCCGCTTCCATATTTTCCGCATTGGGATTCACCCCGATCGCCTTACTCCCTGCGTAGGAATACATCTGTTTCTCCACACCGTTCAGTGTATACGTGGGAAGTGCCGCCACTCCCATGTTTTCGCCCAGAGCCTCCTTTACGTTATTGGCATCCCAGGAACCGGAAAACATGGCGTGAATACTTCCGTCCCTGAGTCCGGCGATACCGGATCCGTCCGCGTCGATCTTGAAATTCGGATTTTCCAGCAGGTCGATTAAGTAATGAGTGACCTCCGCCGCTTTCTCCCCTCCGAAATCCGCGCCCTTTGCCTCATCGGTTCCGTCCCCAAAGAGGGTGCATCCGTTTCCGAAATAGAAGGCCGGAAGGTTCCAGGAATTCACAAACGGGAACGCCACCACTCCCTTTGAGAGCATAGTCTCCAGGTTCTTCACATCCTCCTGGGAAAACACCGACTTGTCATAGTACATATACCAGGTGTTGGTGGTAAACGGCACACCGTACAGTTCTCCGTTCATCGTCAGGGATCTGAGTACCTCCTCCGTATTGTTCTCCTCAATTTCCTCCCGGTAAATCCCGCCGAATTTTGCCAGCGCGCTGGCATCCGTCATCGTTGTCAGCGTATCGTTGGCAAACATGAAAACGTCTGCACTCGCCTCCGGATCCTGTGCCACCTGGGAAGCCGCCGTTGCTTCATCCGCCACGCCGTAGACAAACGTGATGTCCCACTGAGGGTTCTCCTGTGCGAAGGATCTGCACATCGTCTGTAGCCATTCTCCGCTTTCCTTCGATTGATCCTCTGACGGCGACCATACCATCAGACGCACCTTTTCCTGCCCCGCTTCACTCTGCGGCCCGCTTCCGCATCCGGCCAGGCTGCAGACCGCCGTACATGCGGCCAGAAGTATCGCCCATCCTTTTCTTTTCATCCACCTTTTCCTCCGAAAGTTTCGTATTGTTTCGTTTGAGACGATCATAGCACCCTGTCCCGTATTCGTCAACGAATTTTTCCTTTATCCCAATATTTTATCCGTTTCCCGAGTTTGCCACTTCCTCAAGCATATCGAAACAAAAATTTCCTTATTCTGCA
>CAUWLJ010000057.1:0-22637 GCA_963559585.1 uncultured Eisenbergiella sp. | reverse complement strand
CTTGCAGAAAGGAGCGTTTTATGCAGGAAGAAAATGTAAACCGCAACCACAAGGATACGGTATTCCGTATGCTGTTCAAGGAAAAAGCACGTCTGCTGGAGCTGTACAACGGACTGAACGGAACGGATTATCAGGACGAGAATGAACTGGAGATCTATACCCTTGAAAATGCAATCTATATGGGGATGAAGAATGACGTTTCTTTTCTCCTGATGTTTGAACTGAACCTGTATGAGCATCAATCCACCTATAACCCCAATATGCCCCTGCGCAATCTTCTGTACATCGCACGGCAGTTTGAAAAGTATGTACAGAATAAATCTTTGTACTCTGCCAAGAGGATAAAGCTTCCAACGCCCGGCTTCGTGGTATTCTACAATGGAAGATATGACCAGCCTGAGAGGTGCGTACTGAAGCTGTCGGATTCGTTTGCCAAAAGGACGAAGAAGCCCAGGCTGGAGCTGGAGGTTTTGCAGCTTAACGTAAACGCGGGAAAGAACCGTGACCTGATGGAGCGCTGCCGGACACTGAAGGAATACAGCCAGTATGTGGCATGCGTGCGGAAGCATATGGAGAGGGAGCCGCTTGCAGAGGCAGTGGATCATGCGGTAACAGAATGTATCCAGGAGGGAATCCTGCGGGAATTCCTCCTGAGCCAGAGAGCGGAGGTAACGGCAATGTCGATTTTCGAGTACGATGAGGAAGAGGAAAAGAGGAAGCTCCGGGAGACAGAATATGAATTCGGCCGGGAGGACGGCTTAAAGGAAGGGAAGGAAGAAGGCCTGAAGCAGGGAAAACAGGAAGGCTTAAAGCAGGGAAAGGAAGAGGGGCTGAAGCAGGGAAAACAGGAAGGCTTAAAGCAGGGGAAGGAAGAGGGGCTGAAGCAGGGAAAGCAGGAAGGCCGAAAAGAAGGCCACAAGGAGCTGCTGTCACTGGCACGGGAGCTTCTGGCCCAGGGGCGCAGAGGGGAATTGAACCGGGCCTTGACGGAGGACGGCTATCTGGATCAGCTGCTGACCGAATTTGGTCTGGATGCCGGATGGCAGGATGCAAAAGAGTAAAACGGAGATTTAAGATCCATAATTCTGACGGGTAAATTCTTCTCAAACTTTTTTCTACCATAAAAAAGTTGTAAAAACGGGGCCGCAAACCTTGGCGGGAGACGGTTTCCTGTTTATAATGGAAAGCGGCAGGCGCGTATGGCCGGAAAAAGAGAACAGGAACCAGGCCTGCCGGGCAGAGCGGCGCTCTGGACTGTCATAAGAAAAAAGCAGGAGAAGATATGGAAGAAGAATTAAAGGAAAAACAGGAAGAAGCCCTGGCGGCCGTAAAGGGCTGTGTGAGGGAGGAGGAGCTGGGCAGCCTGCTGTGGCGGGTGATCGAGCTGTATGCGGGCTGTCAGTTTTATACCAGCAAAAGGCTTCCCTTTCTTTATACGGTAAAGGGAAGGGAGCTGTTCTGCGACAGAAAGGAGAAGTCTATCACAGCCTCCTCCATTCTCCGGGCGTACAGGAAGGTGTGCTCCGCCTGGCAGGAGGGAGAGCCTGTCAAGGGGCCGAAGCAGCTGGGGATGTTCGGCGCTCCTTATATCTGGAGCATCCTGAATGGGACGGGACTGATGGAGGCGGCGGAGACGGCCGGACAGGAAAAGGCGCCTCACAGGCCGCTGCCCGAGGCGGAGGAGGGGAGAGAAATCCCGGAAACGGGGGGGCAGACGGCTCAGAGGAAGGCAGGGCCGCAGCCTTTACGGAGGGGAGGGAGCCTGCTGCTTCGGAAGAGACTTCCGGAAGCGGAAAGCTGTGATAAACGCCCGCCTTTCGGTACTGCCGGGGGCTGATATGATAGAAATGTCTGAAGGCAGAGGAAAAATGTTCGGCGGAGGAGTAACCAAGCTCCTCCGCTATGGCGGTGATGCTTTGCTCCGTGTTGGAGAGGAGAGTGGCCGCCGCGGACATGCGGGCCTCTGCTTTTTTCTGCAGAAAGGTTTTGCCGTAATATTTCTGCAGCAGCCGTTCCGTCTGCCTGGTTCCCAGCCCCAGCTTACAGGACAGCTCCTCCAGGGACAGGGTGGCGTATTGATACAGAAAATATTCTTCGATGATGACGGAGGTCTTGTCCGTCTCGCTGGAGGCAGTGGAGGCTCTGCTGCGGCTTCCTTTTTCATAGTTGCGCACCAGATGAACCAGGATCTGGCGGAGCAGGGCCTCCACCTGAAGCTCATAGCCGGTTTTTTTGTAGGCAAGCTCCTGAAAAAGCATGGTAAACAGGCTTCCGGTCTGCTGGCTGTCCTGTCCGAACCAGAAGCGGGTGGCGGAAAACAGAGAAAGCACCTCATTTTCCGGGGAGGGAGATGGATCGGCAGAGGCGTGGACGCGGCGTCTTTTCTCTGTTTTCAGATAAATACAGTATTCGCACATGGGATCGTCGGGGGAGGGCACCTGGGCGTGCTCCACATGAGGCCCGGTGACGTAGAGCGTGCCGGGGCTGATCTGATAAGTGTCTCCGTCGATGAGCGCATGGCCGCGGCCCTGGGAAATGTAGTGAATTTCAAAGCTGTCGCTGCCGTGGGCGTGGCTGGGGATGGAGCGCTGAAAACATTCGTAGACAAAATTAAGAGCCTGGATGCGGGTGTTTCCTATATGAAAATGAACGGCTGTGTCATTATAGCTGGTCCACATGGGGGAGCCTCCTTTTGATTGCTGTTTATAGCATAGGGGATTTTGAAAGGGATGGCAAGGGGAAAATCTGATGCATCAAAAGAGGCCTGCCCGCTCATGTGTCATGTCTTACGCCATGGGCTCTGCTGCCGGGGCTATGACTTTTTCCCCATAAAGCTCTCGATCTCCTCGATGCTTCTGGGCGTTACCGCAGACAGATTCTCACAGCCCTCCTCCGTGATCAGGCAGTTGTCCTCCAGGCGGAAGCCGATGCCCCATTCCTCGTGATAGATACCAATATCCACACAGAATACCATGCCGGGCTCCAGAGGACGTTTTCCGCCGGCAATGTCCACCTCATCGTGAACGTCGTAGCCCACATGATGGGCGCCGCCGTGCCACATATAGGTGCCAATCTCCTCAAAGCGGGAGCATACGCCGGCGGCCTTCAGCTGTTCAAAATTGTACCGCCGGATTTCCTGATCCACGAAGGACATGGGAAGGCCGGGCTTTAAGATTTCAAACATGTGGTTGGAGGTGGCGTAGGCGCAGCTGTAGAGAAGCTTCTGCCTGTCGCTGAAAACACCGTTCACAGGCCAGGCTCTGGACACATCGTTGATTTCGTTGTCCCAGCACGCGCCCACGTCGTTGAGCACCAGATCCCCGTCATGGGCCTGTCCCCTGTAGGAATAGTAATGGATGCAGAAGTTGTTCGCCCCTGCGGAGACGATGGAGGGAAAGCCGGGGGCGAGCACGCCCCTCTGGGCCAGGGCATAATCGAATTCCGCCTTGTACTGGTATTCATAGAGGCCGTCCCGGGAGGCGCGCATCATGGCCTGGATTCCTGCGCAGGTGATCTGCTCCGCCGTGCGCATGGCCTGGATCTCGCAGGGCTTCTTGATCGTCCGCTGGGCACGGATCCGGTTATGGATATTGGAAAACGGCACATAAGGATACTGTTTTCCGATCAGCTCCGCCAGCCGGAAGGCTTCACGCACAGGCTGCTCATCCGCTTTTTTTCTGTCAAAATCCAGGTATACCCGCGCGATGGAGCCGGAGGTGAGCAGGCGGTCCAGAAATGCGGAAAACTCCGTTCTGCTGCGAAAATCGGAGATGCCGGACAGATTGCAGGCCTCCCGGCCGTTCAGCCGCCTTCCGTTCCATCTCTCCGCATGGGCGTCAGGGGGAAGCATGAAAAGCGTTTCCTCCACGCTGTTTTCATCGATCAGAGCGGCAAGAATGCTGTCAGCCTGCTCGATTCCGGTGTAATAGACGAAGCTGCGGTCTGCAAAGAAGGGGTAGTCCTCGTCTCCGGTTTTGCGCACGGCGCATCCGCTGAAAAGAAGGAGCAGACTCCCTGCCGGAAGATCCTGGTAAAGTGTGGCTCTGTTTTCCTGGTGAAATTCTTTTTGCATAATGGCTCCTTTCCGGGTTGGTTTTGAGACGGCCTCTTCAGAGAATCCTGTCACAGGCCGCTCCTAGAGGGGACTGCGGCCGCATAACGTATCAGAAAGATGAAACGTTACGGCCCATAGCAGCCTCAAAGGGTGTTGTTTGAGGCGTAAGAATGTGATTCAGGAGTGAGCGGGCCTCTTTTACGCAGTAAAACTTTGAATAGGCCCGTGAACAGTAACGAATATCAAATTGATACCCGTGTGCATAGTTATGGATTTCATTGACACATTGCACATATTTCATTATAATGAAATATATTGATATAGTCAACAATGTATTCATAATTGTGAAACACATAAACCTGATTCGTTATTGTTCACAGTAACCTCAAACACCTGCCGTTTGAGGCGTGAGAACATGATTCAGGGGCGGCAGGAGAAGAGGGAAAAAAGGAGGAGGCAATGACGGATAGAGAGGTTGTAAAAAAGGATATTGAAGAATTGTATCTGGGGAATCTTGGAACGGTGGAGTTTGATCTTACGCTGCCGGAGCGGGGGAAGAACGGTTCTCATATCAGCTGGCAGTCGGGGAATCTGAATTTCATGAGCAATGAGGGCCGGGTGTCCAGGCCGTCTTATGGCAGGGGGAACAGAGAGGTTGCCATGACCGCCGTCTTCCGCTTCGGCTCCTATGAGGAGGAAAAGGTTTATCTGGTGACCGTTCTGGAGGAGCACAACCGGATCGAGGTGGATAAGATCTATCCCATCCGTATTCAGGCTTTCTGCGGGGAGGAGACCCATCTGCCCTGTGCCGGAGCGGTGAGGACGAAGGATGGGCGCGTGATTTCCCATTTTCTGGAGTGGGAGGGCGGTCTGACACAGCGCTTTGAGCAGACGGGCAAATATGAAGTGAAGGGATGGCTGAAGGATACCCAGATCCCGGCGGTCTGCCATGTGGAGGTGTTGGAAAAGGGAGCGTCTGCGTCCGGGGCGGAGCTTCCGGCCAAAAGGGAAACCAGCTGCGACGGCTTTGTGACGCTGCTTCCCGGAAGTGATTTTTATGAGGCCCAGGAGCGGGTGCACACCTATCTTTTGCATACGGACGCGGATCAGTGGCTGTATAATTTCCGCCGGGCGGCGGGACTTTTCGTGAAAGCGGGCAGGCCTATGACCGGATGGGATGCGCCGGAGGGGCTGCTGCGGGGGCACAGCACCGGCCATTTCCTGTCTGCGCTGGCGCTGTGTTACCATGCCACCGGGGATGAAAGAATCCGGGAGAAGGCGGTTTACATGGCGCAGGCTTTGAAGGAGTGCCAGGCTGCTTTTGCAGGGAAGGAGGGGTATCATCCCGGCTTCTTAAGCGCCTATTCCCAGGAGCAGTTCGATCTGTTGGAAACCTACACGCCCTATCCGAAGATCTGGGCGCCCTACTACACCCTGCACAAGATCCTGGCGGGCCTTCTGGATCTGGAGAGCCTGGCGGGAATCAAGGCGGCGGGGGAGACTGCCAGAGGGATCGGAGACTGGGTGTACGAAAGGCTCAGCCGCCTGACCCATGAGCAGCGGGTAAAAATGTGGAGTATTTATATTGCCGGGGAATACGGCGGCATGAATGAATCCATGGCGGAGCTGTACCGCAGGACAGGGAAGGGGGAGTACCTGACGGCGGCCAGGTATTTTGACAACGACCGGCTCTTCTACCCTCTCAGGCAGGGGGTGGATGCGCTGGACGGGATGCACGGCAACCAGCACATTCCCCAGATGGTGGGCGCCATGAAGCTGTATGAGGCTGCCGGGGAGGAATCATATCGCCAGATGGCGGAATTTTTCTGGCAGATTGTGACCCGCTCACATACCTATGCCATCGGAGGCTGCGGGGAGAGCGAAATGTTCCATGAGCCGGGGAATATCGCCGGTCTGCTTACGAAAAGCACATCGGAGAGCTGCGCCACCTACAACATGCTCAAGCTCACCTCCCAGCTTTATCAGTACCGGCCGGATGCGGCCTATATGGACTATTATGAGAGGGCGGTGTACAACCACATCCTTTCCTCCTGTGACCATGAGCCCTCCAGCGGAACCACCTATTTTCTGTCCATGCGGCCCAGGGCGGTGAAGGATTTTGACGCTTCGGAGAATAGCTGCTGCCATGGGATCGGGCTGGAAAGCCATTTCAAATGTACGGAAAATATTTATTTTTATAATGCTGAGGAGATCATCGTGAACCTGTTTATCCCCTCCCGTCTGAGTCTTCCTGAGGAAATGTGCCAGGCCGGAGGGGCTATGGAGCTCCGGCTTGAGACGCAGCGGGAGAGGCCCGGGCAGATCTGTCTGAGAGTGACGGCAGGGGGGAACGGGCAGGGCTGCGGACGGGAGGGAATTTCCCGGAACAGAAAGCGCATCAGGCTCCGCCGTCCCTCCTGGGCGGAGGGGGAGACCGTTCTTACCGTGGACGGCATACCCTTTGCGGCTGAGGTGGAGAACGGTTATCTGGTGATCGACAGGCAGTGGGAGGGTGTGAGCGAGGTAAGAGTGGAGTTTGGCTGCGGCCTGCGCTATGAGAAGGCGCCTGACAGGGAGGATTATTTCACCGTCTGCTATGGCCCTTATGTGCTGGCGGCGCTTACGGAGCAGGAGGAGCGGCTGACTCTGGAGGTGACGGAGCCGGAGAAGGATTTTGAGGCAGACCCGGATGTGCCGCTTGCTTTCCGAAACAGAGAGACGGGGATTCGGTTCATTCCGCTGGAACAGGTGTGGCGGGAGGAGTATCAGGTGTATATGAGAAAGAAGGGAAAGGAGTAGGGCCGGAAAGGCGACCGTTTCCGGCAGACTGAACACATGTATAAGGTTTTGTTGGTGGATGATGAACGGCTGGAGCTGAATACGCTCAGAAATTATGTGGACTGGGGCAGGCTGGGGATCACCACGGTATATACGGCCAATAATGGGCTTCAGGCTTTGGAGCTTGCTTTGTCCCACCGGCCGGAACTGGTGTGTACGGATATTCGTATGCCGGTGATGACCCAATCAGTCCCTGCGGGTAACGGGCGGCGAGGACGCGGATTTCCGTTCCTATAAAGTGGTTGGAAACGGCGTAACTGCAGAGGAAACCACCTATAACAGCAGAAATACCCTTGGATGGGGAGACTGGTGTATTACGAAAAACTGTAAGGA
Source organism: uncultured Eisenbergiella sp. (assembly GCA_963559585.1). Taxonomy (GTDB): domain Bacteria; phylum Bacillota; class Clostridia; order Lachnospirales; family Lachnospiraceae; genus Eisenbergiella. Next base: position 15,412 of record CAUWLJ010000057.1, on the reverse strand, counting down.
CCCGGCTGCGGCCATGCAGTTCTGTAATTTCATGGCGAGTGAAGAAGGGCAGTACCTGACGTTATGGGGACTGGAAGGAGTACAGTGGGATTATGTGGATGGAAAGCATCAGCCCAGACAGGAGATTCTGGATTCCTATCGGGCGGATGAAGTGGCTGCCTCCAAGGAGACGGGCATCAGAAGGCACAGGATGTTTGTTAAAAACGGAACCGGAAAGGACGGAACGCCTTTTGACCTGGTAGCTAAATGGGAGCCCACCACGGACTGGCAGTATGCTTATCAGGCAAGTGCAGATACAGATTTGTATGATAATTCCTATTATGCGGGATTAGAGCCTGCCGGCAGCACGCCGGAGGGGCTGACTGCTCAGAAGATTTCGGATATTTATGATGAATATGTGCCTAAGATGGTGAACGCAGCTTCGGAGGAGGAGTGCCTGACCCAGTACGACGCCATGATTGCCGCTATGGAAGCGGCAGGGCTGGTTAAGATGGAAGACGTAATGACCGAAAACTATCTGGCAAAGATGGAGAGATGGGGAGTGGAGCCCTATTCCCACAGATAAGGGATGCGTCAATCGGGTAGGAGGCGGTGACTGGCCGCCCTCCTCTCACAACACGGAACACACGGTTCACATATCCGGCGTTTTCAATAGTTGACGTGCAGAGACTGATCGGCTGTGGAAGCAGATACAGAATGTTTCATTTCCGCATCTGCCGCTGCTGATATTTTTTATATGATGCGCAAATCCTTCCAATCTGCCGCAAAAGCGAAAGAAACTCTGGAACAGCTTTCCCAGCTCGTTGCCTTTGCCGATGTACAGGGTATGGATGCTCATACCGTGCTTATGCGCTCCATGCCGGACTTCGGGGATGCCGTAGTCGATGCTGTGGCAGAACGAAACGGGGCGGACTATATCCTGACAAGGAATATCAAAGACTTCGCCGGTTCCATTGTTCCTGCAATAACACCGGCAGATTTTTTGAAAAGGTAATGGATACTGCCGCTCATTCGGGTGTGGGGGGGGTAATTTGTGCCGGCGGCATCTGCTCCCCGCTTCCTTTCCGATAGGCAGTGGGGGACATCCCCACCCCTTTCTTAAACGCCGCGCAGAAAATACTGGCCGAAGAAAAACCGGATTCATAGCAGATATCGTTGACGGACAGATCCGTTTCCTTCAGCAGGATCTTGGCGATAAGAAGCCTGTAATGGATGATATATTCATGGGGCGTCATATCCGTCTCCCTTTTAAAAACACGGATAAAATGGTAGGTGCTCATCAAAGCCTTTCTGGCCAGATCCTCCACACGAAGCTCCTCCTGAATATGCTCCTGAATGTACAGCCTGGCGTTCTCGATGGCGGAGGAGCGTTGAACTTCTTTGATCTGGAGCGGCGTATATACGATCAGCTCTGTGAGGATATCGTTCAGATATTTGGAGAGCAGGATCTCCTTTACCGCCTCTTTTTTGGCAAAGAACTGATAAATCCGGGCCATGCCGTTCATGATGGGGAGAGGATCGGCCAGGGAAAAAACATTGCTCAGGCGGCTTATGCTCATTTCATACATTCTGCGTGCACAGATACCGTCAAAATGGATCCAGATCGCCTCCCAGCCGGTATCGGAATAGTAACTGTGTTCCTGATAGCAGTCGATCAGGATAAAATTGTTTTTGGGAACAGTCCATTTTCTTCCGTCCAGTTCCAGAAAAAGGGAGCCTTCCAGAACGTACATCAGAAGAAAGCTGTCAAAGCGGAGCCGATGCTGCCTGTAGCCGGGCTGATAGAAGAAGTGTCCCAGGTGGGTGGGATACAGGAAATATTCAGAGATTCCTTCGGAGGGCAGATTGATGAAATAATCGGATCTTCTGTCCACTTTCTCTTCCAGTGATTTCATAAAATAATCTCCATTCTGAATCGTAAACCAGGGGCTGTCTGCCGCCGCCTGCATATGCGGAAGGCTTCGGCTGCCGGCAGAGGCCGTTTTGCAACAATTTCTTATCATATCATAACGCAGAACCGGGGCTGGCACAAGAACAGACCGGAGGAGCTGCGTTCTGTTTTTTTATTCTCTGTCCAGGAGCTTCCGGCATTCGGCTGATTTGTGAAAAAATCCCATGAAGAAAGAGCAACTTTTATAGATTTATGGGCAATTATTCATAATTAATTTGATCGGAGTTAATGGTAAAATAGAAAAATCAAAGAAAAAAGGTTGTTACTGTTTACTGGCTGCCAGCACGCAGTAACAAATTACCCGTATCGGATATTTCTATTGAATGGAAAACGGAAAGGGAGGAACCAAGGAATGCGGCACATGGAAAAATGGACAAAGGGATGGTCTTTTATCCTGGAGGACAGGGAGGAATTTGCCGGAAGGGAGGCGGACAAGAGGAGCTTTCGGAAGGTGAGGCTGCCTCACGACTGGAGTATGGATTATCCGCTGGAGGAAGGGGAGAAAACCGGAGGCGGGGGAGGCTACGGCAAGTCAGGAACCGGCTGGTACAGAAAGCATTTTTCCCTGGAAAAGAAAAGTGTGGATGAAAAGATCTACCTCTATTTTGAAGGAGTCTATATGGATTCCACCGTGTACATAAATGGCAGGGAGGCCGGGGGGCACGGCTACGGGTACACCTCTTTTTATGTGGATATTACCGGGCTGGTGCAGGAAGGGGAGAATGTGGCGGCGGTGCGGGTGAAAAACGACCTGGTTCCCAATTCCCGCTGGTACAGCGGCAGCGGCATTTACAGGGATGTGTATCTGGTGCGTACCGGGAGGATCCACTTCGACCATTTCGGCGTCCGCTGCGCTGCAAACGGTATTTTCCCGAAGCAGGATACGGCGGCGCTGCAGATCCGGGCCAGGGTGGCGAATGATGGCAGCCGTACAGAGACGGTGGGCGTGCTTCATAAGCTGTATGATGCAGAAGGGGAGCTGGTATCCACCTCCGGGATCTCCCTGCGGCTGGAGCCGGGCGGGATCAGCGACTGCATGGTCAGGCCCTCCGTGGATGCTCCCCATCTGTGGTCGGATGAGGAACCCTATCTGTACACCCTGGTGAGCACCGTGATCGTGGACGGGCAGGCAGTGGATGAGGTGAGCTGCCGGACGGGAATCCGCACGGCGGCCTTTGATGCGGACAGGGGCTTTCTGCTCAATGGGAAAACCGTGAAAATCAAGGGCATGTGCGTTCATCACGACTGCGGCCTGACCGGGGCGGTGGGATACCGGGAGAGCTGGGAGAGAAGGCTTCTGGAACTGAAGGATATGGGCTGCAACGGCATCCGCTGTTCCCATAACCCACCGGCTCCGGCACTTCTGGAGCTGTGCGATGAGCTGGGCTTTCTGGTGATGGACGAGGCCTTTGACGAATGGATGCTGGCTAAGAATAAGACGGATAATTACTATTCCGAGGATCTGGCCTACGGCTCCAGCATGTTTTTTGCGGAGCATGCCAGGGAGGATCTGACGGCCATGATCAGGCGGGATTTTAACCATCCTTCCGTGGTGATCTGGAGCATTGGAAACGAGATCCCTGAGCAGTCGTCCCTGGACGGGGTGAAAATACTGAAGGCGCTGCAGGACATCTGCCATGAGGAGGACTCCAGCCGTATGGTGACTTCGGCCTGCGACAACATTGCGTCTGTAGAACCCATCCGTACCCTGCGCGAGTTTGAGAACGCTCTGGATGTGGTGGGATACAATTACGTGGGACGCTGGAGAGAGCGGGCAGAGACCTTTTACGAGGAGGATCGGGCGGAGTTTCCCGCCCGGCGCATGATCGGGACGGAGAATCCTTCCGCCGGAGGCGTGCGGGGGGACTATTCCGGAAAAGGAAGGCACGGAGGCTATGCGAATGCGTCCATGCACCATGAGGCGCTGTGGCGGTATACGGCAAGCCACGATTTTGTGGCAGGTGATTATCTGTGGACAGGCATCGACTATCTGGGCGAGACCAGGTGGCCGAAACGGGGGGCGGCAAGCGGAGCCCTGGACACGGCAGGCTTCCGAAAGGATACCTTCTACTATTTCCGCTCCATTTGGAATAAGAAGGACGTGACGCTCCATCTGGCCCCCCATTGGAATTTTGCCGGGGAGGAGGGGTGTTACAAGCAGGTGGTGTGCTACACCAACTGTGAGGAGGTCAGGCTCTATATCAACGGCCGCTTTGTGGGAAGCCGGGGGTACCAGTGCCCCAGGTACGGCGCTGTGCGGGCCTGGAACGAGGGCTTTCATGATTATGTGACCACCAACGACCTTCATCTGGTCTGGGATGTGGCCTATGAGCCGGGTATTCTTCGTGCGGAAGGGTATCGGAACGGAGAACTGACCGCCGTGGAGGAGGTGCATACCACAGGAAGGATGGCCTCCCTTACCGCATTCGTATATGAGAAAAAGGCGGTGGTGGACGGGCTGGTGCAGATCGAGCTTTCCGCCAGGGACAGTGAAGGGCGTTTTGTGCCGGACGCCTGCCCCATGATCTCCTGTACCATAGAAGGGCCTGCCCATCTGGTGGGAATGGACGGAGGCGACCTTTCGGATCTTTCTTTGTATGCAAATCCTGAGAGAAGGATGTTCAATGGCCTCCTGCTGGCGGCGGTGATGCCGGACGGGAAAGGCCAGGTGCGTGTAAACTTTGCCGCTGGCGATGGAATCAGTCAGACGGTGGTATTCGAGGCGGAGTGAGGAGCGGCGTTATGACGAACAGAGAGCTGGCAATGAATATTCTCCACTACAAGCCGGCAGACCGGCTTCCGGCGGTTCATTTCGGATACTGGGGGGAGCCGCTGCAGGCATGGAAGGCTTTATCCCCTGCCCGGATCACCGGCTGATGCCGGGAAGCAAATTTGAACTGGTTCAGTAATATGCGGATGAAATCAAGAAAATAAGGCTGCAGCACACTGATTTGACGGTGGCGCAGGCGGAAATGCGCTTTCGGCTCTGTTCCCGTCTGCCGGATAGCTGTGATACACGAAAAAGGAGGAAGGTATCCATGGAAATTGTACAGTTTCAGGTTCCGCAGAAGGGGGAAGCCCCTGCGCTGCTAAATATGGGAGGAAAGGATCAGGAGGGAAATCTGTACCAGGCGGACGGGGTCAGCCTTCTGATCAACGGAAAAAGAGTGATTCCGGTAATGGGAGAGCTGCATTTTTCCCGCATGGAGCCGGAAGGGTGGAAGGAAGCCATCCTGAAAATGCGTGCCGGGGGAATCAATATCCTGGCTACATATGTGTTCTGGAACCATCATGAGGAAAAAGAAGGGGAGTGGGATTTTACCGGCTGCCGGGATCTGAGAAGGTTTCTGCTTACCTGTCAGGAGCTGGATATGAAGGTGTGGCTGCGGATCGGCCCCTGGTCCCATGGGGAGGCGCGTCACGGCGGATTCCCGGATTATGTGCAGTATGCGGAGGATTTTGAGACAAGGACAGATGATCCCCGCTATCTGGAGCTGGTGAAGATTTTTTATGAAAAAATAGCGGAACAGGCGGAAGGGATGATGTGTAAGGACGGCGGCCCCATCATCGGTATCCAGCTGGAAAACGAATATGGCCACTGCGGCGGCCCGGCAGACAAAGAGGAACAGGCCGGACATCTGAAAACCCTGTACGGGCTGGCCAGACAGGCCGGGATGATAACGCCCTACTATACCGCCACAGCCTGGGGCGGGGCCTGCACCATCGACGAGACCCTGCAGGTGCTCTCCGGCTATGTGGACGCCCCCTGGGACGCTTCCACGGAAGAACTGCCCGCCATGGAGAATTTTCTTTTCATTCCCTACAGGGACGATACGAATACAGGCTCTGATTTTCATAAACAGGAGGGGCCCAGCGGAACCATCCGGGACGATTACCCTTACCTGACAGCAGAGCTGGGAGGCGGCCTGCAGTCCACCAGCCACAGAAGGCTCCATCCCACGGGAGAGGACAACGCGGCCCATATCGTCAGCGTGCTGGGCTCCGGCGCCAACCTGATTGGCTATTATATGTACCACGGAGGCATCAACCCGGACGGGAAATACTCCTGGCTGAGCGAGGCCCAGAAAACCGGAGGCCACACCACCGTTCCCCGGAAGAGCTACGATTTTGATGCCTGCATCAACGAGGCCGGTAAGATAACGGAAAGCTTTGGCGCTCTGAAAAAATACCATCATCTGATGACCTGCTTCGGCGAAGAGCTTGCGGCGGCCCGGACAATCCTTCCCCTGACCCTTCCCGCTTCGGCGGAGGATATGGATACGATCCGCGCCGCACTGCGCTGGAACCATGATGCGCAGACGGGATTCCTTTTCATCAACAACCATGTGAGAAACCGCACCATGGCACAGCATGAGGACGTACAGGTACAGATCAGCCTTCCAGACGGCGGCAGGATCAGCCTGGAGGGCCTGCGCATTGCCACGGACTCCTGCCATGTCCTTCCCATCGGCCTGAAAACGGAGAAGGTGACCATTGAAAAGACCAACGCCAGCCTGCTGGCCCGCCTGGGAAAACGGATTTTCCTCTATACGGATGGGCCTCTCATGCTGGAAGCTTCCGGGGAGAGGGAGTGGATCACCGTGCTTTCACAGGAGGAGGCGGACAGGAGTTTTCTGTTCGAGGACGGGCTTTATGTGACGGAAACTGCGGACAGCTGCATCATGGAGGATGCAGGCGCAAAGAAGCTTCTTGCCGGAGGAAAGCAGAGGATCAGAATCTACCGGGAGGATGGAAGCATGGAGGAGATACAGGCCGCCCCCGGCTCCAAGGCGCTGGAAGCCGCCAGCCGCATGAAAGCCGCTTTCCGTCTGGTGAAGGAGGATTTCGACAAGAAGGGAGAGCTTCGGAGCCGATATTATGACATAGATCTTCGCGGCCTGGAGAAAGAGCAGGTGAACCAGATCTATCTGAACGTGGATTATCTGGGGGACCGGGCGGAGGTTTATGCGGACGGAAGGCTGATTGACGACTGGTTTACCACCGGGAGGCCCTGGAATATCGCCCTGAGACGTTTTCATTATCCGGCCAGTCTTACCATACGGGTGATCGACAGCGGCCATCCGATTCCCTGCCGGTTTGGGCGGAAGGTGTTTTATGACCTGCCGGTGGAAGCGGGGTGTGAGATCAGGAAGGTGGAGCTTGCGGCGGAGTATGGGGTTGAGATTGGCTGATAGGAGCGCAGAAGCGTAAAAGGCTGCGAGCTGGTCAGTATATGGTATGTGCGGAGCGGGGGCCATATGGGAGGGATGATTCCTGCTCCCTTAATGTGGAAGGGGAAGAAACTATGATTTGCTGGAGGAAACCAAAATGAAAATAAACGAATACCAGGATTTAGCCATGACAACGCTGAATCCTGAATTGACCAAAAAAGAAGTTCTCATTAACAGCGTAATGGGCCTGTGCGGCGAATCCGGTGAAGCGATCGACATTGTGAAAAAATGGATGGCACAGGGGCATGAGCTGGATAAAGAGCATTTGGCGAAGGAGCTTGGAGATATTGCATGGTACCTGGCGGAAGCGGCTACGGCGCTGGATTTGTCTTTGGAGGAGATTCTGCAGTCCAACATAGATAAATTAAAGAAACGTTATCCGGAAGGGTTTGAAACCAAAAGATCAAAGGATCGTTTAAAAGGGGATCTGTAATAGCTAAAAAAACAGGCGCATGGGCCATGCAGCGTATACCATGTGCCTGTTTTATTGAAAGGTAGTTTTTTAATATATATTACTACACAGTCTCAATCTCCACCAACCGATCTTCCAATCCATCCCCGCTCACTCTTACATGGATCGAGCCCTTTTCTCCCCGGTTGGACTGGACGATGGACAGCAGTCTGCCGTAATGCGCCCTTCTATGCTCACAGCGGCCGGGAGTATGATCCAGGCTGTTTCCGTTTTTCAGAGCCGGCAGATGGCCGGTTACTGTTCACGGGCAAGCCCGTAAACAGTAACTTTCGCGGGCCTATTCAAAGTTTTACTGCGTAAAAGAGGCCCGCTCACTCCTGAATCACATTCTCACGCCTCAAACGGCAGGCGTTTGAGGCTGCCGTGAACAGAAACGATGGCCGGAGCCGCTTACTGCTATTGCGCATCTCCCCGTTGTCCCCATCTGCGGACTATGTTAAAATAGCATCATACCAGCCCGCAGCCACACATAACCAACACAGAAACGGAGATACCCCATGAGCACAAAAACAGCCATAGGAGAAAAAGTAAAAGCCCTGCGAACCGGCAGGAAAATGACCATTAAGCAGGTGAGCGAGGCCAGCGGCCTGTCCATCGGCTTTCTTTCCCAGTTTGAAAGGGGCATTTCTTCCATAGCCATAGATTCCCTGGAAACCATAGCCAACGTTCTGGGCGTCCCCGTCTCGGAGCTGTTCACCGGGATTGGGGAGGGGGGCAGGGCGGAAAAGGAGCCGGAGGATGCCGTGATGCACGGCGTGGAGCTGGTTCCCGATGAGGTCAGCCCCAAGATCTACCAGTCCATTTTAAAGCGCCCCCACACTGATTTTGATATGCTGCCCCGCGTCTACACCCTGCTTCCCATGCTGGAGAAGGAGGAGAACGCGGAAATGTACTCCCACAACGGAGAGGAGTTTCTCTATGTGCTGGAGGGCGTGATCACTCTCTACCTGGACGACAGAAAATATGTCATGTACCCCGGCGACAGCATCCATTTTGACTCTCATGTAAAGCACAACTGGATGAACCGGACGGCGCAGATTGCCAGGATCCTTACGGTGAATTCCCCCAATCCTCTGAAAAGTGCGGACGGACGGCCCGAAATCGGAGCGGCCCGGCAGGGCGGGACGGAAAAATCCGGGCCTGAAGGAGTCCGAAACAGGTAAGAATACCGAAATAGGAAAAAATGCTGGAATAGGAAAAATGCCGGAATAGGAAAAAATGCCGGAACGGAAATGAATATCAGGCCGGAAAAGAAAGCCAGGCCGGAAAAAAGAAACCAGAAAGGACACAGGACAAATGCAGATCGACATGACAGAACTGATCTCCATCGTAAAAGAGGCCGGAGCCCTCTTTGCCAACCGGGAGGAGGCTTCCCACATCACCGTAAAGGGCGTTTCCGATTATGTGACCCAGGTGGACTTCCATGTGCAGGAATTCATTCAGAACTGCTTGAAGGAACGATGGCCCGGAATCCAGTTTATGGGAGAAGAAAAGGACAACAGCGCCATTGATTTTGAGGGACAGGTCTGGATCCTGGATCCGGTGGACGGAACCACCAACCTGATTCATGGATTCCGGCACAGCGCCGTTTCCCTTGCCCTGTGTGAAAAGGGGGTGATTACCTGCGGCGTAATCTATGACCCTTATGCGCAGGAGGTATTTTCTGCCCGGAGAGGAGAAGGAGCCTTTCTGAACAAAGAACCCATCCATGTAAGCGGAGCCTCCTCCATGGGGGAGAGCCTGATCTCCATAGGCACAGCGCCTTATGAGCATGAATACGCCGACTACAATTTTGACCTGTTCAAAAGGATCTTCCTGGACTGCCAGGACATCAGACGGCTTGGCTCGGCCGCCATTGATCTGGCCTATGTGGCCTGCGGCAGGACGGACGCTTTCTTTGAAAGTAACTTGAAGCCCTGGGACTATGCAGCCGGAGTGGTGATTCTGGAGGAAGCCGGCGGAGCGGTCACCGATTTTGAGGGAAAGCCTCCGGTTTTCTGTAAGAACTGCAGCATTGTGGGGAGCAATGGGAGGATTGGTAAGCTGCTGGTGGAGCAATATATTTGAATGGGGAGTGGTGGCGAAGGGAGCCCGGCATTCTGTCTGTCAGGCTTTGTACTATGAAAATGACGAAGGAGCGAATTCGTGAAAAAACTGCTTGTCTATCTGAAGGATTACAAAAAGGAAACGGTGCTGGCCCCTCTTTTCAAGCTTCTGGAGGCTTCCTTTGAGCTTCTGGTTCCCCTGGTGATGGCGGCCATTATCGACACGGGCATCGCCCGCTCTGACCGGGGATATATTTTCAGGATGTGCCTGGTTCTGGTGGCTTTGGGGGTGATCGGCCTGGTATGCTCCATCACCGCCCAGTTTTTTGCGGCGAAGGCGGCTGTGGGGTTTGCGGCGAAGCTGAAGCACGCCCTGTTTGCCCATATCCAGAGCCTTTCCTTTACGGAAATGGATACCATCGGCACGTCCACGCTGATCACGCGCATGACCAGCGACGCCAATCAGGTGCAGAACGGTGTGAACATGGTGCTGCGCCTGTTTCTGCGCTCGCCGTTCATCGTGTTCGGCGCCATGGCGATGGCCTTCACCATCGATGTGAAAGCGGCTCTGGTGTTTGTGGCGACAATCCCTCTGCTGTCCCTGGTGGTGTTCGGGATCATGATGCTCACCATGCCCATGTATCGGAAGGCGCAGGGCGGTCTGGATCAGGTGCTTGGGATCACCAGGGAAAACCTGACGGGGATGCGCGTTCTGCGGGCTTTTAACAAGGAGGAAAGCGAAAGGGCCCGTTTTGAGGAGAAAAACGGCGCACTTACCGCCATGCAGAAGCGTGTGGGCAGCCTGTCCGGGCTGATGAACCCGGTTACCTATGTGGTCATCAACGGCGGCATCATCGCCCTGGTGTGGTCGGGCGCATGGCGGGTGGAGAGCGGCGCGATCACCCAGGGGGAGGTGGTGGCCCTGGTCAACTATATGTCCCAGATTCTGGTGGAGCTTGTTAAGCTGGCCAACCTGATCGTCACCATCACCAAGGCCATCGCCTGCGGAAACCGGATCGAGAGCGTGTTTGAGATCCGCTCCAGCCTGACGGACGGTAAAGGTGTTTCTGGCAGGATACAGACCGGCGGTGCATGGAAGAAAGGGGAGAGTGCAGACATGGAAGGGACAGCGGGGGCCGGAGAGGAGGCTGGCGGACGGGAAAATGCCGGACAGCCGGAAGCTTCCCCGGCAGTGGAATTCCGCCATGTATGTCTGACCTATCAGAATGCAGGTGCAGAATCCCTGACGGATCTTCACTTCACTGCGTATAAAGGGCAGACCATCGGCATCATCGGCGGCACCGGCTCAGGAAAATCCTCTCTGGTGAATCTGATCCCCCGTTTTTATGACGCCACAAAGGGAAGGGTGCTGGTGGACGGCCGCGACGTGCGGGATTACACCCTGGAGGAGCTGCGGGGCCGGATCGGCATGGTGCCGCAGAAGGCGGTTCTTTTCAAGGGAACCATTCGGGAAAATCTGCTTTGGGGCAGAAAGGATGCCAGCGATGAGGAGCTGTACCGGGCGCTGGATATTTCTCAGGCAAGGGAGTTCGTGGACGGGAAGGAAGGCGGCCTGGATGCCCCTGTGGCCCAGGGCGGCAAGAACCTGTCCGGCGGTCAGAGACAGCGTCTTACCATTGCTAGAGCCCTGGTGCGAAAGCCTTCTATCCTGATTCTGGATGACAGCGCCTCCGCCCTGGATTACGCAACGGACGCAAGGCTTCGTAAGGCGGTCCGGGAGATGGAGGAGGGCCCCACGGTATTCATCGTTTCCCAGCGGGCCTCATCCATCCTCCACGCGGATCAGATCATCGTGCTGGACGACGGCGCGGTGGCCGGGATCGGAACCCATGAACAGCTGCTTGCGCTCTGCCCGGCCTATCAGGAAATCTATTACTCCCAGTTTGAAAAGGAAGGGGCCGGAACTTCCGGCAAGGCAGAAGGAGCCAGGGCTTCCGGCAAGAAGGACGGCGTGGGAATTTCCGGCAGGAAGGAAGAAGCCGGGATGTCTGACCGGCATGAAGAAACAGGAAAGGAGGCCTAGAGATGGCGAAGGAAAAAATGGACAAAGCCAGACAGAAGGAAACTGCCCTCAGGGTGCTGCGCTATATAAGGCCTTATTGGTTTTACCTGGCGGTCTCCCTGGTTCTGGCGGCGGTCACCGTGGCCCTCACCCTCTATCTGCCCAGGCAGACGGGGCAGGCCATTGACCATATCATTGCACAGGGAAGGGTGGATTTTGACAGCATTCTCACCATCCTGAAGGCTATGGCAGTGACCATTCTGGCAACGGCCCTGGCCCAGTGGATCATGAATCTGTGCAACAACAAAATGACCTATGAGATTGTGCGCGACATCAGGAACGAGGCCTTTGGGAAAATCCAGAGCCTTCCTCTGAAATACGTGGATAACCGTTCCTACGGCGAGATCGTCAGCCGGGTGATCGCGGACGTGGATCAGTTCGCCGACGGCCTGCTGATGGGCTTTACCCAGTTTTTTACAGGGGCAATGACCATTCTGGGAACCCTTGTTTTCATGCTTGCCACAAACGTGGGCATCACCCTGGTGGTGGTGCTGATCACGCCCCTCTCTTTTTTCGTGGCCTCCTTTATTGCGAAAAAAACCTTCACCATGTTCCGCCTCCAGTCGGAAACCAGGGGAGAGCAGACGGCCCTGATCGATGAAATGATTGGAAATCAGAAGGTGGTGCAGGCCTTCGGCCACGAGGATGAGGCCATGGAGCGGTTCGACGAGATCAACGAAAGGCTGCGTGCCTGCTCCCTGCGGGCTATTTTCTACTCCTCCATCACCAATCCCGCCACCCGTTTCGTGAACAACGTGGTATACGCGGGTGTGGGCCTGGTGGGAGCCCTGTCCGCTGTTGCCGGACGGATCAGCGTGGGAGATTTATCCTGCCTGTTAAGCTACGCCAACCAGTACACCAAGCCCTTCAATGAAATATCCGGGGTGGTGACGGAGCTGCAGAACGCCCTGGCCTGCGCGGCGCGGATCTTTGAACTGATCGGGGAAGAACCGCAGACACCGGAGCCGGAGGGGGCAGCAGACCTTTCCCGGATACCCGGAGGCATCAGGGGAAATGTGCAGCTTTCCCATGTATATTTTTCCTATGAGCCCGGACAGAAGCTGATCGAGGACTTTAATCTGAAGGTAAAGCCGGGGCAGAGGGTGGCCATCGTGGGCCCCACCGGCTGCGGAAAAACCACGCTGATCAATCTGCTGATGCGTTTCTATGACGTGACGGAAGGAAAGATCTGCATAGAGAACTGCGACGTGCGGGATGTCACCAGACGGAGCCTGCGGGCAGGCTTCGGAATGGTGCTGCAGGACACCTGGCTGAAATCCGGCACCATCCGGGAAAATATCACCATGGGAAAGCCGGAGGCGTCAGAGGAGGAGATCATTGCTGCGGCGAAGGCCTCCCATGCCCACAGCTTCATCAAGCGCCTGCCGAAAGGGTATGACACAGTGATTACCGAGGACGGGGGAGGCCTTTCCCAGGGGCAGAAGCAGCTTCTGTGCATCACCCGCGTCATGCTCTGCCTTCCTCCCATGCTGATCCTGGACGAGGCCACCTCCTCCATTGACACCCGGACTGAAATGAAGATCCAGGAGGCCTTTGCCAGGCTGATGGAAGGAAGAACCAGCTTCATCGTGGCCCACAGGCTTTCCACCATCCGGGAGGCGGACGTGATCCTGGTGATGAAGGACGGCTGTGTGATCGAACAGGGGCGGCATGAGGAGCTGCTTAATAAGAAGGGCTTTTATGCACAGCTTTATAACAGCCAGTTTGCGGTGTAGGCAGCCCAAGAGCTCCGCCTCCTGGGACATGTGCGTTAGAGCGTGTGTAAAATAATATGTTACTTCATCACAAGGTCATGGCCAGATCCCGGTTTTTCGGCAGCATAAGCCAAATCCCTGCTGCGAGCATTAACAGCAGCCATGCACATCTGCCGACCGCCTGCAGCGCTATGTACGGAGAAAACCTCCACATATCCACAAGACGAATCTGCAATATCTGCATCACAGCAGTGAGATGTATAAAACAACAACCGAGCAGCAACCCTCCTCCAATTCCAGGCTTCATCTCTGCCATGCGGATGAAGAAAAAGGGAATGGCGTATTTTACGAGTACCAGCGGCTGAATATTCGCAAGACCAGCTCCGCAGCCGAGCAGATAGATTATCACCTCAAACAGTACTGCCGCCATCACCATATGTAAGATAATTTTCCGTTTTTTCACAAAACGTGCCGCTTTTTCCGCAGTGTCAGAAGTTTCTCTAACCTGATTTGCCGATATTTCATCGTGCATACCGGGCGGATTCATCCGCGCTGCCTGCTTCTTTTTCTTTCTGTTAAACACGTTGGCTCCCACCAGAGCCAGCGTAACTGCGCATATCAAGCATACCAGCAAGATCACCGTCAAGCCCTCTCTGCCGATCCTCTCCCCATAGTAGAATACTGATATGCCCATAATGCTGAGAAATAACAATAAAACGGCTCCCATCACTATCATAAATACGATCATTGCTTTCGTGCTGACATGATCCTCTTTTTGCATTCCATCCTGTGAATTTCTCATTTTCCTCCTCCTTGTCTGCTCAATAAATGAAAAATTAGAAATAGGACTTGCTTCTTCTCATATCTGTAACCAAATCCGTATTACCGTCTGCTTCCATGCAGGCAATCAACTTGGGAATGTTATTGCGGTCCGCAATAATTGCTTGAAGTTCCGATTCAGTTATTCCGACAAGCTGAATAAATTCTGTCTTTCCATACACAGACATCTGCGGTTTCGCTTCTGTATCGTTTACCAATAAAAGTGCAGTAATTGAAGAATTTGCGCCGATGTGCAAGGAGGTTCCATTGCCTTTGATGTATTGATTTGCTTCAAAAAAACGATTAGTTGTATATGTATATCTTGCCAGATTAGACATCATATCAACCACCCACATACAACTTTCTGTGTCATGCTCTTTCAGCTTCATAGTCATTTCATAACCCCAGCCGTTCCATTCGCTGCCAAAAGCATCCTCGTCACCGTAAAGAACTGTCATTCCATAAGTAACCAAATGCTTGTAACCTTTCGGAGAATTGTATATGGAAAATCCGTCTAAATATTCATCTCCGCCCATCATTGCTCTTGATGTCGGAATTGTCCCAAAATGGTCTGGGGTTTGTCCTGGATAAAGTTTCTCAAAGGCGTCATCAATAGCTTGCCAGCCAGGTGAGTAATTTTCATCTTCGTTTATACGAATTAAAAATTCTTCCTTTGTCATATAGTTCCCTCCATAATTCTGATTTTCCGTTCTGTTTTTTCCATTCTACCACAATTCCGAGAGCGTGGAAACAGAGAGTTTCGGGGGCCGATTTCCGGCCTTATGGATATACGGAGCGGGCGGTCTTTTAGGTGTAGACTTAGGGTAATTCATCGGTGAGTTGCACCTTAAAAAATGAATGACCGTCCGAAAAGGAATACTCCGGCAGGGGAAGCACCGCAATGAGCTGGACTTCGGGACAAAATGTTCCAAAGTCCAGGGAGCCTGCCTCGCCGCCGCAGGCTGCGTATCATTCGCTTCCGCCAAATGGCGAAAGCTCATCCACGCCTGCCCACAGACCATTTCTTTCCCGGTCTGCTGTAAGTGGTTTCCGCAGATGGAGAACTTCTCCGGGCAGCTCAAAAAATACAAGGTCA
>CAUWLJ010000056.1:0-22806 GCA_963559585.1 uncultured Eisenbergiella sp. | reverse complement strand
TTCTGCCGCCTGTGTAACTGTTAAATATTCCATCTTTCATACCTCCTGATTTGAGGGCTGCTTATATGAATTTAGCATATCATATTATCGGAATAATTACAATGAGTTTTGAAGAAAATCGACATGTATTTGCCGATAACGGAGCGTTCGGCAGTTAGTATAACAAAATAGTATGCCCTGCTTTTGCAAAAACTATACAGAACCTCCACGAAAATCAATTTTCAATAATATCGCAAATACAGGACGGATTAAGCAGACAGTCAAACATGATTTTGGATATAGCCCGTTTGGATTCCGCATAGCCGACAGGCTATACCGCTTAAATGCAACTATATTAAGCTTAAAATACAAAAGCCTTGGGGCACCTTCCTTACGGAGGGTGCCCCAAGTGCCGGCGTTTTTGAGACGTCCTCCGCAGAGAATTCTGTCGCTGGCGGCCTCCGCAGAAGCAGGGCGCCGGAGGATATGAACTGACACGGATCATGAAAAGACAGTCGTAAATAATAGTGACATTTTATGACCTTGCGGTTATGATAAAAAAGACAGGGAGAGAATGGCTGGGAAGGCAGTCGTTTTCTGAGGCCGGTTTTATCGTAGCCGCTTTTTAGTGCGGTGGAAAAGGAAACCGTGGCAGGGGTGTTTTCCTGGGCGGACGCGTATTTTGGGGCGGCCGGGAGAATGGAAGAAAGGGGGAGGGGCGGCGGATGGACGCTGGAGGGATGGAGCGGAGTCTTGCGGAGTTGAGGGATTTTGAGAATGAGGCCAGGCGGTTGTATGAGGAGAATCCCGGCGCTTATGCTTCCGTGGTCTGGGGCTGGGAGGAATTTCGGGAGAGATACCGGAAGCTTTCGGAGACAGGCGCAGATCCGGGGGAGAGGGCTCCTTTTTTCATGGGAAAGGAGCTGACGGAGCAGGACTGTTTTCCGGACGAGAGGGAGGAGGTTTCCCTGCTCCTGCATGACCGCTATGTGCCGCCCTTTTACCACAGCCTGAAGTTCATCAAGATCGTTTACGCCCTGCGGGGCGGCTTCCGCTTCTATTTAAGAGGGAGGGAGGAGGATCTGGGAGCCGGGATGGAGGAAGGGGATTTCGTCATCATCCCGCCGGAGGTGGATCAGGCGGTGTTTACCTGTGAGGAGGGTGCTGTGACGGTGAACATCATCATCAAGAGGAGCACCTTCGGGGAGGCCTTTTACAGCCTGCTGTCAGAAAATGACAGTATCTCCGATTTTTTCTGGCAGATGCTCTACAGCAAGAATGCCAGCCGCGCCCTTCTTGTGCGCTCCGGGCGGGATGAACAGCTCCGCCGCATCGTGCTGGAAATGTGCGGGGAGGGGCTTGCGGACGGGGAGCAGATCCGGACGGGAAGAAATCTGAGGATGAAGGGCTACGTGCTTCTTCTGTTTGGGCGGGCGCTGGGCTGGCATCAGCAGAACATGGAAAGCATGGGGACTGTGGGAGCCGCCCAGGCAGCCCTGCCCATGATGGCCCGCTACATACGGGAGAATTACGCCACAGCCACCTTGAGCGGCATGGCCCAAGATTTTGGAAAGAGCGAAGGGTATCTGAGCCGTTCTATCAGGATGGAGACGGGTAAGACCTTCCGCTTTCTCCTGAAAGAATTCCGCATGAAACGGGCGGCGGAGATGATAGAAAATTCCTCCTGCAGCATCGAGGAGGTGGCTGCCGCTGTGGGTTATGCGGATATCAGCTGCTTTTATCGGAATTTTAAGGAAACGTACAGTATGACGCCTATGCAGTACCGGAATATCAGGAACCGGATCGGGCTGTGACGTCAGGGAAGGAAAACGGCTGCTGTTTGCCGGCGCGCCGGCGGACAGGGCGGAAAATGGAGGGAAAAGACATGGAATGGAAGGCAGAATGGATCAGGCCGCAGCAGGATATGGGGGATGTATGCCCTGTATTCGTGAAGGAGTTTGAGGGGAAAGGGGCAGTGAAGGCGGAGCTTAGGATCACTGCCATGGGTGTGTATGAGGCGGTGCTGAACGGACAGAGAGTGGGCAGCTTCGTGCTTGCTCCCGGCTGGACTTCTTATGAAAAGAGGCTCCAGTATCAGAGCTACGATGTGACAAAGCTTCTGGGGGAGAAAAACCTTCTGGAGGTGACTCTGGGGAAGGGCTGGTACCGGGGGCCGGTTCCGGACTGGAACAAGGAGGACATGGCAAGGAAGGCCGCCCTGCCTGCCGGGCTGATCGCCCAGCTTCACTTAACCTATGAGGATGGCCGGGAGGAGACGATTCTCACGGATGAGACCTGGGGAACCAGGGAGGGACAGATCCGTTTCAGCGAGATCTATGACGGCGAGACCTTTGACGCCCGCGTGGAGGCGGGGGATGTGAGTCCGGCGGTCTGCTTCGAGGGGCGCACGGATCAGCTGATCCCCCAGCAGGGAGAGGAGATCAGGGAGCAGGAGAGGGTGAAGGCTGCCCGTATTTTTACCACGCCAAAGGGAGAGGTTGTGGTGGATTTCGGCCAGGAGGTGACCGGATACCTGGAGTTTTGTGTGGACGCCAGGGAGGGTGACGTGGTGGAGATTTCCCATGCGGAGGTGATGGATAAGGAGGGCAGTTTCTACACGGAAAACTATCGCTCTGCCAAGGCGAAAATCCATTATACCTGCCGGGACGGTGTGCAGACCTACAAGCCCCATCTGACCTTCTTTGGCTTCCGTTATGTGAGGCTGGACCGCTTCCCCGGACTGGAGGAGGGGAGACTGCCTGATCTGGAGCAGTTTACCGCCGTGGTGGTGCATTCCGATATGAAGCGCACCGGATACCTGAGAAGCTCCAATCCGCTCCTGAACCGATTTTTCTCCAACGTGATATGGGGACAGAAGGGGAACTTCCTGGACGTTCCCACAGACTGTCCCCAGAGAAACGAGCGCCTTGGATGGACGGGAGACGCCCAGGCCTTTATCAAGACGGCCAGCTACAATTTTGACGTGGAGAAATTTTTCACCAAATGGCTGGCGGATATGGCGGCGGATCAGTGTGAGAACGGCTCGGTGGGCCATGTGATTCCGGCCTGCGGAGTGGGAAGTGGAAGCGCGGCCTGGGACGACGCCTCCACCATCTGTCCCTGGCAGATCTATCTGACCTACGGTGATCCCGCCATCCTGCGCCAGCAGTTCGACTGTATGAAAAAATACCTTGCCTTCATTGGAAGCACCACAAAGGATCCGTATCTGTGGACGGGCGGCGAGCATTTTGAGGACTGGCTTGGGCTGGACGCTCCCGTGGGAAGCTACAAGGGCTCTACCCGGGCGGATTTCATCGCCTCCGCCTTCTATGCCCATTCCACTCTGCTCACCGCGAAGGCCGGAAGGGTTCTGGGCGAGGATGTGAGCGAATATGAAGCGTTGTATAAGAATATTGTGAAAACCTTCCGTGAAACCTTTACGGATTACAGAACCCAGACCGAATATGTGCTGGCGGTTCATTTCGGGCTGGCGGAGGATCCGCAGAAAACGGCGGATGCCCTGGCGCAGAAGGTGGTCGCAGACGGAAGCAGGCTGATGACCGGCTTCGTGGGAACTCCTTATCTGCTCCATGTGCTCAGCGGATACGGGCACACCGACCTGGCGTACACACTGCTTCTTCGCACCGAATATCCTTCCTGGCTTTATCCTGTGACGAAGGGCGCCACCACCGTGTGGGAGCACTGGGACGGCATCATGGAGAACGGGGACTTCTGGAGCGCGGATATGAACTCCTTCAACCATTACGCCTACGGCGCGGTGGCCGACTGGGTATATGAGGAGGCGGCGGGAATCCATACCGTGGAGGAGGCTCCCGGCTTTGCCCGGATCAGGATCGCGCCCAAGCCGGATGAGAGGCTGGACTGGCTGGAGGGAAGTATTCAGACCAGACACGGCCTGGTATCCTCCAAGTGGAGCTGGGTGGAGCTGGACGGCGTAAAGAAGGTGCGCTGCGAGATCACCACCCCTTCCCCATCCACCATTGTGATCGACGGGGTGAGCCGGGAGGTAGAGCCTGGAAGCTACCTGTTCTTTGCTGATAAATAATGATGGAACCTGCCGGTAAAAAAGGCGCAGCCCAGGGAAGAGGCTTCGTAAGGAAGCTGTCTCCCCTAGGCTTTTATTCCGGAAAATGCTGCCGGAAGGCAGGTTGATGCTGTTCCGGCTATGCTTCAGAGCGGATTTTTCTTTTTTTTAGATGAACGGAAACACAGGAAAACAAAAGCGGTGCAGCCTGCCGGCCGCACCGCTTAAACACAACGATTTTTAATTTTAACACAAGACCGGGGCGTCTGTCTGACACTCCTGTCAGACTGTCCCGATCTGAACAGGCCCCGCCTTTATTTCAGCGGCTTGGCTCCTGCCTTCTCCTGAAGCTTGTCAACCTGGCGCTTGAACCAGCTCTTCTTCTTCGGGGGAGGAGCGGCAACCTTTCCGTGCAGGCCCCTGACTGCGGTGATATAAATACCGCTCACGGTGGCCTTCACTTCCTTCTTCACAGGTACGGATTCAAAAATGCTTTCCTCGCACACCAGCGTCATGATCTGGGGGCCTACCTTGGCCTTCACGATGGGAAGCTTGGAACCGCGCAGAAGCCTGGGCGTCTGTTCCACCACGGCGGCGGGAAGCCCGGCCTCCTTCAGCTTCATCCTTTTCTTGTCTATGATCAGCATGTTCACATTCTGCTTGTAAGCTTCGATCTGTTCCTGCTGTTCAGCCTGCTTCTTCTGCGCCTTCCTGCCGAGGAAATATAAAACAACGATTCCGATGATCAGGATGGCTAAGATAACCAATAATGTAATTGTAACGGGACTCACACGGCAACCCTCCTTATGTTAAATGCAAAAACATTGTAACATTATTCCATGGAATAAGCAACTGCAAAAAAAGTATGGATTCCGGGGAACAAAGGGTTTTATGCCGGGGGAAAATATGGTACAATAATGCACAGCGTCCAAAGACGCTGGAGTGATAGTAAGGAGTGATATTATGAAAAAATGGATGGTGACGGTTTCGGTGCTTACTCTTTCCGCATCCCTGCTTGCAGGCTGCGGGAAGGGGGAGAATACTTCGGAGACGGAGCAGGAGAGCAGCACGCAGGCTGAGACAGGAGCGGCAGAGGCCGCGGAGACGGAAACGGCTGTACAGTACGGGCCGGAGGCCTATCTTGGCGGCATCAATGCGGCGGATTATGTGACCCTTGGAGAATATAAAGGGATTGAGGTAACCGTGAATGCGCCCGTGGTAACGGAAGAAGAGGTACAGGGAAGGATAAACAATGTGCTTGCCAATCACATGGTGAGTACAGAGGTGACGGACAGGCCTGTGGAGCAGGGCGATACGGTAAATATCGACTACGAAGGCAAGATAGACGGAGTTGCGTTTGACAGGGGGACTGCTCAGGGTCAGGATCTGGTGATCGGCTCGGGAAGCTTCATTCCCGGCTTTGAGGACGGCCTGATCGGGGCCGAGGCGGGCGAGACTTTGGATGTGAACGTAACCTTCCCGGAGGACTACCGTGGAACCGATGTGGCGGGAAAGGATGCGGTATTCACCGTTACGGTGAACAGCATCAGTGTGAAGAGCCTTCCTGAATTCAATGACGAATTTGTAAAAGGACTGGACGAGGGCTACAGCACCGCGGAGGAGTACAGAACCCATATTTATGATATGCTGATGGAAACCGCCCGGGCCAGCCGGAATGCGGAGGCGGAGACGGCTATCCTGGCAAAGGTGAAGGAGAACGCTCAGTTTAAGGAGCCGCCCACAGAGATGGTGAAGCGTTATCACGACAGGCTGACCAGCAATATGACCGCTTATGCGTCCATGTTTGGCCAGGATCTGAATACCTTCCTGGAGGCGCAGGGAAAGAGCGATGCGGATTTGCAGGAGTCGGCAGAGGAAGCCGCCAGGGAGCTGGTGGTCATGCAGGCTGTGGCGGATGCGGAAGGACTTACGGTAACGCCGGAGGAAGTGGAGAAGGCTTTGGAGGAAAACGCGGCCCTGGACGGCTATGAGGATCTGGAGGAGTACAAGGCCTTGATCGACTACGAGGCGTTTGAGGAGTACCTGATGACCGAGAAGGTTCTGGATTTCCTGCTGGAAAACGGTAAAGTGACCGAAACAGAGGCGGCTGAAGCTCCCATAGCCGAAACGGAAACGGCAGCAGAGACGGAAACCGCGGAAACTGAGACTGAAACTGCGGCTGAGACAGAAGCGGCAGAGGCCGGGACCGAAGCTGCGGAGGGAACACAGACCGGAACCGTGGCTGAGACACAGAGCGGGACAGAATAAAGAGCCGCTTCATATATGTATGGAGGTTGAATCATGGAATTGACGAATATTAAGGATCTATTCAGAGACAAAGAGACCTATGCGGACAAAACAGTGACCATCGGAGGATGGGTGAGAAGCAACCGGGATTCCAAGACCTTTGGCTTCCTGGTGGTAAATGACGGAACCTTTTTTGAACCCCTGCAGGTGGTGTATTCCGACCAGCTTGCGGATTTTGCGGATATTGCCAGAATCGGCGTGGGAGCGGCTGTGATTGTGACCGGAAGGATCGTGGTCACGCCCGGAGCCAAGCAGCCTCTGGAGATGCAGGCGGAGAAGGTGGAGCTGGAGGGCGCTTCCGCTTCCGACTATCCTTTACAGAAGAAGCGTCACAGCTTCGAGTATCTGCGCACCATTTCCCATCTGCGCGCCAGAACCAACACCTTCCAGGCCGTGTTCCGTGTGCGTTCCCTGGCAGCCTATGCCATCCACAAATTTTTCCAGGAGAGGAACTTCGTGTACGTGCATACGCCCCTGATCACGGGAAGCGACTGTGAGGGAGCGGGTGAGATGTTCCAGGTGACCACTCTGGATCTGGAAAACGTGCCTAAGACCAAGGACGGAAAGGTGGACTACAGCCAGGACTTTTTCTGCAAGCCCACCAACCTGACGGTGAGCGGACAGCTGGACGGCGAGACATACGCCTTTGCGTTCCGCAACATCTATACCTTCGGCCCCACCTTCCGGGCTGAGAACTCCAACACCACCCGCCATGCGGCTGAGTTCTGGATGATCGAGCCTGAAATGTGCTTTGCCGACCTGAAGGACGACATGATCCTGGCGGAAAGCATGCTGAAATATGTGATCCGTTATGTCCTGGACAACGCACCGGAGGAGATGGCGTTCTTCAACCAGTTCGTGGACAAGGGGCTGATCGAGCGTCTGGAGCATGTGCTCTCCTCTGAATTCGGCCATGTGACCTACACGGAGGCCATTGAGATTCTGGAAAAACACAACGATGAATTTGAATACAAGGTGCACTGGGGAAGCGACCTGCAGACCGAGCACGAGAGATTCCTGACAGAGAAGGAGTTTAAACGTCCTGTGTTCGTGACCGACTATCCCAAGGAGATCAAGGCTTTCTATATGAAGCTGAACGAGGACGGCAAGACCGTTGCGGCCATGGACTGCCTGGTTCCCGGCATCGGCGAGATCATCGGAGGAAGCCAGAGAGAGGACAGTCTGGAGCTTCTGGAGAAGCGGATGGAGGAGATGGGCCTGAACAAGGAGGATTACGATTTCTATCTGGATCTGAGACGCTACGGCTCCGCCCGCCACGCAGGCTTTGGTCTGGGCTTTGAGCGCTGCGTGATGTACCTGACGGGTATGGGCAACATCAGGGACGTGATTCCCTTCCCCAGAACCGTGAAGAATTGTGACCTGTAAAAAGTAATTTTATGCTTCTACCCTGTCTGTACGGGCGTTCGTATGGACAGGGCGGCGTGTTTTCAGACGAAGGAAGAAGGGATAACGGTTCGGCTGTTTCAGCCGATAGCTGGACCGTTATAGAAAGGGTAGGATATGCGTAAGAAAATTTTCAGCCTGGTTTTGATTCTGGTGCTTGGGTGTTCCATGACGCAGACTGCATATGCTACCAGCATCAGCGAGCTGCAGAAGCAGCGGCAGGAAAAGGAGAACCAGAAGAAGAATACCCAGGGTGAGCTGGATGAGATCAATGATAAGATCGACACGCTGGCCGGAGAAAAGGACGATGTGGATGCTCAGATTGAGGAGATGACGGCTCAGATTGCGGAAATGCTTGCCAGCATCAGTCTGATGGAGGACGAGATCTCTCAGACGGAGGATGACATTGCCCAGGCGGAGAAGGATTATGAGGCGGCCTGTATCAAGGAGGACAACCAGTATAAGGCCATGAAGAAGCGGATCCAGTACCTGTATGAAAAGGGGGAGGAAAGCTATCTTCAGCTTATCTTACAGGCCAAAAGCTGGGGCGATATGCTGAACAAGGCGGAGTACGTGCAGGAGATCTACACTTATGACCAGAAAATGCTGGACGATTATGCGGCCACCGTTCAGGAGGTGGCAGAGCTGAAGGAAGGGCTTGAGATCAAAAAGTCCGAGCTGGAGGCTGCCCGGCACGAAATGGAGGAGGAAAAGGGCGTGCTTCAGGAATCTCTGGATGAACAGAAGCTGATCTCTAAGGATTACGAGATCCATCTGGCCCAGGCTCAGCAGGAGGCCGCTGCTTATAAAGCCAGAATCAAGCAGCAGAATGCGGAGATCAAGCAGCTTGCCGCAGCCGAGGAGGCCAAGCGCGCGGAGGAGGAAGCGAAGCGCAGGGAGGAAGAGGAAGCCAAAAAAAGGGCGGAGCAGGCGGCCAGTGCAGGCTCTACGAATACGAATACGGATGAAAAGAAGTCAGACTCCGGCAGCCAGAGCACAGCAAAGATCGGAAGCGGGACAGGTGCGGATATTGCCGCCTATGCCAGCCAGTTTGTGGGGAACCCATACGTACCCGGGGGAACCAGTCTGACCAATGGAGCGGACTGTTCCGGCTTCACCCAGTCGGTCTACAAGGCTTACGGATATAATATTCCCAGAACCTCTGCCGCTCAGCGAAGCGCCGGGAGAGAGGTCTCCTATGCGGAGGCACAGCCGGGCGACCTGATCTGTTATGCGGGGCATGTGGCCATTTATCTGGGAAATGGGCGGATTGTCCACGCCAGCAGTGTGAAAACAGGAATCAAATACGGAACTGCCACCTATAAAACTATCCTGTCGGTGCGGCGCATCGTGGACTAAAGACTATGAGCCCGCGAAGGTTCCTGCTGCTTACAACAGCCTCAAACACTTGCTGTTTGAGGCGTGAGAACATGATTCAGGGGTGAGCGGGCCTTTTTACGCAGTAAAACTTTGAATAGGCCCGCGAAGGTTCCTGTTTACTGGCCTGCCAGTAAACAGGAACACAGATAATCCACAGCCTGATCCGCCAGAGCGGTTATAGAAGCCTCCTGCACACCCACCACATGATGGTTACAGCGGTTTATGGGAAGCAGGATCTTCTGAGCACGGCTCTGCCCCACGGCAACGGCCATGGCGGGAGTGACCTCGCCCAGCAGGGAATCTGCGGCCAGGATGCCCAGAGGCCCGATGATATAGTCCGCATCCCGGCAGGCTGTCAGAACCGGATTCTCACCGGTAGCCCCGTAGTCTGCACCGGCCTTGAGCATGGCCGCCGTGGCAATACTGTTGGTGCCGATGGCATACAGTGCCCAATCGGCCGGTGTTCCTTTTTCAAAGGAAGGCGCTGCGGCCGGCTGAGCTGCGGGCTCTGTCCGGGCTTCTGTCCCGGAAGAAGTATTGGGATATTCCGCAGAGAGGGATGTCCTTTTTTTCATAATCCTGTCACACAGCAGGGCGCCCATGCGGCCGCCCTGTCCATCAATAATCACAATTTTCATGAGCTGTTATGTCCTGAATCCTTTCACTATACTGGAAATTGATATTGGAATTGGCCTCATGGGCATATACCGGCTATTGTGCCGCTGCCTGAGCCATATGGCATATTGTAGCATAACGGAAGCTTCTGTTTCAAGCGTCATCACAGCGCATTTGCATTGATTCCTGCTGAGGTAAATAGTACACTGAATAAGGAAAAGCTGTGCAGACAAGCGGCATAAACTGCACAGACCGCAGGGAGAAGCACGCTGCAGTTCCGGGTGCGGTCAGAGCAAAAAAGCTCTGTCAGGGAGGTAAGAATGAATCTGATCAATATAGAAAAAATTACAAAGGTATTTGCGGAAAGGAAGGTCTTCGATCAGGCGTCCTTCTTTTTGCAGGAGGGAGAAAAGGTCGGTATCATCGGCATCAACGGAACCGGAAAAACCACCCTTCTGAAAATACTGGCCGGGCTGGAGGATGCGGATGAGGGAACCGTCACAACCGCAAACCATGCAGTGATCCGGTATCTGCCCCAGCATCCGGAATTTGATCCCCGGATGTCCAGTCTGGAATGTGTGCTGGCCGGCAACGTGTCGGAGGAAAACAGATGGACGATTGAAAGCGACGCAAGGGCTATGATGACCCGGCTTGGAATCACAGAATTTGAGCAGCCGGCGGGTCAGCTTTCCGGCGGCCAGAGAAAGCGGCTGGCCTTGATTTCCGTGCTGCTTTCTCCGGCGGATGTTCTTCTTCTGGACGAGCCCACCAATCATCTGGATCAGGAAATGGCGGACTGGCTGGAGGACTATTTGAAAAAGTGGAGAGGATCATTGGTTATGGTGACTCATGACCGCTATTTTCTGGACAGCGTGTGCAGCCGGATTGTGGAGATAGACAAGGGCTCCATCTACAGCTATCAGACCAACTACTCAGGATTTCTGGAATTAAAGGCCCAGCGCGTGGAGATGGAGGCGGCAAGCGAGCGGAAGCGCCAGTCTATCCTGCGCGTGGAGCTGGAATGGATGCGCAGAGGGGCCAGGGCCCGTTCCACCAAGCAGAAGGCCCATATTCAAAGGTATGAGGAGCTGAGGGACAGGGAGGCTCCGGAGCAGGACTCTAAGCTGGAACTGAGTTCTATTTCCACAAGGCTGGGAAAAACAACCGTGGAATTGGAACATATCTGCAAAGGCTACGGGGACAGGAAGCTGGTTGACGATTTCAGCTATATCTTTTTAAAGGGAGACCGGGTGGGACTGATCGGGCCGAATGGCTGCGGGAAGTCCACCTTAATGAAAATCATTGCAGGGCTTGTGCAGCAGGATTCCGGGCAGGTAATCGTGGGGCAGACGGTGAAAATGGGGTACTATGCCCAGGAGATCGCCTCTGAAAGGCCGGAGGAGGGAAGCCGGGGGAGGGAGCATGACAGTTCCTGGATGAATCCGGAGCAGAGAGTGATCGACTATGTGAAGGATACCGCAGAGTATATTCAGACCGCAGACGGTGTACTATCCGCCTCGGCCATGCTGGAAAAATTTTTGTTCACGCCGCAGCAGCAGTACAGCCCGATAGGGAAATTATCGGGCGGGGAGAAGAAGCGGCTGAATTTACTGCGTGTGCTCTGCTCGTCTCCCAACTTTTTGCTGCTTGATGAGCCCACCAATAACCTGGACATTGCCACGCTGACGATTCTGGAGGACTATTTGGATCGTTACGAGGGAATTGTGGTCGCTGTCTCCCATGACCGTTATTTTCTGGATCGTACCATGAAGCGGCTTTTTGCTTTTGAGGAGGACGGCAGACTTCGCCAGTATGAAGGCGGGTATACGGATTATGCAGCCCGAAGGGCGCAGGAGGCTGCAGAGAGAGAAGACGCAGAGGCGGAAGCGTGGCGGAGGAAGGGAGCGCAGGAGGAGGGACGGCAAAGCAGCCCCGCCGATGCAGGAAAGGCGGAGCCCTGTGCCGATGGCAAAGGACAGCGCATCCGCGGGCCGAAGAAGCTGAAGCTTACTTTTAAAGAGCAAAGGGATTATGAGACGATAGAAGGAGAGATGGCAGCTCTGGAGGAGAGAATCAGTGCGCTGGATGGGGACATAGTGGCCTCTGCCCATGATTTTGTGAAGCTGAACCGGCTGATGGCGGAAAAGGAGGAGGCGGAGGCCGCTCTGGAGGAGAAGCTGGAGCGGTGGATGTACCTGGAGGAGCTGGCAGCGAGGATAGCGGAGCAGTAACGAAGGGACAGAACGAAAATATCCAGTAAAAAGGAGGAGCACCCTATGGAAACACAGATGATATTCCACATTCTTGAAATACCGGAAACAAGGGAGCTGCAGGCCATTCGGGAGGCATACAGGCAAAAGCTGATCAAGACAAACCCGGAGGATGACCCGGAGGGCTTTATGCGGCTGCGGACTGCCTACGAGGAGGCGGTGAAGTTTGCGGAGAGAGAGCAGAGAAAGGAAAGCCGGGAATGGGAAGATGACCAAGAGTGGGAGGACGACCGGGAGTGGGAGGATGATCAGAAGCGTGGGGCAGAACGAAAGCGGAAAGGCCGCCGGAAGCAGGAAGAAAACCTGGAGCGGGAGAAAACCCCGCTGGAGCGCTGGTTGTCTCAGGTGGATGAGGTCTATCGGGACATGGAGCAGAGAAGGGATAGGAGGCGTTGGAGGGAGCTGCTTTCCGATCCGCTCTGCGAGGATCTGGACTCTTTTCTTGAAACCAGAGAGGCCCTTCTGACGTACCTGATAAAGCACTGCCATCTTCCTCACGCCGTCTGGCAGCTGCTGGATCAGGCCTTTCAGCTCCGGGAGGACAGGGAAATTCTGGAGGAGCAGTTTCCCTCCTGGTTTTTGGAGAATGCGGCTGCGGGGATCGGGCAGGAGGATTTTCTCCCGTATGATCTGTTTCAGGTGCCGGACAGGGAACGGATGGACGGAGACGCCTATCTCATGCTTTACGACGAGATGAAGGAGCTGCTGGACGGGGGATGGTACGAGGCCTGCGGGGAAATGCTGGAGGAGCTGAAAACCTTTGGCCTCTATCACCCCTATGAGGATGCGGCGCTTGTACGGCTTATGACGGCCCGGGGCCAGACGGAGGAAGGGATCGGGCTGATCCGGCGGCTGCTGGAGCAGTACGGGGAAAGCAGTTACCTCTGCCTGACTGCCGGGGAGGCTTTCCGGAGCGCGGGAGAGCGGGAGGAGGCCTGGTTCTGGGCGGAAAGGGCCGTGCAGGAAGCGAAGCGGCAGGAGGAATGGGCTGAGGCCTCTTTTTTCCAGGCAAGGATTTTGTCTGACAGGAAGGAATATGGCCGGTGCAGGGAGCTGTGCAATCGGATTTTTGACCGCTGCCCTGAATTTTTCCCGGACTGTATCAGCCGGCTGGAGGAAGCATTTGAGGCGGAAGGGGAACGGCGGGCGACGGATGCTTATTACCAGGCCGTCCGCCGGGAGGGATGGTATTTTGATCCCTGCTTTCTGGCAGCTCAGGCATTTCTGGACCATAATCAGCCGGAGGAGGCAAAAGAAGCGCTGGACTGGGCACGGGAATACGAAATTCCCTTTTCCCACCGTATCCGTCTGCTGGAAATCCAGATTCTGGCCAGGCTGGCTCAGGAGGACGACAGCCGCGACCGTCTGATTACAGCTTTGGAGAAATTAAAGGAGAGCCTGGGGCCGGACAGTGACCTTGGGGATCCGGTGCAGATTGAGTATGAGATGTTCCGGCTTCTGTACGATAAGGAGCAGACTGGGGAAGCCATCCGCTATCTGAAAAAAGAGAAGGCTTCCTTTACCTCCCATGCCTATTACCACTATACCCTGGGAAACTGTTATGAAAAGGCGGGACAGGAGTGGATAGCGTTTACGGAATATAAGGAATGCCTGGACTATGAGGAAACCTATGTGGACGCCTGCCGCAGGCTGTATTTCTTCTATTGGAACCAATATGAGAAGGGCTGGAATCCAGTACACTATCAGTCGGCGATGGAGTCCATCAGCCTTGGGATTGCCAAAAAGGAGTCCGGATCCGATCTGGTGCTCCGGGGCCGTCTGTACGCAGAAGGGTACGATTTTGACCATGCCATGGCAGATTTGGAAAAGGCTCTCACCTATGGAGACTGTACTTCCTATGCTTACTGCAGTATGGGAGAGTGCCTCTGGGCCATGGGGAGGCTAGAGAAGGCCGTTGAGCTGTTTGAACGTGCGGCTGTCACAGACGGGGATGAAGCGGGCTCTGCCCCTTTTCGGAATGCGGCGGACTGCTGCAGGGCACTGGGGCAGTACAGCAGGGCCATTGTCTGGTGTGAAAAAGGGCTGCAGCGCTTTCCGGACGGGGATAAGGGGGAAATTTTCATCAAGCTGGCCCTTTGCTACAAGGATCTGGGAAACTATGAGCGGGCGCTGGAATACCTGGATTGTGCGGAGAAGAATCCGGCCTGCTATGTCTGCCGTGCGGATGTTTATTTTGCCATGGGAAGGAAGGATGAGGGGATCGGCTTCCTGATACAGGCCCTGTGCGAGACAGAGGATCCCGGAGAACAGGCCGGTATTCTGAGTGATCTGGCCGCCTTTTATACCAAATATACTTCCAGCCTGGAGCGGGCGGCCGGTTTTCTGGAAAATACCTTTTTAAGGGAAAAAAGCCTGAGGAAGCAATGGGACTACCGGCTGCAGGCGGCAATCGTATTCTTCCGCAGCAGGAATCAGGAGAAGGCACGGTATTTTGGAAGAATGGCGCTGGAATCCTTTGAGTCCGTCAGAGAGGGCCGGATCGGGCACTATCTGGCCTATCTGCCTTACCACAGCGCCAGACTGCGTGAGCTGGGATGGCTTTATATTTGCGTGGGAGAGACGGAAAAGGGGCTTGCCTGCCTGGAGGAGATGGAAAATCACCGTTGTAAGGACTGTGCGTTTCAGGGCTGCTATGAAAGCTTCCAGAGCAGAGGATTTTACTATGAAGCCGTGGGAGAGTACGGGAAGGCCCTGGAATGCTATGAAAAGGCGCTGGAGCTGTGTCCGGCGAATGAGGAGTGCAGGCTGCGTGCCGCCGGGATGAGGGAAATCATGGAAAGAGCAAAAGAGGAGGAGGCAGGAGATGATCATTGGAATTGATTTGGGAACCACCAACAGCCTGGCTGCCTGTTTTACGGAGGAGGGGCCGAGGATTATTCCCAACCGGCTGGGGAACGCACTGACCCCTTCTGTGGTCAGCATGGACGAGAAGGAGCAGATTTATGTGGGGGAGACGGCAAAGGAGCGGATGCTTTTGTACCCGGACAGTGCGGCCAGTGTGTTCAAGCGGGATATGGGGAGCAAAAAAGAGTACCGCCTGCTCCACAAAACCTTCCTGCCGGAGGAGTTATCCTCCTTTGTTCTCCGGGCCCTGAAGGAGGATGCGGAGATTTTTCTGGGGCAGGAGGTGACGGAGGCTGTGATCAGCGTTCCCGCCTACTTTAACGATGCCAGGCGGCGGGCCACGAAAAGGGCCGGGGAGCTGGCCGGGCTTCGGGTGGAGCGGATCATCAGTGAGCCCACGGCGGCGGCTGTGGCTTACGGCCTGTATCAGGAGAAGGAAAACGCTAGATTCCTGGTTTTTGACCTGGGAGGGGGAACCCTGGACGTCTCCATTCTGGAGCTTTACGGCCAGATCCTGGAGGTGCGGGCAGTGGCCGGAGACAATTTCCTGGGCGGGGAGGATTTTACCCGGGTTCTGGAAAAATGGTTTTTCGACACATACCGGGAGCTGGATCCGGTGCGGCTGGATGAAAAGACCCTTCGCTGTATCCACAGGCAGGCGGAGCTGTGCAAGCTGGGCTTTACGAACCAAAGAAGCTCCTCCATGGAATGCCATATAGGAGAAAAGACCTATGAAATGACCCTGGATCTGGCCCAGTATGAGGAAGCGTGCGGAGAGCTTCTGGAGCGGATCAAAAAGCCGGTCAAGCGCAGCCTTTCTGACGCCAATATCCGTCTGTCCGATCTTGACCGGGTGGTGCTGGTGGGCGGGGCGACCAGGGATCCTGTAGTTCGGAAATTTGTAAGCCATCTTTTCAAAAGGCTGCCCGATCCGGGCATGGATCCCGACAAGGCGGTGGCTCTGGGAGCCGCAGTCCAGGGGGCCATGAAGGAGAGAAATGAGGCCATAAGGGAGGTGGTCCTCACGGACGTATGCCCCTTTACCCTGGGCACGGAGGTGGTTCGGGCGTGGGGGGACGGAGAGTGGCAGAATGGGCTGTTCTGCCCTATCCTGGAACGGAACACGGTGATTCCCGCCAGCCGCACACAGCGGCTTTATACGGTGTATGACAACCAGACGAAAATACGGATCAACGTGCTTCAGGGAGAAAGCCGGCTGGCGGCGGACAATCTTTCCCTGGGACAGCTTCTGCTGGACGTGCCTGCAGGCAGGGCGGGAGAGGAATCGGTGGATGTGACCTACACCTACGATATTAACGCCATTCTGGAGGTGGAGGCTCAGGTGGTATCCACGGGAAAGAGGATGAAGAAGCTGTTTCTGAGCCATGAGGTGGATATGACGCAGGAGGAGATCCAGGAGCGGTTTCAGACCCTGTCCTATTTAAAGCTTCACCCCAGAGACAGGGAAGAAAACAAGTATCTTCTGCTTCGGGGAGAACGCCTTTACGAGGAAAGCCTGGGAGACGACCGTTCTCTGGTGGAGAGAGCGATACACAGATTTGAACGGGCTTTGGATTCCTACAGCCAGCGGGAGATGGAGCGGGCCAGGGAGGAGTTTTGGAGGTTTCTGGAGTGGATGGAGGGAGAGTAAGGAAGTGTGAAAATAAGCCTGATGGCTTATTTTCAATCAACAGTTTTGTGCCGGAGCGTCACAAAACTGAGAGTATCGCAGGTGAGAAACCACATACGTGTTTTCTCACCGCGGCCGGAGCCAAAAGCGCTCCGGCATGGAGGTAAAAATGGAAAACAGAATAATAAAAACGGCGTATAAAAAACTGTTTTCTTATCCGATATTCCGGCTGGGCGCGGCAGGTATCCTGCTTTCGGGCGTTGTGTATCGACTTTTTCTGTTCCTGTTCTATGGAGATGAGCTGGGACTTTCCTTCGCAAAAGGGATCTGCCTTGCTTCGGGAGGCTTGCATGCGGGACTGCTTTTGAGCTGCGTGATCCGCTATGTGATACAGGTTCAGAGAGCGGGCCGTTACCTGCAGACCCTTCCGGTTTCGGTTCAGGAGCAGTTGGAGAATGATCTGGACATTGGGGACAGGCTGGATGATATGTATTTTACCAGAGATCTTCTGGTGGTATATCAGCTCCGGATTGGGAAAAAGCAGGGCTTTGCCTGTATTCCTTATACGGAAATAGGGGGCGTGGGAATCAAGCTTAACACTGGAAACGGAACCTTCCTGGATATTCTCAGTCCTGAAGGATGCGTTCTTCATCAGGTGGCCTTTTCCCTGAAATTAAATGCAGATCAGGCGGCCGAAATCAGTCGGAAAATAGAATCCCTGCAAAGCAGAGAGCAGACCGTCAGAAACGCTGAGGAGGAACAGGGGGAGCGGGACCACGCTGTCAGAGGGGATGTGAGAAAAGCGCTCAGCGGCGTTTCCATAGCCATCCTTGATTTCGTCATGCTCCTCCTGTTCTGCGCTTCCATGGGAATAGCAGAGTATTACCGGGAGAAGGGGGCGCTTTTGGTCTGGAGCAATCTGCAGTTTTATGTGGTGATGTATGGAGGGGTGCTGCTGCTGCTGGCCGCCGGCCTTCGGTTTGCCGGAAAGGTTTTCAGAGCAGACGAGGACACACGCTCTGAGCGGGCGCTCAAGGTGAAAATCCTGCTTTTTACCGCAGGTGTGATTCTGTTTATTCTGTTCATGGGCGGCATGTATACTGCCGATGTGCATACATGGGAGAATATGATACAGGGGTTCCGTTTATTATTTTAAGCAGCCTGGCCGCGCCCGATTCCGCAAAACGCGGCGGACGGACTGAAGACTCAACAGTCAAATATCCATGCAGGCGCGGCAGCCTGGCTCGTTGCCAGCGGGAGTAAAGGAGACGAATGAGATGAAAAAAATCAGTATACCTTATATTTTGGCCTGGTACGGCTTTCCAACCCTGCTGTTTGCTTCGCTGCTGGCCGCGAGCTTCTTCGGGCTGCATGAGAATTTAGGCATTGTCATGCTGCTGCTCCTGTTTGTAGGCATCCCTGTGGGCGTTCCAATCCTGCTGGAAAGAAGAATGAGGAAGCGGGCGGCAGCGCTGGAGCGGGAATTTTCAAACATCAGCTGGAAATTTACAGCCTGCAACTGTGTGGTCTATCTGGATGCGGAGGGAGGGAACATAGGAATGGTATGGAAGCATAATCCCGCCCGGCTGCAGATGGTGGATCCGGAGAAGCTCAGCGACATCCGCACCAACAACGGCCAGCAGCTGCGGGGGACTCAGATGGTGAGCTGCCAGTTCCTCCTGAATGGGAAAAAGGTGAAAATCTATACCCTGTGGGTATCGAAACAACTGTCCATGAAGGACCGACAGGTGCTGGATGCAGTTTCAAATGCAGACAAGCTGGGAGACGCACTGCGGGCTGTACAGGAGCAGCGGATGAGGAAAAAGCTGGTGGATACCCTGAGGGCGGTGTGGCAGCAGGAGACAGAGAGAATAGTAAGGAGGAAATAATGGAAAAAACAGGAAGAAACGATCCCTGCTGGTGTGGCAGCGGAAGGAAATATAAGCAGTGTCATGCTTCCTTTGACGAGAAAATCAGAGGCTTTGAGCTGCAGGGCCATATGGTACCGGAGCATGAGATGATCAAAGGCCCGGAGCAGATCGCAGGCATCCGGGAGGCGGGCAGGATCAACACGCTGATTCTGGATTATGTGGCGGAGCAGATCCGGGAAGGAATGAGCACGGCTCAGATAGACCGTCTGGTGGAGGAGAAGACAAGGCAGCTTGGCGCCAGATCCGCCACGCTTGGCTATGACGGCTTTCCAAAAAGCGTGTGCACCTCCATAAACAGCCAGGTCTGCCACGGTATCCCCAGCGAGGATGTAATCCTGAAAAACGGCGACATCATAAACGTGGACGTTTCCACCATCTACAAGGGCTATTTCGGGGATTCCTCCCGGATGTTCTGCATCGGGCAGGTGGAGGAGGAAAAGGCCAGGCTGGTGCGGGTGGCGAAGGAGTGTATGGACGCAGGGATCGCTGCAGTGCGCCCCTGGACGCTGATGGGCGACATGGCGGATGCGGTGAACAGCCATGCAAAGAAGAACGGTTACAGCATTGTCATCGATATAGGCGGTCATGGCGTAGGAGTGGAATTTCACGAGGAGCCCTTCGTCAGCTACGTGGCTCCCAGGGGGACGGAGATGCTGATGGTTCCGGGCATGATATTTACCATTGAACCCATGGTAAATATGGGAACGGCGGAAATCTATGTGGACGATTCCGACGGCTGGACGGTGTATACGGAGGACGGAAAACCCTCCGCCCAGTGGGAGAGCATGGTCCTGGTAACAGAGGACGGCTGTGAGATCCTGGCATATTGACTGCCGCGGGCAGTGAGCCGGGCGGTCACGCCTGCATGGATA
Source organism: uncultured Eisenbergiella sp. (assembly GCA_963559585.1). Lineage (GTDB taxonomy): Bacteria > Bacillota > Clostridia > Lachnospirales > Lachnospiraceae > Eisenbergiella. The sequence continues at coordinate 3,508 of CAUWLJ010000056.1, read as the reverse complement.
TTTGGCAGCGGCCGCGATACTCAAAATACATTCTGAAAAAGGAAGGCAGGTGGCTGTCTGCGTCAGGCAGAAGTCACTTGCCTTTCTTTTTGCACCACATACCGTATGCGCAGTGACATTTTTTCCTGCGGGGGATATAATAAGGTTGTCGAAAGGGAAAAGGAAGATGCCGGCAGCACAGGTACAGGGCAGAAGGAGGGCGAAGTGAAAGCACTGATAGAATGGGTGGAAGAAAAAAAGCAGGAGGAGGTACGGATCAGGCTGCTTAAAGGAGACGCTTCGGCGGAGGCGCTGCGGGAATACGTGGAGCTGGAAAACTGGCGCATTGTTTCTCTGCCCGGCAGAAAAGACGGCGAGCTTTGCAGGATCAAAAGCAGCGACATTCTGTACATTGATTCTGTGAACGAGGTACAGTACCTGCATACGCAGAATGGAGTTTACGAGACGCGGGAACGGCTGTACCAGCTGGAGAGGATGCTCCCTGTCACATTCCTGCGCATCTCAAGAGCAGTCATCTACAACCGTGAGAGGGCTGTAGGCTACAGGCCGCTTTTGAACGGCATGATGGAGGTATTGATGGAAAACGGTGAGAGTGTGTATATTTCCCGCAGGTATTTAAGGGATGTGAGGGATAAGCTTTTGGAGGGCTGACATATGTATTCCGGGAATCCATGGGATTAGAAAACGTTTTGGCAAGGCGTCTGCGGCAGCGGGCCTGGAAGCTTAGTAAACCAGAGAAGGCTTCCGGCTGGCGTCGTGGACACAGACGGGAAAGGAGAGAGATTGAAAATAAGCCTGATGGCTTATTTCCAATCAACAGTTTTGTGCCGGAGCGTCACAAAACTGAGAGTATCGCAGGTGAGAAACCACATGCGTGTTTTCTCATCGCAGACGGAGCAAAAAGCGCTCCGGTATGGAGGTAAAAATGGGTAAAATAAAAAGAATGGATCCTGCAGATGCAGGAAAGGAAGGACTGGAGCTGGAAATTTTGAAAAGAGGCGGTATGATCGGTCTGATCCTCTGGATCGCAGCGGCCCTGTTTATCAGCCTGGAGGCAGAGAATATCGGCCGGGAGGCCCTTCCATGGCTGGCCCTGCTCCTGCCGGTTTATCTTCTGGCGGGCTGTCTGATCACACTGCTGGGGCGGAAAAAGAGGCCGATTGGAATACTGAGCGGTATGTACGGGCTGATTGTGCCCTTGTTTATTCTGATTTCTATCGGCGCTTGGCTGCCGGAGTGGGTCAGCCAGCTTCTGGGAGTGAATCTGCTCACCCTGGCAGCCTTTCTGACGGCAGATTACTGGTACATTTCCAGGATGGCAAAGCGGATGAACATGGGACGGAAGGGATTTTCACTCTGCGTCAGCCTGCGGGAGAAGCCGTCCTCCAGGGAGGATTTCCTGAGACAGTTTGAGGAATACTGCCGCAGGGAGGACATCAGCTATGAGTATGAGGTGAAGGATGTCCCTGCCATCGTCAGGATGGACGGCCTGCGCTGCAGTGTAAAGCTTGACAGCACACCGGGATTTGGCGGGGCAGAGTATGTGATTAAGATAACGGAGCTGTAGAGCGTGTTTGAAAATTGCTTTCTGCCAGATGTGCGTCCCACTTTGTGGGAGATTTGCCCCAAATGAGTGCGGCACAGCGGGCTGCGTTAAACGAATTTGGGGCAAATCTCCCGCGAAGTGGGGCGTGCAGATGGCGGGAATGAATTTTCAAACACGCTCTAGAATGCAGAAGAAGCCGCAGAGGAAACAGCGGCGGGGGGACGGAACCAGGGAGAGGAGACGGAGCAGTCAGTGGGAGCGGAGAAAAGAGAGAGGCTTGGGCGCATTGCTTCAGCCTCTCTCGTCTGCGTGCTGCCTGTGCATCGCCGTTTCCCATTTATGCCCCCGGTACCGGATCACATAGCACACCGAGCGGAATATCCAGTCGATCACCATAGCGCCCCACACGCCCAGAAGCCCCCAGTGCATCACATAGGTGAACAGATAGGAAGCGCCGATTCGGAATACCCACATGGAAAAAATGGCAATGAACATGGTCCAGATCACATCTCCCGCCGACCGCAGGGTATTGGGCAGGGAGAAGGAAGGCACCCAGAAAAGAACCGCCATGATATTGTGGAAGCGGGTTACCTCCACCGCCATGTCCGCAGCCTCCGGGCTCAGGTTGTACAGGGAGACCACCGCAGGCGCGGCAGCGAACATGATTACGGACACAACGGCCACCAGCAGGATTTCCAGCCGGATCAGCCTGCGTGTATAATACCGGGTCTGCCCGATCTCCCCGGCACCGATGCACACTGCTGTGACGGATACCAGAGCCAGATTGATGGACATTCCGAACAGGATATTCCAGCTGGCCAGCGTTCCGGCCACTGCGTTGGCCGCAATCGCCGCCGTTCCCATGGTGGAGACCACGCTGAGCACCAGGATTTTGCCAAGCTGGAACATGCTGTTCTCCAGCCCGTTGGGCACTGCGATGAACAGGATCCTTTTAATCAGATCAGGATTGAAACGAAGCGTTACCTGCCCGTGGAAGCTGATCCTGCGCTCCGGCGCAAACATCATCCACAGGATGACAGCCGCGCCTGCATACCGGGAGATGGTGGTGGGAATTGCCACGCCTGCCACGCCCATTTTCAGCCCGAAAATGCAGATGGCGTTTCCAACCAGGTTGATGGCGTTGATCAGCAGGGAGATCCACATGGTCACCCTGGCATTTCCCATGGAACGGAAAAGAGCGGCGCAGGCATTGTAGGCCGCAAGCCCGGTGAAGGAGAGAGCCGTGATGATCAGATAGGTTTTGGACGCTTCCATCACATCCGCCTCGATGTTGCCGAACATGAGACGCAGCAGGCCGTCATGGAAGGCAAGGAAAACCACCGTAATGAACAGCGCCAGAAAGGTGGAGAAAAGAAGGATCTGCCATCCTACCCGGCTGGCCTCCTTTCTCCGGTCCTGCCCCAGAAAGTGCCCGGCCACCACAGCGCCGCCCGTTGCCAGCGCGGAGAAAACATTGATCAGCAGGATATTGACCGTATCCACCAGCGATACGCCGGACACAGCGGCCTCCCCCGCCGCGGAAACCATGATGGTATCCGCCATGCCTACCGCGATGGCCAGGGTTTGTTCGATAATCAGTGGAACGATCAGCTTCCTCAGATCCTTATTGGAATACAACATATCTCTTACCGCCTCATTTTATCTTTGGTCTGTCCGGGGCTTCTGCCGTGCCCCGGCCCGGCTGTGGTTCCCGCCTGTGGAGGGGGCGCACCCGGCTTCTTCGTTTATTGTATGCCGTTTTTCTCCTGATGTAAATAGGGATGTGCCTGATGCAGATATTTTTCCCTGGTGGCCATGCCGCCCCGGATATGGCGCTCCGATTTGTTGACGTCCAGAATCTTTCGGGCTTCTCTGGCCAGGGCGGGGTTGAATTGCTCCAGGCGTTCGGTGACGTCTGCTGGTGTCAAGTTAGGAACAAAAAATATAGTGGGCTGAGCAATC
>CAUWLJ010000055.1:0-22812 GCA_963559585.1 uncultured Eisenbergiella sp. | reverse complement strand
TTATGCAGGAAGAATTTTTGAGAAAACTCTCAAAATCAGGATACGATGATTTCCTTGTATTAAAAGGCGGGCTGTTTATCTACACTCTTACAAATTTTGAAAGTCGAGCCACTATTGATGTTGATTTCCTGCTCCGTGGATATTCAAATTCAATAGACAATGTTAAGGATTTGATTTATAAAATCATTGATACACCGACAGGCAATGATTATATAGAGATGACAGCAAAAGCCTTTGAGGAGATTTCTCCGCAGAGAAAGTATCACGGTATCAGTACACAGATTATCGGTCAGATAAAGAATGTGCGAGTACCATTCAATGTTGATATAGGTGTGGGAGATGTTATCGTGCCAAAGGCAGAACAGCGTAAAATCAATACGCAGCTTCCAGACTTTGAAGCACCAGTAATCAAAACCTATTCCCTTGAAAGTACCATAGCTGAAAAGTTCGATGCTATTTTGCAACGATTTGAGCTGACAGGCAGAATGAAAGATTTTTATGATATTTACTATCTTTCAAGGACATTCGATTTTGATGGAGCGAAATTGCAAGTTGCTATCTTTGAAACCTTGCAGCGGCGTGGTACTCCCTACGACAAAAACAGTTTCAAGCGAGTCGTCGCGCTTGCCGACGATGAGGATATGCATAAGCGTTGGAAATTCTTTTTGAAGAATATAAAAGACAATACGCTTGAGTTTCCATTCGTCATTACAGAAATCCAGACTTTCCTTGAGCCTGTGTTTGATGCGATGGTGAATGAAGAAGAATGGCAAAGACAGTGGAAATATAATATGAACTGGACTAAAGATGAAAGGAGCTCTAATTTATGAGTATAGTACTTACAACTGAACAGCGTGAGCAAGCAGGTTCAGACTCCTATAACAGATTTGAATATCAGGTTCATTGGATTGTGTGCCATATATTCTGCGGATTAAAACTAAAACTTCAATGTGTTTGACTTTACACTTTCCGAAGAAGATATGACCGCTATTGCCACCCTTGAAAGCAGAGTAGTTTCTACTCTCATACTGACCCGAATATGGTAGAATGGTTTACGAAGATGGTGGAGGAGCGCAAAAAACAGCACGGCTGCACCAAAGACAAAAAGAACTGGTAAAGGAGTTTTGACAATGAGAAATAGTTTTGGAGCAAAGCCGATTTTATATCCCCAACCGGTATTTATCATCGGTTCGTATTCAGTTTTGGGGATGGGAAAGGCGCGGTTTGCTGACCGCGCCTCGGCAGGTGGTGTCCGGCTATCTGTTTCTGGCTGGACAATGTGCCCAGAGGTGGGGGGATAGCCGGCATTAAATGTCTTTATGATTGCCTGCGCGCTCCACCTCGGTTATCCAATTATCGAACACCTCTCCGGCACAGATGCCTGTTTTAGCAGAGCATACTTCGTCATACCTATACTTAACGCCTGATTTTTTGGCCTTTTTTTCGTAAATCATTTTAATTTCGGTTGGCGTTGGCATTCCAAAGCGTTTGCATACATCCTTTACCTTATTTAGATCTCCGGTCCCCAGCCTTAAAAATTGCATTGCTGATCTTTCCCCAATTTCGAGCTGATTTAATGTCTTGATTTCTCCATTTACTTCAAAAAAAGCATTGAACGCCATACTTTTCTTTTCAATAGAGCAATACGCATAAACCTTGTCAATGTCCCGATTTCCAACTACTTCTAAGCACAACGAAATAAGCCCTGATTGTACCTCCATGAGAGCATCCTCAAATACTTTGCCCATCCATTTATCCTCCCCGTTAGTAATGCATTAGACTTCTAATCTCATTTTATCATTTTTGCTGGAAAATGGAAAGCGGCTTCCGGTTTACCGTTCCATATCCCTGTCCCGGCGCCTGGCCTGCGCCTGTTCCAGCAGGGCTTGCAGCTCCTTCATGCGGGTCTGCTTGTTGTCCATACTGGCCTTTAGTTCCTCGATCCGTTCATTGTGGGAAGTGACGCGGGCCTCTGAATCGTCCACAGTGTAAATCAACACTTCTTTAAATTCCGTTTCAGTTAATAATTTAACCCAGCGCCCATTCTGTATATCAATAAATCCGGCTGTAATCATCTTCTCTGGATTAGAGGCATCTAAGCAAAAGAGCGCTGGCACATTCTCTCCCATTACTCGTTCATATCCTGTATTGCAAAGTACACCCTTATCTTGTGTTTCCACAATTTTTTTGGCCGCACCGCCGATTCCGTCTGGATTGTGCTTTTAGCAGCGGAGCGATTGGCAGAAAGTCATAAAATATAGCATACGAATTTGACGAAAGGATTTTGACAGCTTCTAAGAATATTTTTGGGAGAAACACATAAAATATTCCCACCTTTATTCCCGATGTGTCATAATGCTTTCCTTGGGAATAAAAGCTGGGAAAAGGATGATGATTTATAAATATTGAAAAAAAGTTTTAGATTAATGTGCATATGACGATGAACAGGAAGGGTTTGGATTGAAAGAAAATTGGTTACCGGCAGAAGTACGGGCCGCAGCTGTCAGGGCAGATGCAGGAGACTGCGAAAGATGGCCGTACACGTTTGGCGGTGTGGGGAAAGCAGCCCGTTCCTGCGCATCAGGAATTTGACAAGGTGTAACCGGAGCCCCCATCAGGCGGAGAAAAAAATTTCCCATTGGCCCAGGGTAAAAGCGCTCCGAAATGGAGGAATACATGAAAACAGAATCCATCTGGACAAAAAAGGCGCACTCAGCGGAAAGATTTGCCTTTTCCGGCAGAAAAAAGGTACAGACGGCTGTAGTGGGCGGGGGAATGGCGGGGATCCTCACTGCCTTTTATCTGAAGGAAGCGGGACGGGAGGCTCTGGTGCTGGAGGCCTCCCACGTGGGGAGCGGCCAGACGGGAGGAACCACGGCCAAGGTGACGGCGCAGCACGGGGCCTGCTATAGCAGGCTGATCCGGGAGCTGGGAGAGGAAAAGGCCGGGCTGTATGCCGCAGCCAATCGCAGAGCGGTGGAGGAATACCGCCGTCTGGTCAGGGTGAAAAGTATGGACTGCGGCTGGCAGGAATGCGCGGCCTGCTGTTATTCCACGATGGATGGGGATGGAATGCGCATGGAGCTGGAGGCGGAGCGGAGGCTTGGCTTCACTGTCTCCTACGTGACGGAGACGGAGCTGCCTTTTTTGGTGGCGGGAGCGGTGCGCATGGAGGGGCAGGCCTGTTTTTCCCCGCTCCGGTTTCTGCATGCCCTGGCCGGTGAACTGGAAATCTATGAAAATACGCCGGTGGAGAAGGTGGAACGAATGGAAAACGGAAATACCCTTCTGCAGGTGCCGGGGGGCTGTGTGGAGGCGGAGCAGGTGGTTTTTGCCACCCATTTTCCCATGCTGAAGCTGCCGGGCGTCTATTTTGCCAGGCTCCATCAGGAGCGCAGCTACGTGCTGGCCCTGAGCGGGGCAGGGGCGGTGGAGGATATGTACATCGGAGCGGAGGAGAATACCTGGTCGGTGCGGGGCGTGAGAGGGGAGGGAAAAGAAGAGGGGCTGCTTCTCCTGGGCGGGTGCGGCCACAGGACGGGCGGCAGTACAGGGGGCCGGTATGATAACCTGCGGGAGGCGGCCAGGCGGTTCTGGCCGGAGTGCAGGGAGGAGGCCCGCTGGTCTGCACAGGACTGTATGACGCTGGACAGCGTGCCCTATATCGGCAGGCTGTCTCCCTCCCAGCCCGGCTGGTACGTGGCGACGGGCTTTGGCAAATGGGGGATGAGCCATTCCATGGCGGCCGCGCTTCTGCTTCGGGATCTGATTGCGGGCAGGGACAATCCCTGGGAGGCGGTCTATACGCCCAGGCGTTTTGGCGGGGAGAGCGCCGCCGCCCTCTTCCGGAATGCGGGCTGTACGGTGAAGGGGCTTTTGGGAAAGAGGGGAGCGGGGCCGGAGAAGCATGTGGAGGAGCTGCTTCCGGGAGAGGGGCAGATCCTCAGATATGGGGACGGCAGGATCGGCGTATACCGGGACGAGGAGGGAGTGCTGCATCTGGTGCGGGCCAGATGTCCTCACATGGGCTGCGAGCTGGCCTGGAATCCGGATGAGAAAAGCTGGGACTGCCCCTGCCACGGCTCCCGCTTCGGCTATGACGGGAGGGTGCTGGACGGCCCGGCGGCGGAGGCCATCGGGCTGGAATGGAATGCGGGGGAGAGATAAGACGCTTGGGCGGCTTGACAGTACGCTGGGGAGCGCCGGCTCTGAAATTTCGGTCTGCAATGACATTGCTTTTTCAACGTTTGCAGAGTAAAATGGGGAAAAGGCGGCTGCCAGGAAAGGCAGTAAAGAGGAGAGGAGCAGAACAATGAATGCTTTCAGACCGGCGATTTTATTTCAGGACGGCTGCGTGCTGCAGCGAAGCAAGCCCATCACCGTATGGGGGGAAGGACGCGGAGGAGCCAGGGTCACCGTCACGCTTGCGGGGGCGTCGGCTTCCTGCCAGGTGAAGGATGGAAAATGGGAATGTATCCTGCCTGCCATGGAGGCGGCGCGGGAGTTGACCATGGAGCTTGTGTGCGCAGGGGGCGGACAGGACGCGGAAGGGGAGCCGGAGAGGATTACCCTCCGCCATGTGTCCGTGGGCGAGGTGTGGATGGCCGGGGGCCAGTCCAACATGGAATATTTTCTCAGATACGACGCCCAGTGGGAGGATACGCAGTGTCTGCCGAAGAATGAGGACATTCATATGTTCAATGTGGCGCGCATCAGCTATGAGGGACAGAAGAAGGACGTTTCCGACAGCGACCACTGGTTCGGGGAGGGAGACGCTGCCTGGGAGACCTTTTCCGCGCCGGGTTACTCCTTTGCCCGCAGCATCCAGCCCATCCTGGGCGTTCCGGTGGGCATCATCGGCTGTAACTGGGGCGGCTCCACAGCTGCCACCTGGATGGACGAGTCCTATCTGGAGCCGGAGCCCATCCATGCTTATCTGAGGGACTATGAGGACGCCGTGCGGGGAAAGGATCCGGAGCGGCTGAAGGAGCAGGCCCGTATTGCCAACGACTGGGAGAATTCCCCGGAGCGTGAGACTGCCTGGGCGGGAGTGATGTACGGCATCAGCAGGCAGGAGCAGAGGGAGTGGATCCGGCATGAAAAACAGTGCCCCGGCCCTGAAAATCCCATGGGCCCCTACTGCATGAACAGGCCGGGCAGGCTGTACCATATGATGCTGGAGCGGATCATCCCCTATTCCATGCGGGGAGTGCTCTGGTATCAGGGGGAGACGGACGAATGCCATTCGGACATGTATGACAGTCTGTTCTCCGCCATGATCCGCTGCTTCCGCGACAGCTTCCGCCAGGAGCTTCCCTTCCTTTTCGTTCAGCTGGCGCCCTACGGCCAGTGGCTGGAGGGGAACGGCCTGCAGTATCCCGAGCTGCGCCGAAGGCAGGAGATGGTGAGCCGCCGGGTTCCTGACGTACATATGGTGTCCATCATGGACCTGGGCATGTATGAGGATATTCACCCCAAGCACAAGATGGAGGTGGGAGAGCGCCTTGCCCTTCTGGCCAGAGGAAAGATCTATGGCGAGACGGAGCTTCTGTGTGAATCCCCTGAATTTTCGGAGGCACAGCGGGAAGGGGATGAGATCAGGCTGAGGTTCGACCGCACAGGCATGGGTCTGTGGGAGGCGGAGCCTGTGCCGGAGGCAGAAGCGGAGGCGGAGGAGCCCTCTGTGTTTACCGGCCCCAGGGAGATGAAGGACGGCTTTGTGGTTTCCCAGAATGGTGTCCCCCTTCCCATCCGGGAGGTGAGCCTGCAGGGCCGGGAGGTGGCTCTAAAGGTGGACGGCCTGACAGAAGGCCCCTGCCAGGTGGATTTCGCTCAGGTGCCCTACATCAGGGTGCGGATCTACAATGAGGCGGATCTGCCCATGAAGCCGTTTTCTGCTACTGTTTACTGACAAGCGGTAAAGAGATTATTTTCACAGCAGCCTGAGACAGCAGGGGGAGAGCCGGGGCGTCGGTGCAGGTGATTGTTGGGGAAGCGTCCTGGAATTTTGATTATCCCGCAGGGGCGGTGCGCTGTTTTCCAGAAAAGGACAGCATTCAGATCGGCAACAGCTTTTTTTCACCCAAAGGGATCAGAGTGGATCTTGGCGGGATGCAGGGAGGCAGGCGGATCCGCATTATGGGAAGACTGCGTTTCGGCAGGCTCACACGGCTTCGCTATCCCATCTGCGGCCCCTTCCGTTTCCTGCCCATGCAGTGCTGCCACGGCGTGGTGAGTATGTGCCACCGTGTACGGGGAAGCCTTTTTCTGAACGGGGAAAGGATCTGCCTGCAGGGCGGGAGGGGATACCTGGAAAAGGACTGGGGCAGCTCGTTCCCGGACTGGTATTTCTGGTGCCAGATGGGCTGCAGCCGCCTGTGCGGCGGAATAAGAGGAAGAGTGACAGAAAGGCGCTTCCACTCTCCCTGAGTGTGTGCGCCAGAGCGCGCAGATAGGAGTAAGCATGAATATATTGGTAAGCGCCTGCCTGCTGGGTATCAGCTGCCGCTACGACGGCAGGGGCGGGACATGTGAGGAGCTTCAGAGACTGGCAGAACGGCATCATCTGATCCCCGTCTGCCCGGAATGCTACGGCGGCCTGCCCACCCCACGTCCTCCGGCCGAGATCCTGCCGGAGGACGGAGAGAGCGGGATCAGGGTGGTGACGCGGGATGGAGCCGATGTGACCGCCCAATACATAAAAGGCGGGCAGGCGGCGGTGGAGCTGGCAGCCTTTTTTCACTGCACTGTGGCGATCTTAAAATCCAGAAGCCCGGCCTGCGGACATGGCCGGATCCATGACGGCGGCTTTGCCGGAGGGATGCGGGATGGAGACGGAGTGGCCGCCCGGATGCTGATAGAGCGGGGCCTGCGGATTTTGAACGAAACACAGACCGAAGAAATCAGGAGATTGTAGCGGATGAGAAGAACGGATGAGAAATACCAGGAATACCTGCGCATTTTAAAGGAGGAGCTGATCCCGGCTTTTGGCTGTACGGAGCCGATTGCCATCGCTTTTGCGGCGGCCTGCGTGCGGCAGGTTCTGGGCGTCTGCCCGGACAGTCTGCGGGTGGAGGCCTCAGGCAATATTATTAAGAATGTGAAAAGCGTGATCGTGCCCAACACAGGAGGCATGAAGGGAATCCGCACCGCAGCGGCGGCAGGGGTGATTTCCGGCCAGGCCCACAGAAGGCTGGAGGTGCTGGCCGCCCTGACACAGGAGGATCAGGCCAGGCTCAGAGACTACATGGAGCGCACGCCCATTCAGGTGGAAAAGGCCTCCGGCAGCCTGCCCTTTGACCTGATCGTTTCGGGAACAGGGGAGGGGCATACGGCCAGGGTGCGTATCGCCGGAAGCCATACCAACGTGGTGCTGGCGGAAAAGGACGGACGGATCCTGCTTCATAAGGCGCTGGCCGAAGGCCTGCCGGAGACGGACGGGGAGGAGGAGCTTCGCAGAGTGGCGCTTACCATAGAGGGAATTATGGATTTTGCCTGTTCGGTGGAACTGGCCGATGTGGAAGCTGTTCTGAAGCGGCAGATCCTTTTCAACACGGCTATCGCCCAGGAGGGGCTTCGGGGCGATTACGGAGCCAATGTGGGCAGCGTCCTGCTGTCCACCTACGGGGACGACGTGAAAATAAGGGCCCGCGCCATGGCCGCCGCCGGATCCGACGCCCGCATGAACGGCTGTGAGCTTCCCGTGATCATCAATTCGGGAAGCGGTAACCAGGGCCTTACCGTTTCCCTGCCTGTGATCGAATACGCCAAAGAGCTGAAATCCTCCCGGGAGGAGTTCTACCGCGCCCTGGTGGTCTCCAACCTCACCTCCATCCATCTGAAGGAAGGGATCGGCAGGCTGTCCGCCTACTGCGGCGCAGTGACCGCCGGGGCGGGAGCCGCGGCCGGAATCGCTTTTCTGATGGGAGGAGGCTTCCGCGAGGTGGCTCATACCGTGGTCAACACACTGGCCAACGTCTCAGGCATCATCTGCGACGGGGCCAAGCCCTCCTGCGCCGCCAAGATCTCATCTGCGGTGGAGGCCGGAATCCTGGGCTATTACATGTTCCGAAACGGCCAGGAGTTCCGCGGGGGAGACGGCATCATCCGGAAAGGCGTGGAATCCACCATTGCCAACGTGGCAAGGCTTGGCCGGGAAGGCATGCGCGGCACCGACCAGGAGATCCTGGAAATGATGATTGAGGATTGAAAACCTTGACGCGGCACGAATAAGGGAGACCGTTTTGTGACGCTCCAGACGGGGAGGAAAAGATGAAGGTATTATTGATCTGTGACGATAAATTTCATCCGGGAGAGGTTCTGAAAGAGGGACTGAGCGGAATGGAACAGCAGGGCTTCCGGTTTGATTTTATGATGGAAGCGAAGGAGATGCTGACGCCGGAGCTGCTGTGGGAATACCCGGTGGTGATCGTGGCCAGGGGAAATCCACCCATGGACGATGGAAGGCCCTCCTGGTTTGAGCCCGGCGTGTCCCGGACGATGCCGGAGGACTTCAGAAGGTATGTGGAGGAGGGCGGCGGCCTGTTGGCTTTGCACGGCGGAAACGCCTTCCGCATATACCGGGATGGGGAGTTCTGCAGGCTTGTGGGCAACAGCTTCGTACAGCATCCCCCCTGCTGTGAGGTGAGGGCAGAAATCGTGGGAGCCCACGAAATCACGGAGGGAGTCGAACCTTTTGCGGAATGGGACGAGCATTATGAGCTGGACCACCTGGCTGCGGACAGGGAAGTGTTCCTGGAGACGATCTCGGAAAACGGCGGCAGACAGCCCGCCGGATACACACGCCTTTTGGGAAAAGGCCGGATCTGTGTGCTGACTCCCGGCCACACCCTTCCCATGCTGAAAAACCCTCACTTCCGCCGTCTCCTCTCGAACGCGCTCAACTGGTGCGCCGGCGGACAGAAATAGGGCTGCTGTCCGCGGAAGCCTCAAATGCCTGCCATTTAAGACGTAAGAACGTGAACCGGACCAGAGCGGACTGGAGCGCTACGGCAGATTAGAAACATTTCACCTAAGGTTTAGATTTTTTTTAGGGGTTGAACACACTTTGGTCACAGCCGGGAGGTAAAGTAATCATAAAACAAGACGAAAGATCGGCCGTATACTCCCGGGAAAAACGACAGATCATTCCGCCAAAGAAAATGAAAATCTGGAGGCAGAACGATGAGTGATCAAAGAGAAAATGAAAAGATTGACAAACTGTTGCAGAAGAAGAAATCAGCAGGCATCATCAAGCTGATGGGAAAGGCAGACGAACAGGTTCTGGTTCATGCCCTCACCGCCCTGGGAGAGATCGGAGACGAGGATGCGTCCAACCAGGTAACCCACTATCTGGATCATCCGGACAAAGAGGTGCGCGTAACTGCCTGCCGGGCGGCACTTCATATCGGCACGGAATATATGAAAACCAGAGTGAGCCACCAGCTCGCCATGGAGGCAGATCCTGAGACGAAGAAGCGGATCCAGGAGGCTTTCAACACTGCCCATCAATAAAGAGGGAATGGCCCTGCCCTTCTGGCAGACCTGACGCTCTAGAGCGTGTTTGAAAATTCATTCCCGCCATCTGCACGCCCCACTTTGCGGTATATTTGCCCCAAATTCGCTTACCGTAGCCCACTACGCCGCGCTCATTTGGGGCAAATCTCCCACAAATTGGGACGCACATCTGGCAGAAAGCAATTTTCAAACACGCTCTAGATCGAATATCGAAGTAATACATCGAAAAATGGGATGCGGGATTTTTCCGAATGCCGTTTTTTCATTATGGGCTTTAGCCTGTTGAGTGGAGCGGAATTTTTCGTGTTCCAAAAAATGGAGATCCGCTCAACAAAAAAACACCCGCTGTGCGGGTGTGAGCCATTTGTTATACAAGAAATCACCTTTCCATTATATATAATAGAGGTGTTCAGGCCACTATTTAAGAACAGACATTTCTGGTCAGAAGGATAGTGTGAAAAATAAGCCTGATGGCTTATTTTTCACACAGCTATTTGTGCCGGAGCGTCACAAATAGCAAGGATGGCAGAAGAAAAATGGCATTCGCAATTTTTCTTCGCCCCGTCGCTTACGCTCTGGAATAGAGATTACTATGTGAGTACAGTGGGACTCAACGAAGCCACAGAGAAAAGAGAAAGCCAGCGCCTTGAGGCGCGGCCAAGCAGGGCGGGCTTAGAGCCCGCGTCCCGAACCACCCGTTTGACGGGTGGGGCGATTTGTTGTTTTGGGAGTGCAACAGCCCGGATAAACAGGAGCAGATCAGGCACTCATGTTTTCACTTAGTTTTTTTACTTCCTCAATGGAAAGACCAGAGATAGCAGCGATTTCTTCCAATGCGTATTTTCCAGCTGCCAGCATACGGAGCGCAGTATCCTTCATGTTCTCTTTGCGTCCTTCCTGCAAAGATTCTTTTCTCATATCTTCCATAGCCTTACACATAACTGCAATTCCCTCCTTGCTTTCTTTGAAAAATCTTGTCCGTTCTGCCAAAATATCATAGTACATATCGGATGGATTGGTACAGGAGAAATCGTGCATCAGCTTTCCGATGGGTGTTTCATCCCGGTATGCGCCGTTCACATATAGGATATGTGAACCGTCTCCAAATTTTTCGCCGGTTCCGATAAAACAGCGCTCAACCGGATACACAGGATGCCCTTTTCCGATCACATCATTCTCGGTGATAAAGACCACATAGGTTTCCGGGAGTTCGTCAAAATCCTCGCCTTTTTCCAAGAGGTTTGCGTCCATCATGCTGCTGTTGTAGCGCGCCCGCTTTCTTCCGGCTCCCTTGTCAGCCCTTTGAATTTCTATGTTGAATTTTCGTCCGGTGCTGTCGGTTGCCAGCACATCCAGGCGGACGGAGCGGTTGAGTAGATTTTCCAAAAACACCTGGGTGCGGACATCCACCACTTCTAAGTCCGGCTTGTCCAGTACAATCCGCAGAACCAGCTCAATACACTCCGGCTTGCCCTCAAAACATTTTGTCAGGAAATCATCGTCCAGCAGGCGAAAACCTCTGAGCCGCTGCAAATCCTCCTGGTGCTTTTTATCCATCGTTCCGGTCACTGTCAAAATTCCCACCCGTTTTCTGTCTGTGCTCTATATCCGCACCATCATTTGAAAAGAAAGCCGCCTCGTGTAAACAGGGCGGCCTGAGCATTTTCTTTCGGCTTTAACAGCCTGCGCCGGTTTGAGGTTTCACTGCACAACCCCTCCTGCAAGCTCCGTAAGACAATGCCTGCCGGCGCACCCTCTTACCTCAACGCTTTGACAGACACACGCCGTTGCCTGCCTTGTACTATTATTATACGCGGTAAACGAAAATGTGTCAATCCTCTGGCGGCGGCAGCCGCATTCTTCCTGCGCGGATGTGCAGGAACAGCGACCGTAAGGGAGCAAAAAGCCACGCCGCAGGCGTGTTCGACTGGACGCAAAAGCGGCCAGTCCGGGGCTTGGGAACTCCCAACGAGCGTATCGGAAAATCCCAAAGGGATATCCCGAAACATTGCTCGCCTGCGTTATCGGAACGTTCCTATAACATACGGTATTAGAGAATTACCTGTTAATGTTTGAAAACAAAACCTTAATCCGGGAATCTCCGGTGCTGTGCAGATACAAGTTTGCACATTCAACACACTATATGCCCTATTGGTGCAAAACCTATGGACAACTTCTTTTTCATAATATATGCTGATAAAAATAGATGAAAAATCGTATGGATGGAGGGTAACGGTGGAAATAAAAAAAGAAACGGTTTGCGAAGATACCCTGTACATTTTGAAGGAATATTATCCTCTCAATACAGAGCCGCTTTTTTCTGTTCTTGCCGATGACTGCTTGACCACAACAGGTCATTGTAACATTTGGCCTTGATTTTTTTAAAAGAAGATCCAATTTTAGATTCCATTTGAGGTCTCTGCCAATACATAGTTACTGTTCACTGGCAAGCCAGTAAACAGTAACTTTCGCGGGCCTATTGAAAGTTTTTGCTGCGCAAAAGAGGCCCGCTCACTCCTGAATCACATTCTTACGCCTCAAACGGCAGGCGTTTGAGGCTGCTGTGAACAGTAACAATACATAACGGCATTCCCGGAGGCATTTCGTTTCCCCATTGACAAAACCCGCCGGAAAGAGTATGCTTCCCCTTGAAGGAAAACGTTTTCCTAACAGAGCAGGACAGGAGGAACGCTATGGCGTCTATCAGAGATGTGGCCGAGAAGGCCGGAGTTGCGATCTCCACAGTGTCCAAGGTGCTCAACGACTATCCCAATGTAAGCCAGGAGACCAGGCAGAGGGTGAACCGGGCCATCAGCGAGCTGAATTTCACGCCCAACTCCATTGCCTCTGCGCTCTCTTCCAAACGGGCGGGCAGAGTGGCCCTGCTTGTGAACCTGAATACCAGGACGCAGGCGGTGGACGAGATCGACATGCAGTATCTGTCAGGAGCCATACGGACGGCCCAGCGCAGGAAGCTGGATGTGATCACCATCTTTTTTTCCATGATAAAGGATCTGACCCTGCCGGAGCTGGTGAACTACTTCCGTGCCCAGAGCATAGAGGGGATCATTATTTTCGGAATGAGCAGGCGAGACCTTCTTCTGCATCGGCTGATCGGGGAGCAGCAGTTCCAGATCGTGGCGGTGGACACCCCCTTTGTGAATGAGAGGACTTCCTGTGTGCAGATCCGCCATGAGGAGGCCCAGTATGAGGTGGCAAGGAAGACGCTTCGTGAGAACGGTGGGAACCGGATCCTTTATCTGGCGGGCAGGAGCGACGGGTACGTGACCCGGGAGCGGCTTGCCGGAATCCAGCGGCTTGCCCGGGAGGAGGGGCTGGAGCTTTTAGTGCGTTTCGGCCAGTTCAGTGAGAAAAGGGCCAGGGAGCTTACCTTCCGCTATGGAAAGGAGCAGGATATTATCGTCTGCGCTTCCGACCTTATGGCGATCGGAGCCATGCGGGCGCTGCAGGAGATGGACATTTTCCGCCCGGTCTGCGGCTTTGACGGGATTACCCTGATGGGCTATGCCGGGAAGCAGATGAACACGGTGAAGCAGGATTTTTACCGGATCGGTTCCTGTGCAGTGGAGGAGATGGGGCGTCTTTTGTCAGGAGAGGCGGGACGGGAGGTCCGGCTGGATTATGAGATCGTAAGGATGCAGTATCTGGATATTATTTGTTAGAAAAGGGCAGGCTGTATAAGAAAAGCAGCCGGAGCATAAAGAGGAGTGCGCCAAAAGCGCGGAAACGGAGGTATACATGGCAGTCATGGACACGATCCAGAGAGAGATTCTGGAGGAAAAGATGGAGCAGGAGCTGATCGCTTTTGCACAGAAGCGGTTTGGAAAGACCGTTGAGGAATGTACGGACAAGGAGCTGTATGAGCTGATCCTCAACCTGACCAAGGGGATGATGGACGCTACCATTCCCATTGAAGGAAAAAAGAAGATTTACTACATTTCCGCAGAATTCCTGATCGGAAAGCTTCTGTCCAACAACCTGATCAATCTGGGAATCTATGACAAGGCGGAGAGGATCCTGCGCGCCCACGGAAAGGAGCTGTCCCGGATCGAGGACGCAGAGCCGGAGCCCTCCCTTGGAAACGGAGGACTGGGAAGACTTGCCGCCTGTTTTCTGGATTCTATCGCCACCCTTGGCCTTCCCGGCGAGGGTATCGGCCTGAATTATCATTTCGGTCTGTTCCGCCAGCGTTTTGCGGACAGGCTGCAGACCGCTCAGAAGGATGTGTGGATGGAGGAGGATTCCTGGCTGACCAGGACGGATACCACCTTCGACGTTTCTTTTGGGGAGAAAAAAGTGACCTCCCGTCTTTATGATGTGGACGTGATCGGCTATAACGGCGGCGTGAACAAGCTGCGCCTGTTCGATCTGGAGTCCGTGGACGAGGGTCTGGTAAAGGAGGGCATTACCTTTGACAAGGAGGCCATTGAGAAGAACCTTACCCTTTTCCTCTATCCCGACGATTCCGATGAGGCCGGCAATCTGCTGCGCATCTACCAGCAGTATTTCATGGTGAGCAACGCGGCGCAGCTTATCTTAAAGGAAATGAAGGAGAAACAGTACGATCTGCGCAGGCTGTACGACCATGCGGTGATCCAGATCAACGACACCCATCCTTCCATGATTATTCCGGAGCTGATCCGTATCCTGGTGGACGACAAGGCCTTTTCCATGGACGAGGCTGTCGATGTGGTGAGCCGCACCTGCGCCTACACCAACCATACCATTCTGGCCGAGGCGCTGGAAAAATGGCCCCTTGCCTATCTGGAAAAGGCGGTGCCTCAGCTTGTGCCCATCATTCAGGAGCTGGATAAGCGGGTGCGCGCCAAATACAAGGATGAAAAGGTGCAGATCATCGACAAGGATGACCGGGTTCACATGGCCCACATGGACATCCACTACGGCTTCTCCGTGAACGGAGTGGCCGCCATTCACACCCAGATCCTGAAGGATACGGAGCTGAACCATTTTTACCGGATCTACCCGGAGAAATTTAACAACAAGACCAACGGCATCACCTTCAGAAGATGGCTGCTTTCCTGCAACCGGGAGCTTGCCGGGCTGATTGAGGAAACCATCGGCGACGGCTTTAAGAAGAACGCAGAGGAGCTGGAAAAGCTGCTGGAGCATATGGACGACGAGGAGCTTCTGAACAGGCTGGAGCAGATCAAGAAGGAAAAGAAGCGCGCCCTGGCCGCCCATATTCGGGAAAAAGAAGGAATCTCCATCGATCCGGAATCCATTTTTGACATCCAGATCAAGCGCCTGCACGAGTACAAGCGCCAGCAGATGAACGCCCTCTACATCATCCACAAATACCTGGAGATCAAGAGAGGCAGAAAGCCCTCCACCCCCATCACCTGCATTTTCGGCGCGAAGGCCGCGCCTGCCTACATCATAGCCCAGGACATCATCCACCTTCTTCTGGTGCTTCAGAAGATCGTGAACGACGACCCTCAGGTCAGCCCCTGGATGAAGGTAGTGATGGTGGAAAACTACAACGTCAGCTATGCGGAAAAGCTCATTCCCGCCTGCGACATTTCCGAGCAGATCTCCCTGGCCTCCAAGGAAGCCAGCGGTACCGGCAACATGAAATTCATGTTAAACGGAGCGGTAACGCTTGGAACCGAGGACGGAGCCAACGTGGAGATCCATGCTCTGGTGGGAGACGACAACATCTACACCTTCGGCCAGGACTCCCAGACCGTGATCCGCCACTATGAGAAAGCCGACTACGTATCCAGAGACTACTACGAAAAGAGCCCCGTGATCAGGGAAGCCGTGGACTTTATCGTAGGAAAGGAAGCCCTTCAATACGGCCACAAGGAAAACCTGGAACGCCTCTACAAAGAGCTCCTAAACAAAGACTGGTTCATGACCCTGCTCGACCTGGAGGACTACATTGCCGTAAAAGACCGCATGCTGGAGGACTACAAAGACCGCGCTAAATGGAAAAAAATGATGCTTACAAACATCGCCAAAGCCGGCTTCTTCTCCTCCGACCGCACCATCCGGGAGTACAACGAAGATATTTGGCGCATTCAGTGAGAGCCCTGTTCTCCACAGAAAGAAGGAAAAATAATGCGAAGAAGCGGAATCCTCCTCCCCATATCCAGCCTCCCATCCCCTTACGGAATCGGTGCATTTTCCAAGGAAGCCTATGAATTCGCGGACTTTCTGGAAAATGCGGGACAGAAGCTCTGGCAGATCCTCCCCCTGGGCCCTACCGGATACGGAGACTCCCCCTACCAGTCCTTTTCCACCTTTGCGGGGAACCCCTATTTCATCGACCTGGAGAGCCTGATCGAAAAAAAGTGGCTTACCGGACAGGACTGCCGGGAAGCCGATTTCGGCACTGATGAAGCCTATGTTGACTATGAGAAAATGTACCGCGCCCGTTTCCGCCTGCTGAGAAAAGCATACGACAACAGCCGCATTGCCTCAGACCCGGATTTTCAGCGGTTCACCGAAGAAAATGCCTTCTGGCTGGACGACTACGCCCTTTACATGGCAATCAAGGATTCCCTGAAGGGGGCGAGCTATCTGACCTGGGAGGAAGGCCTTAAGCTGCGCAGGAAGGAAGCGCTGGATGCCGCCCGCGCCGCCCTGTCGGAGGAAATCGCCTGCTATCAGTTCCAGCAATACTTGTTTACCACCCAATGGAGAGCGCTGAAAAGCTATGCCAACAGCAAAGGCATTCTGATCGTGGGCGACATCCCCATCTACGTGGCCCCCGACGGCGCGGACACCTGGGCCCACCCTGAGCTGTTTCAGCTGGAGGAGGACGGAACCCCGCAGGCGGTGGCAGGCTGTCCTCCTGACGCCTTTTCCGCCACCGGACAGCTCTGGGGCAACCCCCTGTACCGCTGGGAATACCACAGGCAGACCGGATATGACTGGTGGATGCGGCGCATTGCCTACTGCTACACTCTTTATGACATTCTCCGCATCGACCACTTCCGGGGCTTTGAATCCTATTACTCCATTCCCTATGGAGACCCCACCGCGGAATTCGGCCACTGGGAAAAAGGCCCTGACTACGACTTCTTCCGCGTCCTGAAAACAAAGCTTGGGAAACGGGAGGTGATCGCGGAGGATCTGGGCTTCCTCACCCCTGCGGTCCTGAAAATGGTGAAAAAAACCGGCTATCCCGGCATGAAGGTGCTGCAGTTTGCCTTTGACCCCAGAGAGGAAAGCGACTACCTGCCTCACAACTACACCCCAAACAGCGTGGTCTACACCGGAACCCACGACAACCAGACCACAAAGGGCTGGGTGGAGGAGATCGGCAGGCAGGATCGCGCCTTTGCCAAACGATACCTGAACGTGAAAAAAAATGCCGGCCTTCCCGATGCCATGATCCGGGCAGCTCTCTCCAGCGTGGCGCAGACCGCCATCATTCCCATGCAGGACTGGCTGGGCCTGGGAGCGGAGGGACGCATCAACACCCCCTCCACTCTGGGAGACAACTGGAAATGGAGGCTGGTGAAGGGGCAGTGCACGCAGGAGCTGGCGGAGAAGATCCGGGATATGACCAGACTGTACGGAAGATGAACCGTGTAAGAAAAAACGTGTAAGAAAAATAGTGTAAGAAAAATAGTGTAAGAAAAATAGTGTAAGAAAAAAGACCGTCAGCGGCAGGGCAGGCGCGGACAGCGCTTCCCCGCCGCTTTTTGCACTGCCTGAAAGATTCATATTTACCTTCATGCCGGAGCGTTTCAGCTTCACTTGCGATCCGCACAGTTTTATGACGCTCCGGCACAAAACTGTTGATTGAAAATAAGCCATCAGGCTTATTTTCGCACTTCTTTCTTCTTATTTTCATGAAGGTTTTTATGAAGGACAAATACAGCCGCCGCCGCATAGCACAGTGCAAGGCCTGCGCCAAATTCGGAGGTGATATACTGCGTATAGGCTTTCGTTACTGTCATTTGATCAAAAACAGACTGCACAAACAGATTGTGGCTGGCATGAAGCACCACGGAAGGCCACATACTGCCTGCTTTTATGCACAATGTATCTGCAACGACCGTCATGGCCATTACCATCACAAAAAAGCAGACAGCGGAGGCCGGTTTATTTCCGTTATTATAATTTGAAAACACAATCAACGGCATATGATAGACAAACCAGATCAAACCGATTATCCGGTTGACCTGTTTGTAGGAGAAGGAAGCCCGCAGCTCAGTCAGCAAAAATCCCCGCCAGCCGATTTCTTCCCCCAATGCCGTAACCAGGCTTCCGGCCAGGCCCAATGTGGCCATGATAAAAAATGGCAGGATTCCCACAGGCCTGCAGCCGCCCAGCCCGGCCATCCAGGCGGTTCCATATACAATAAGGCAGTTTAACAGCGGCAGGATATAGGCGCTTCCTATCTGCCGCCATCCCTTGATTCTCCAGCCGATCCCTTTTACAGAATGGTCATACAGCAGCTTGGTGCATACCGCGGCAAATGCAGGCATCCACATGAGGGCAATGAGAAAAACAGAGCCTCCCTGCAGGCCGCCTGCCTTGATACTCAGATAATAAAAGACCGGGCAGGTGATACACAGGATCCCCAAATAGGTTTTTACTTTTTTATTCATATTCGCTGTCTCCTTTCGGGAGGGAGGATGAGAGGGATTGTCCGCTGAAGCCGTTGATTTTCATTATATGGCAAATTGTATTAATGTAATAATACAACAGCATTGTCAGAAAGTCAAGGGAAATGCTGCTGTTACTTAAATAAGTATAAAGATTTTTCTCCTTCGTTGATTTTTGGCCCTGGTTCATATATAATTTACCCATACGTTTGAGAAAACAGAGGTTAAGAGAATGAGCAGCAACGATTGGACAGATTTAGGCGACAACATCCGGGACATGGTGGACAACGCCGTGAATTCCAGGGATTTCAGACAATTAAATGAGAATATCAGCAGAACTGTTATGGAAGGGCTGGAGGGGCTTGGAAATCTGGGAGCGGCCATCAGAGGCGGCATGGGGCAGAACCCGGGCGCAGGCCGGTACTGGAATGGCGCGCCGAACGGAAGCGGCGCACCGAATGGAAGCGGTGCGTATCCCGGCAGGAACGCTCAGCCTGGAGGCGCATGGAACGGCCGGCCCTCCGGCGCTCCCCAAAACGGCGGCCCCGGGCGGCCTTATCCGGGAAATGCCCCCCATCCGGGGAGTATGCCCCGCCCGGGAAATGTCCCCTATCCGGGCGGCGTTTCAGGAAGAGTCCCAGGAGCGGATCCTGGGCAGAGGGCGTCCTTTGTGGGGCAGACAGGCCGGAATCAGATGCAGAACACACTTTTTGCCAGAACCTTCGGCTCCCAGGCAGGGGGCACGGCTCTGATGGCTGTGGGGTATACGATCGCCGGCGTGAGTGCGGTAGTAGTTCTGATTATGGTGATCGTGGGCTTTGTGATGGGCTGGACTGCCGCCCCGGCGATAGCGGCAGGAATCTTTTCCGTGCTTCTGGCAGGAGCCGCGGTAATGGCATGGAAGGGAACTGCGATGGTGGGCAGAGTGAGGCGGTTCCGCAAATACGTGGAGGGCCTGAGCGGCAGAACCTACTGCTCCGTGAAGGAGCTGGCGGAGCATCTGGGCAGATCGGAAAAATATGTGAAGAATGATCTGCGCAGGCTGATCAGGAGCGGCTGGTTCCGCCAGGGCCATCTGGACCGCATGGAAACCTGCCTGATTGTGAGCGACGAGACCTACATGCAGTATGAGCAGAGCCAGAAGCAGCTGGAAATGCGCCAGCGTGCGGAGCAGGAAAACCGGAAAAGGGTTCAGCAGGAGACGGCGGGCCTTTCCGATGAAGTGAAGGCAATGATCCGTACCGGAGAAGAATATATCAGAAGGATTCAGAAAAGCAACGACGCTATTCCCGGCGAGGAGATCTCCAACAAGATTTCCTACATGCAGACGGTGGTGGAAAAGATTTTCCAGCGGGTGAAGGAATCGCCGGAATGTGCGGACGATCTGCGCAAATTTATGGATTATTATCTGCCCACTACGGTAAAGCTTCTGGACGCATATGAGGAGCTTGACCGTCAGCCTGTGCAGGGTGAGAATATCAGCAACAGCAAGAAGGAGATAGAAAAGACGCTGGATACACTGAATCTGGCCTTTGAGAAGCTGTTGGACAGTCTGTTTGAGGAGACTGCCTGGGACGTATCTACGGATATTTCGGTGCTTCATACCATGCTGGCCCAGGAGGGCCTGACAGAATCCGGCATGAAAAGCGGGCCCGCGAGAGAATAGAGGAAAAGGAGACAGCACATGAGCGAGGATTTCAAGGATTTTACCGCAACACCCACACTGACACTCACCCCCCTGCAGGAGGAGCCGGCAGCCCCCGTTCCCGTGGAGCCCGCCAAACCGGCAGAGCCGGAATGGGACGACAGCATCCTGAATGAAGAAGAAAAGCAGATGGTGGAGGAATTTTCCAAGCAGATCGATCTGAAAAATTCCAATATGATCCTCCAGTATGGCGCCGGGGCCCAGAAGAAGATGGCTGATTTTTCCGAGAAGGCGCTGGATAATGTGAAGACACAGGATCTGGGCGAGGTGGGAGAGCTGCTTGGAAGCGTGGTGATGGAGCTGAAGAGCTTCGATGCTGAGGAGGAGAGAGGGATTCTGGGATTTTTTAAGAAAACCTCCAACAAAATCAGCGCCATGAAGACCAAATATGCCAAGGCGGAGAGCAACATCAACCATATCTGCCAGGTGCTGGAGGGCCATCAGGTACAGCTGATGAAGGACGCCGCCACGCTGGATAAGATGTATGAGCTGAACAAGACCTATTTCAAGGAACTGTCCATGTATATCATGGCCGGGAAGAAGAAGCTGGACGAGGTACGCCAGGTGGAGCTGGCCAGGCTTCTTACCAAAGCCCAGAACAGCGGGCTTCCCGAGGATGCCCAGGAGGCCAGGGATCTGGACGAGATGTGCAATCGTTTCGAGAAGAAGCTTCACGATCTGGAGCTGACCCGTATGATCTCCATTCAGACGGCGCCCCAGATCCGCCTGGTGCAGAACAACGACACTCTGATGGTGGAAAAGATCCAGTCCACCCTGGTCAACACCATCCCTCTCTGGAAAAGCCAGATGGTGCTTGCCCTGGGCGTGGAGCATTCCACTCAGGCGGCAGCGGCACAGCGTCAGGTGACGGATATGACCAATGAGCTGCTCCGCCGCAACGCCGCCACCCTGAAAACCGCCACCCTGGAAACCGCGAAGGAATCCGAGCGCGGCATTGTGGATATGGAGACGCTGAAGGCTACCAACGAATCCCTGATCTCCACGCTGGATGAAGTAATGCGGATCCAGCAGGAGGGCAGGCAGAAGCGTCAGGAGGCGGAAGCCGAGATGAGCCGTATGGAGAACGAGCTCAAAGGGAAGCTTCTCCAGCTTTCCGCCGGCTGAGATTAGAATTGTGATAGGAAGGGTTCATGGTTACATCCTCCCCGAACCAGGCGGGAGGCTGGAAACTGTGGGCCTCCTTTTCACTTGGAAATTCCACCTCCGCGATCACAAGAGGATGAAGCTCTCCCTCAAAAATGTCCAGTTCAATGGTGTATGGCTCACAGGGAATCAGAAAACGCCGCTTCCGGATGATCCGCCCGTCCGCTTTTTCCAGAAGATGGTGATAGGCCGTTTCATTCAGCGGCAGATTGTACTCCTCCCGCATAAGGAGTCCCTTTCCCTTGTAGGTCATATAATAGTGATCGTCCTCCCTGCGCACCCGGATCACAGGATCGGTGCTCAGGTAGCCCTGCTCGATGAGGCGGCAGGCATAGCCTTCCAGGTTCTCCGGAAGCTTTTTTACAGTAAATTTTCTTTCTATTTCCATTATCTTCTCCTTTTCTGCCCGTTCGTGGGACTGAGAAGCTGCGCGGCAGCGAAAAAGTCCTAAGGGGCGCATGGCTCAGACGGCAGGCTGCTGCGCACAGTAACTGCGGCCGCATTGCCGGATTTTCCTTATAAAAAGAGTCTACCACAGTTTTTACTCATTTTTGTTAGTATTTGTTCACATTTTTTTAAGAAAAAAGCCCCTTCTTTTTAGTAGAATATACCTTTTCTCTCTGGTATAATAAAGAAGCTATGAAGGTTACGGTTTACCGGCCTGCCGTTGAACCGTAACAAACCAGCCGGTAAAGGAAAAGAGGTAGGAATATGAGTAAAGCTGCTGTTTTTTTCTCAGAAGGATATGAGGAAGTGGAGGCGCTCACCGCGGTGGATCTGCTGCGAAGGGCGGATATTGACGTAACCATGGTTTCGGTGGAGGGAACGCCCACCGTGGCAGGCTCCCACGATATTGTGGTGCAGATGAATCAGGATATTTCCCAGACGGACTGGGACAGCATGGATATTCTGATCCTTCCCGGGGGACTTAAAGGGACGGAGGGGCTGGAGAGCAGCGCGCTGCTGATGGAGAAGCTGGATGAATTCTATCACAGCGGCAGATATGTTGCGGCGATCTGCGCGGCTCCCAGCATTTTTGGACACAGAGGCTATTTAAAGGGGAGAAAAGCCACCTCATACCCTTCCTTTGAAAGCCATCTGGAGGGCGCGGTGGTGACCCACGCTCCGGCCGAGGTGGACGGTAATGTGATCACCGGGCGCGGCATGGGCTGTTCGATTCCCTTTGCCCTTGCCATTGTGAAGGAGCTTGCCGGAGAGGAAACGGCGCAGAAGCTGGCAGGCAGTATCGTGTTTGAAGGCTGAAGGGCAGAAGAGAAGGCAGAGAAAAGCGGGAAAAGGATATGAATATTTTGTTTTTTTTGACCCCAAAGAGCGAGGTGGCGTATGTGGAGGAGGATGATTCTCTGCGTCAGGTGCTGGAAAAGATGGAGTACCATGGGTTTACGGCCATCCCGCTTCTGACCATGGAGGGGAAATATATCGGTACCATCACGGAGGGAGACGTTCTGTGGAAGCTGAAAAAGGAAAACTTTCCAAGGCTCCACGAGATGGAGGACATTTCCGTCATGCAGCTGATCCGCAGCCGCGACAATCGGGCGGTACATGTGAACGTGAAGATGGAGGAGCTTCTGGAGCGGGTGATGCGCCAGAATTTCGTTCCGGTGGTGGACGATGAAAAGATTTTTATCGGGATTATAACGAGAAAGGACGTCATCCAGTTTCTGACGAACGAGCTGAAGAAGATGCAGGACGCGGTGGAAGAATGCGGCCGGCGGACGGAGGAAAAGACCGTGGCAGACCGGGGACGGCAGCAAGAGGAATGTGCCGGGACGTAAAAGCGGAGCGCTTCATTCCGGAAAAAAG
>CAUWLJ010000054.1:0-22941 GCA_963559585.1 uncultured Eisenbergiella sp. | reverse complement strand
CAGGTAGTCTATAGGATTGCCTGCTATATATGTAATATTTCTATTTTAGCTTAGTAGATTCTTCGGGTATTGCCATTTATAGGTGGTTTAGAATTTTGGGTTTTATTATTAAATGTTTTATGAAAATCAGGGAATAATATGGTATAATCTAGACTTTGACAGAGTGTTTGGGGAGATGAAGATATGGGAAGAATAGCAGGTATTCGGATTAAAAACTATGGTTCTTTAAAAGACATAAAAATGGGGAAATTATTATTTGACAGTAAAGGAAAAGAATTGACAAATATGAATGCGATAATTGGTCAAAGTGGAACTGGAAAGAGCACTTTGGCAGATGCATTCGGTTTTCTTGCGGATTGTTTGGAAAAAGGTGTTGAAGTCGCGTGTGATTTAAATGGTAGAGGTGGATTCGAGAAACTTATTTCCCAAAGTGCAAAAGAACCTATAGAATTTGAGATATATTATCGTGAAACTAGCAATGAGCCTCCAATAACGTATGAATTGTCAATCGGACTAGATAAATATGATAGACCGATAGTCGAAAAGGAAAGATTACGGCAAAGACGGGCAAATGAAAGATATGGACGACCAATGTCATTCCTGTTTCTTGAATGTGGAAAAGGGTTTGCTTTTAAAGGAAATAATAGTGGATTTTTGGAGGAAGAAAATCAGGAGATTGGAGATAAGGTTGATGTTGAGTTGGCAGATCCTAGACAACTAGGAATTGTAACGCTTGGTGAGTTAAAAGAACATCCTAGGATTGTAAGATTTAAAAACTTTTTAAAAAATTGGTTTTTGTGTTACTTTAGTCCAACATCAGCCCGTGAAATCCCTAATGCAGGACCGCAAAAATATTTGAACCGTTTGGGTAATAATGTAAATAATGTAGCGCAGTTCTTATATAGGGAGGATCCGAAAGATTTTTTAAAGGTATTACGCAGTATCCAAACTAAACTTCCTGGTATCAAAGAAATTAAACCTGTTAAGCTGCAAAATGGTCAATTGGTGCTTGAATTTTTAGAGCAAGGATTTGATAAACCATTTTATTCACAAAAAATGTCGGATGGAACATTAAAGCTTTTCGCATACTATTTGCTATTGCATGAAAAAGATGCACGTCCGCTAGTTTTTATCGAAGAACCTGAAAACGGATTATATCATAAGTATTTGGCTGACTTGGCATTTCAAATGAAAAATAGTATTAAAGGTACTTACTCAAAGCAACTTTTTGTTACGACACATAGTCCTTTCTTTGTGAATTCACTATCTCCGGATGAAGTATGGGTGTTAGAAAAACAGGAAAATGGTTTTTCAACTATTACAAGGGCATCCGAATATGAATATGTTAAACAGTTATGTGATTCAGACATCGAATTAGGTGATTTGTGGTACAGCAATTATTTTGGTTGAGTTTCGAGGAACAAAAATGGAAGAATACACATATATTGAAATTTTAATTGAAGATAAATCGGGTGTATTCTCGTAGAGCAAATAATGGATAAGTATGTGATGGATAAGAAAAATATTACGTACAAAATTCATAGTTTTAAGGGAATTGGGAAAATACCTTTAAAAATGAACCGAATGTCTCAAATAAAATCTAAAAGACTGTTAACAGATTTATCGATGTATTTGAAAGGAATGAGTTCATATTAAAAAAATATGCCGGGGAAAAAGGCAATATTTGTAATTTTAGATAGTGACGATGCAAATTGTGTAGAGATGAAGCGTAGTTTAATACAAATGTACCAAAACCTGGAAATACAGATACAAGTGTTTTTTTGCATAGCGATTGAAGAAATGGAAGCATGGTTGTTAGGGGATAGTGAAGCGTTGTTAACAGCATACCCAATGGCTAAACGACAATTACTACAAAAGTATGTTCAAGATAGTATTATTGGTACGTGGGAGTATTTGGCAGATATTGTTTATAAAGGTGGTTTACAAACCCTTAAAGGGAATGCTTCGTCATATTATGAAATCGGAATGTTTAAGTGTGAATGTGCGAAAAATGTTGGTGCGTTGTTAGATATTAGAAATAATGCTTCGCCAAGTTTTAATTATTTTATAGGAAAACTGGATGCTTTTTATGGAAGTAGTACATAAAATGGTGGCAACATTTTGGCAACAGAAAATCAGTAAGCCAGAATAAATGATGTAATTGAAGTAAAAACAGGCGTGTATTTGCATAAAACTTAAATAAATATAGTTAAGCACAAAAAAGAACACGCCGAATTTGAATAATTTTGCGCACACAGCATATAACCCCAATTATTCATGAGCATATAAAAATTCCGGTCTGGCCATCAGCCTGACCGGGCAAGCTGCTCTGCCAGGCTGCATACGGTATCGGTGGAGCTTCGGGGAACATACTGCCGCTGATTTTTCCTCATCTGTTCTCTCACTGCTTTATCCTCCAGCTGCTTCAGAGCGGAGGGCAGCTTTTCCAGCTCATTTCCCACCGCAAGGCTCATGCCGTGTGAACTGAAATATTCCATATTCCGCACCTCACACCCCGGAATGGGAGAAATATGGATCAG
Organism: uncultured Eisenbergiella sp.; assembly: GCA_963559585.1. Classification (GTDB taxonomy): domain Bacteria; phylum Bacillota; class Clostridia; order Lachnospirales; family Lachnospiraceae; genus Eisenbergiella. The sequence goes on along the minus strand of CAUWLJ010000054.1, from coordinate 20,401 downwards.
GGGTGTTCCTGTGACGGCTGCCTCCGTGGAGGACAGCCCTCCAGGCTTGGAGATACACACATGGCAGGCCCTCAGATACAGCGGGATCTGGTCGGTGTCTGCCATAAGGGTGATCCGTTTATTTTCTCCATACTGCTTCTGAAGCTCATCCAAAAGCTTTCGGTTGCTGCCGCAGATGACAATGAGCTGCCGCCTGTCCTCTGCGTCCAGATAGGCGGAGAGAACCCGAAGCGCTCTGGCGATTTCTCCTGCACCGATACTGCCGCCCATGAGAAGCAGGTATTGTTTTTGGGGATCCAGCTTCAGCCGGGCCATAGCCTCCTGTGGTGTCCGTTCTATCAGGAAATCCTTTCCCACAGGGATACCGGCAGGAATCAGCTTTTCTGAGGGAATACCGCGGAGCATGAACTCCCGGCCTGCTTCAGGGGATGGAGTAATAAAATAGTCACAGCTGATTTCCTCAGTGAAGGGAATACAGGTATAGTCTGTTGAAATATAGATGGCTGGCGGAACTGAAATACCCCTGTCCTTCATATTGGTAAGGATTTCGCCGGGATAAATGTGGGGCATGAGGATCACGTCACAGGGATGCGCCGCCAGGTAATCCTCCATAATCCGGCACATAAGCTGGTTGGCCTTATAGACCGGAGAGTGGATCGGAAGCTGGCGGTACCAGTCTCCCAGCTGATAGATACAGCCGAAAAGCTGGGGAGATTCCTGTACAAGCCTGATATAAGCGTTCCCGACCCTTCTGTCCCAATGCTTTCCTGCCAGGGAATAGGGATCCAGCATGACGGCATGGTGTCCGCGCCGTTCCAGTTCTTCCTTTACAGCCCTGCCGGCCGCATTGTGCCCGCCGCCGGTGCTGCATGATAAAATCAATGCTTCCATACAAATTCCACCTTACAAGCTTCTTTTTCTTCTCTGCTGGTCAGGAATCGTATTCCTACGGCGGCCATGATCAATAAAAAGCCCAGAGTGATTCTGAAATGCCTTTCCAGGAACAGCAGGATAATCCCGGAGCACAGGTAAGTGAAGAGGGTACGGTAAAAATGGGGAGTGATACGCACCACACAGGAAGAAAACAGGAAGCAGAAAGCCAGGATGAGCACCGGCCTGTATTCCGGCAGAAGGCCCAGGAGACATCCAAAAGTGGTGGCGATTCCTTTTCCGCCGCAGAAATGGTGGTACAGCGGAAAGATATGTCCGATTACCGGGGCTGCCAGAACGAAGGGAAACAGAGGGCCTGACACACCTTCCGCGCCTGCCTGATAAAGCCATACGGGAAGAAGGCCCTTGAGAATATCACCCAGAAGCGCAGTCATACCGCAGCCAAAACCGCCGTTGCGGAAAGCGTTAAAGGTACCCGGATTATGGTCGGGACTGTTGGCGGTTATATCCCCGCAGTGGAAAAGCTGACCTGCCAGCCGGGCAAACAGAATGCTTCCAGTCAGGTAGCCAAACAGAATAAAACTGAATTCTCTCATCATAGGATTGTCTGATTCCTTTTCTTTTACGTTTTCTGCTTCATTGTAATGGAAATGGAAGGAGGCGGCAAGCCTTTTCGGCCAGACAGTAAGAAAGGAGCGTAACAACATTTAAATTGCCCTTTTGCACAATCTTAACACGGTTTTAACAAGCAATCTGCTGAGCTGACGTCATAAAAAAATAAGAAAAAAGACGCAGATTTTTCACAGAAATGGGGGATAATTGATTTGAAAATCAAATAGAGTTTTTTATGAGAAGGGGGTTTTTCGGAAAAAAATAAAAAAAGCTTGTGCAGATTTGCCATTTTCTTGGAGGATTCTTTGTAATATAATAGCAAACTGGATTTGGGAGAAGGACGCATAGACGGACTGCTCCCGGCAGACGGTGGGCTGCTGCTTCAGCCCAGGCAGTTACTTCAGCCCAAAAGGGACTTCAGTCCGGGCAGGGGCGGCGCTCTGCTGCAGAACCGTTCTGCTACAGAACATACATTAAGAAAAAGAAGAACTGACAGGAGGAAATGGCATATGACGGTGGCACAGATCTTTGCAGTAATCATTTTCGTGCTGATGTTTGCCCTGATCGTGACCGAGAAGATCGAGCGGCATTACACCTCGCTTGGATGCGGTCTGCTGATGCTGGTAGGGGTATTTGGCTTCTGTATGCACAGCACGGCGGCCGTGTGGGAAACCTTGAATCTGGGGAGCTTTCTTCAGCCCTCGTTCTGGTATGCGGCCGGAGCGGCGGAGGAGTCCAGCAGCGGGATTAACTGGGCGACGATTCTTTTCATCGCAGGTATGATGATCATGGTGGAAGGAATGGGACGGGCAGGCTTTTTCCGGTGGCTGTGTCTGAGACTGGCCAAGGCAGTGAAGTACAGGACATTGCCTCTGTTTCTGGTATTTATGCTGATGTCCGGCGTCCTGGCCATGTTTATCGACAGCATCACGGTGATCCTGTTCCTGGCGGCTGCGACGGTTGAACTGGCAAGACTGCTGAAGTTTAATCCGGTTCCCATGATCATTGCAGAGATTTTCTGCGCGAACCTGGGCGGCTCGGCCACCATGTGCGGGGATCCTCCGAACATCATCATCGGAACCTCGCTGGGCTATTCCTTTGCGGATTTCATTATGAATACAGGGCTGATCGCAGGGATCTGCATGGTATTTGTTATTCTTTATTTCTTCCTGTGCTTCAGGAAGGAGCTGTCGGCTCCGGCTCAGGGAAACGGGCCTGTTTCCTATCCTGACCCGAAGGAGGCCATTGAGAATAAGAAGGACTTTATCATCAGCTGTGTGATTTTTGCCTGTGCGGTGGTGCTTCTGGTGTCCCATGCGCAGACGGGACTGACCGTAGCTACCATAGGTGTGTTTATCGGCGCTGTTACGCTGCTGACAGCGGGACGTGAGGCGCTGATTCTGGTGAAAAAGGTGGATTACAAGACGCTTCTGTTCTTTACCGGACTGTTTGTGGTCGTGGGAGGACTGGAGCAGACGGGGATTCTGGAGCTGATCGCTGACTTTATTGCACGGATCAGCGGTGACAATGCAATGCTGATGATTGCGATTGTGATTTGGGTATCTGCGATTGCCAGCGCGTTTGTGGACAATATTCCTTTTGCGGCCACCATGGTTCCGGTGATCAAGAGCCTGTCCTCTACCCTGGGCGTGGATCTTTCCGTTCTGGCGTGGGGACTGGCGCTGGGAACCGATATTGGCGGAAGCGCTACTCCCATTGGAGCCAGCGCCAACGTGGTGGGTATTTCGGTGGCGGCCAAGGCAGGCCATTTGATCGGCTGGGGCAAATACTGTAAGTATGCGGCGCCTGCAACGGCAATCGTGGTATTTATTTCCATGATCTGCATTTATCTCAGATATTTTTAATCAGGAGGTTAGGCTGCGATGGGGAAACAGTTAATTATTTCACTGGGGCGTGAGTTTGGAAGCGGAGGACGCGAGATCGCCCTGGATCTGGCGGAGCGTTTTGAGCTTCCGCTTTACGACAGCAATATTCTGGAGCATATTGCCCAGGAGAAGGACATCGACAATGCAGAACTGAAAAAGTACGATGAGAAGCCGAAAAGCAGATTCTTCTCAAGGACAGTGAGGGGATATACCAACTCCATGCACGAGAATATTGCCAATATGCAGTTTGACTTTCTGCGTAAAAAGGCAGAGGCGGGCGAATCCTTCGTGATCGTGGGACGCTGTGCGGAAACGAAGCTGAAGGATTTTGACGGACTGGTGTCCATCTTTATCCTGGGCGACAAGCCTGTAAAGCTGGAGAGGATTAAGAAGCTGTATAGTCTGAGTGAGGATGAGGCCAAATACATGATCGAGCGCACAGACTGGCAGAGGAAATCCTATCACAACTATTATTGTAAAGGGAAATGGGGAGATTCCAGAAACTATGATTTCTCCATCAATTCCAGCAAGCTGGGCACGAAAAAGACGGCTGATATGCTGGAAATTTATATCAAAGAGCGTATGAGGCTGCAGTAAGCCGGTCAGGGACATTTGGACGGAAAGGTCTTTTGCCAGAGCAGCTTTTATCAGAGGTATTTTGGAAGAAAGGCATAAAAGTGCCGTTGCCGCGTAGAGATATGCGGCGGCGGCACTTTTTATACAATAGGAAAGTTCCTTTTCATCGGGATTCCCCTATGATTTCATAGAATAAACACATTTTTTTCAAAAAGAAATCACGATTTGAAATTAGAATAAAAGAAAGGGCCAGGGCGGTAACGGGCTGGAGCGTGGAGGATGGAAGAAATCCGGTATCGTCAGCCGGTCCGCTCAAAACAGTGTCCCACGGGAAAGGAGTCTCACAGACATGAAGAGATGGAAAGCTTGGAAAAGGAACAGCGCAGCAGCACTTCTGCTGGCAGGTATGATTGCGGCGGGGAATCCGATGACTGCCCATGCGGCAGGAGGACTGGACATGAGCACGGATTATCCGGGAATCATGGCGAAGGCGGGGGAAAGCCTGAATTTTGCCCTGGATTTTGACAGCCTGACGGGGCAGGGCTATGACGCCGCGCTTTCCGTTACCTCCATGCCGGAAGGCTGGGAAGGATATTTCAGGGGAAGCAGCAGCGACGTGAGCCGGGTACATATTGCAGGGGAGGGGATCTCGGAGGGGCTTGCCACCTTCAATCTGACGCTGCCCTCGGATGTGAAGGAGGGAACCTACCATGTGGGCCTGAAGGCGGATGCAGGGGAAGGAAATGAGGATACGCTGGAGCTGGAGATCGTGGTAAGCCAGGCGGAGACCGGACAGAGCAACTTTTCCTCCGAGTATCCGGAGCAGGAGGGAGCATCCGGCACCAGCTTCAGCTTTGATACCACTCTGGTGAACAATAAGGGGGCGGAGCAGTCCTACAGTCTGTCTGCGGAGGCGCCAAGCGGCTGGCAGGTGGGCTTTGTCCCCTCCGGTGAAACCACCCAGGTGGCCAGTGTGACCGTGGATGCGGGAAGCAGCAAGGGACTTACGGTGAACATTACTCCTCCGGAGAGCATCAAGGAAGGGGAATACACCATTCCCTGTACTGCCGTTTCATCAGGTGAAACCCTGAGCACAGAGCTGAAGGTGAAGATCACCGGCTCCTATGAGGTGGCGCTGTCCACGCCCAGCGGCAGGCTGAGCCTGGATGCCTATGCCAATGATAAGGAAGAAGTAACGCTGAGTATAACCAACAACGGAAATGTGGATCTGAAGAATCTGAATCTGACCTCCACTGCGCCCTCCAACTGGGAAGTGAGCTTCAGCGAATCCACCATTGATGTTCTGGAGGCAGGGGCGACCAAGGAGGTAACGGCCTATATGACGCCCGACTCCGATGCTCTTACCGGTGACTATGTGGTAACCTTGTCTGTAAACAACGCGGAAACCTCCTCTGATGCAGAGTTCCGTGTGTCCGTCAAGACCCGCACTGCATGGGGCATTCTTGCCGTGCTGATCATTGCCGCCCTTCTGGCAGGACTGGGCTATATCTTTAAGAAATATGGAAGAAGGTAGTCTATGGAAACGAACATGCAGACCATCATTATGACACAGAACCTTACCAAAAGGTATGGAGACAAGACGGCGGTGAACCACCTGAATCTTGCTATCAGGAAAGGGGAGGTATTCGGGCTGCTGGGGCCCAACGGAGCGGGCAAGACCACCACGATCCTGATGCTTCTGGGGCTGACGGAGCCCTCGGAGGGCTGTGCGTTCATCGGAGGGCTTGACTGCCGCAGGAATCCGATCGAGGTGAAGCGGCGGGTAGGGTATCTGCCCGATAACGTGGGCTTTTATTCTGAAATGACGGGACGCCAGAATCTGAGATTTACGGGAAAGCTGAACGGCCTGGAAGGGCAGGAGCTGGAGGAGAGAATCGAGTCGCTTCTGGAGCGGGTGGGTATGACGAAGGATGCTGACCGGAGGGTGGGCACCTATTCCAAAGGTATGCGGCAGAGACTGGGAGTGGCGGACGCGCTGATGAAGGATCCACAGGTCATCATCATGGATGAGCCCACTCTGGGTATTGACCCGGAGGGCATGAGGCAGCTTCTGTCCCTGATCCGGGAGCTGGCGCAGGAGGATGGACGCACGGTGCTCATTTCCTCCCATCAGCTCTACCAGATCCAGCAGATCTGCGACAGGGTGGGGATCTTTGTAAACGGTGATCTGGTTGCCTGCGGAGGCATCGACGAGCTGGGAGCGCAGGTACAGAAGGAAAACCATTACAGTCTGGAACTGGAGCTGGAGCCCTGCAGTGAGGCAGTATGTATGTTGATCCGGCAGCAGGAGGGTGTGGAGGAGGTGGAGCGGGAGAAGAACCGTCTTACCATTTTCTCCAAAGCTGATCTGCGTCCGGCCCTGGTTCCCCTGCTGGCGGCCAACGGCGTGACGGTGCTCCATCTGCACCAGCGCGGCGGGGATCTGGATGAGATCTACCATATGTATTTTGAAAAAGCAGGACAGGAAAGCGCGCCCTCTGCACGCCGTGCGCTCCCCAAATGGCAGTGGCACAGGAGGAATCAGGCATGAAAATAGAAAATTTATCCAGAGAAATGACAAAAGGAGGGGAGAACGACAGCAAAGCTGTCAGCGTCAAAAATGCCGGCGGCTGGGCCGCGGGAATGAAGAAATGTGTAAATCGCTGGGCGCAGAGCGCAGGAAAGGGCAGCACAGGCCTGTGGGCGCTTTACCATAAGGAGCTGGCGGATCAGCTGAGAAGCCGCCGCTTTCTGATCATTCTTCTCCTGATTTATGCAGCCAGTCTGGCCAGCCTGTACGGCGCGGTGACGGCAGTCTCAGAGGCGGAGGGCTCTTATCTGTATCTGTTCCTTTCCCTCTATACCTCGGGCGGGAGCAGTATGCCCTCTTTCCTGAGCTTTATCGGCCTTCTGGGGCCCTTTGTGGGTCTGGTGCTGGGCTTTGACGCCATAAACGGGGAACGCACGGCGGGTACCCTGAACCGTCTGGTGGCCCAGCCCATCTATCGGGATTCCATTATAATAGGAAAGTTTCTGGCAGGAGCCACTGTGATTACCATTATGGTTTTTTCCATGGGTATCCTGATCGGAGCTGCAGGAATTCTGGCAACCGGGCTTCTGCCGGAGGCGGAGGAGGTATTCCGCATCTTCTTCTTCCTGGTTTTCACGGTGGTATACATGGCCTTCTGGCTGGGGCTGTCCATTTTTTTCTCTGTGGTGTGCCGTCATTCCGCCACCTCAGCCCTGGCGGTGATCGCTCTGTGGATCTTTTTCGCTATTTTTATGAGCCTGTTTGCCAGCATGATTGCCAGCGCCGTCTACCCGGTGGATACTCAGTTCGCCGCGCTGATGAATTCGGTGGATAATTATACGCTGGAGCTGAACCTGAACCGCATATCGCCCTACTACCTGTACAGCGAGGCTGCGTCCACTATCATGAATCCGGCAGTCCGTTCCGTGAATGTGGTGACCATGAGCCAGATGGAAGGAGCCATTTCAGGCTATCTTCCCCTGGGCCAGAGCCTGCTTCTGGTATGGCCGCATCTGATTGGCCTTATCGCTCTGATGCTGGCAGCGTTCTGTGCTTCTTATGTGGGATTTATGCGTCAGGAGGTGCGGTCGAACTGACCGGAAACGGGGGCCAGAGCTTCGTATTCCAGGGCAAAGGCCTCATAGATCCTGTCGTAGGTGATAAAAAACTGCCGCAGCTCTTCCTCTCCCAGATGGGAAAATACTTTTCGGATAAAAGCAGACACGGTCTGGCAGGCCTCGTCGAGCATCCGCTGTCCTTCGTCGGTCAGGCTGACGCAGGTGCTGCGGCGGTCGGCGGGGCTTTCCAGCTTCAGGATCAGCCCTTTCTCCTCCAGTCTGCGCAGACAGCGGGAAATGGTGGGGACAGAAATATGCTGCTCCTCTGCCAGGGTGGACACCAGCGTGTGCTCCGCCCCTTTTTCACGATTCAGCTCCCCGATCAGAGCAAGGGTCAGAAGCTCCCCCTCAGGCAGAGGCATGGGGAAGGCGTTCAGCCTGAAGCGATGAAATTTGCGGATCAGCTCAAAAGGGGCTTTTTCAAAATCAGTCATGTGCGGTCTCCTTGTTTTGAAATAAATCCAGTATAGCATGGGGAAGGGGGAATTGAAAAGGGCTGCAGGCCGCATTCGGGGCGCCGGCAGGCCCGCTCGTTACTGTTCACAGCAGCCTCAAACGCCTGCCGTTTGAGGCGTAAGAATGTGATTCAGGAGTGAGCGGGCCTCTTTTGCGCAGCAAAAACTTTCAATAGGCCCGCGAAAGTTACTGTTTACGGGCCTGCCGTGAACAGTAACGCCCGCTCACTCCTGAGCTGCTGCCTGTTACCTGAAGCATGTTTTCACGTCTCATTACATATTGGCAGAGCCCACATATTTTATTCTTTTTTAATTGACTTCATATCAGCGTATGTATAGAATGTAAAACGAAAAAATAATTAGCGGTGCTAAGTAAAATGAAGTCAAAAACCCCGCTGCAGGTATCAGGGCATCAGGCTTGCAGCGCTGCGCAGCAGCGGGGCTTTGACGTCTGCGGCAGTCGTCAGATATTCATGCAGGCCTGGCTGCCTGGCTTGCTGCCTGCGGGAATAAAAGCAGGGCCAGCCGGCGCGGTTCTGCCGGGAGGTTATGGAAAGGTTGGAACGAATGAAGAAAAAGAAAAAATGGACGACAGGTCTGGCCCTGGGCCTGGCTGTGGCCGTGGGGCTTGGCGGATGCGGCCAGGCAGATGCACAGCCTGAAACGGAGACGATGGAGCAGGCGGCGATAGCCGTATCGGCAGAGGCCCCTGTGAGGGGAACGATGGCGGTATCCGGTACGTTTGTGGGAACGGTGAGCCCTCAGGAGCAGGTGAGTATCGTGCCTCTGGTGTCCGGGGAAGTGACGGAAGTGAATTTTGAGGTGGGAGATTATGTGGAGGCAGGAAGCGTTCTGGTGCGTATCGACGACGAAGCGGCCAGACTGCAGCTGGAGTCTGCCCAGCTTACCAGACAGGGAGCGGAGCTGGCCGCTCAGAGGACGCTGGGATCAACTCAGGTGATGAGCAACCTGAACATGGAGAACAGCATCAACAGCATTCAGTTCCAGATCGATCAGGCGAAGAAGCAGTACAGCACCGCCGGTGATTCCGTGGCCGATGCCCGGGAGGCCAGGGAGGATATGCAGGACGCGCTTGATAAGATCAACAACAGTATCAGCGATATGGAAAACGGTTACGACGGGATGAAGGGCATGGCCGCGAAGGCAAAGCAGCTGGTGGTGCAGAATCCCGCAACAGGGATCTGGCAGTGGAAGGCGGATCCCGCCAATGAGCCTAACTGGAAGGAGGAATATTATACCAGCCAGGAGGAAGAGGATGCGGCAAATCAGTCAGGAGCAGGAGATCCTCCGCCGGCGGCAGGAGAGGAAGGCGGTGCGGCTCAGGAGAGACCATCTGAGCCTGTCCCATCTGAGCCTGATGCAGAAGAGGAGTCCGGACAGCAGGGAGGAGATACCACGCCTCCATCCACTGAGGAAGGCGGGGGGATAGAGGAGGTTTCCTCCGAAGCACCTCCGGAGCCTGAAGGAGAGAAGGAGTCTGCGGAAACAGAAGGAAAGGCTGATTCACAGGACACGCAGGAGAGCGAAGCGGCAGAAACGATCCGGCAGACGGAGCCTGTTTCTGAGCCGCCGGAAAAGAAGCAGGAATCGGATGGACAGAAGGAGACGGCGGCAGCAGTGTCCTGCAGCTTACATGATACCGTTATCCCTGCCGCGTCCAGCGGCAGAGGAGGGGAAAAGGAACAGAGACTGACCCTGGAGCAGATACGCAGACATGAGAGGCCGGGGCAGGTATCTTCCACCGCCCTGGCTGTGGATGGAAACGAGGAGTATAAGCTTCTGTCCGTTACGAATACATCCGGCGGGGAAGGCTTGGCAGCGGATCCGGGAACCGGAGAGAAACCGAAGAAAAAGCCTTATGCAGAGTATCTGAAGGCCAAAGCTCCCTTTGATGCCACTCGTGAGCTGATTGCCGCGGGCTACAGCCCCGCAGATATTGGCGAGGGACGCATGGACAGCAGTGTGGCCTCCTATGCTTCGCAGATCGCTTCCCTCAAGTCCCAGGCCGCCACTCTGGAGAGCAATTTAAAATCCATGGACGGCAATATCGAATCCGCCCAGACGGCCCAGTCCACCACGGCGGACACCATCGACTACTATGAGGACAACCTGAAAAATGCCCAGATCCAGTATGGCATTCAGAACGGGCAGGCCTATCAGGATACGGCTGCCACCCTGGCCAATCAGATCGCTTCCTCAGATATTGGTATTGCCAGCGCCCGGATGCAGCTGGATAACTATGTGCTCACCGCCCCTATTTCAGGCACCATTGAGCAGAAAAACGTGGATGATTTCGGTATGGTCAGCGCCGGAAACCCGGTGTACGTGATCTCCAACAAGGATTCCATGACCATCACCTTCTACGTGAGCGAGGCGGTGAAGAACCATCTGGCGCCCGGCCAGTCCATCACTCTGGAGAGAAACGGCCAGACCTGCGACGCGGCCATCACCCAGGTGGGACAGTCGGTGGATCCTAAAACCAGTCTGTTTGAGGTGAAGGCGGCGGCAGAGGGAAGCAGTCTGGCAAACGGCGTGACCGTAAAAATCACCGCAGATACCTACCGGGCACAGGATGTGCTTCTGATTCCCTATGACGCGGTTTATTTTGAGGGAGATACGGCCTACGTGTACCGTGTGGAGGGCGATACCGCAGTCAGAACCCAGGTACAGACCGGAACCTACAATGAGGATCAGATCGAGATTACGGAGGGACTGACGGAGGAGGATGTGGTGATCCGCTCCTGGTCTCCCCAGCTTACGGACGGCGCGAAGGTGCGCGTAGTGACGGAGGAGGCGGAAGGATGAACCTGACGAAATCAGCCCTGAAAAGACCGGTCTCCGTCATCCTGATCATCCTTTCCCTTGCGGTATTCGGCCTGGCCTCCATACCCGGCTTTAAAATGCAGCTGACACCGGATATGGACATGCCTATGTTGATCGTGATGACCACCTATCCGGGCGCAGATCCCGAGAGCGTGCAGAAGCTGGTGAGCGACGTGGTGGAGGAGGCGGGGGCTTCCCTGAACGGAGTGGACTCCGTCACCGCCCAGTCCTCTGAAAACCTGTCCATGGTGATGTTTACCTATGAATACGGCGTGGACATTGACGAATGCTATTCCGATCTGCGCACGGCGCTGGACACGGCCAGCCTGAGTATGCCGGAGGATGCCTCCAGCCCTGTGGTGATGGAGCTGAACATTTCTCAAACCCCCGATATGACCCTGAGCGCTTCCGCGGCGGAGGGGATGGATCTGCGCAAGATCCTGGAGGACAGTCTGGTTCCCGAGCTGGAGTCCATCACGGATGTGGCGCAGGTGGAGGTGTCCGGCGGTACTACGGATTATATCCGTATCCTTCTGCGGGAGGATATGCTGAAGCAGTACGGCCTGAACATGTCCGCCGTATCCAATTACCTGGCGGCGGTGGATTTTACCATGCCTGCGGGAAGCGTGGTGCAGGGAAGCCAGGATATTGCGGTCAGCGCCGCCATGGAGTACAACACCATCCAGAAGCTGGAGCAGGTTCCCATTATCACGGCGGCGGGAAGCGTGGTGCATCTGTCCGATATTGCAGAGGTATCCATGGCAAAGCAGGAAGCGGATACCATCAGCAGAAGCAACGGAAAAGAAAATGTGAGTATTTCCATTCAGAAGAAGCAGAGCGCCAGCGTGGTGCAGATCGCTTCCAAAGTAAAGGAAACCATAGCGGAGTACATGGAAAAGAACCCCGGGATCCAGGTGGCCGTCCAGTACAATTCCGGCGATGCGATCACCTCCTCCCTCTGGTCGGTGGGCAAGACCCTGATCCTTGGCGTGGTGATTTCTATGGCGGTATTGTTCCTGTTTTTCGGCGATCTGAAGGCCAGCCTGATCGTGGGAAGCTCCATGCCCATTTCCCTGCTTGCCACGCTGATCCTGATGAGCATGATGGGCTATTCCATGAACCTGGTCACCCTTGGCTCCCTGGTAATCGCCATCGGTATGATCGTGGATAACTCCATCGTGGTGATCGAGAGCTGCTTCCGGGCCAGGGATACCATAAAAAGCTTCAAGGAGGCGGCTCTCCATGGAACCCGGGTGGTTACGCTTTCCATCATCGCCTCCACCATCACCACTATCGTGGTGTACCTGCCCATGGCAACGGTGGACGATCTGGCGGGACAGATGTTCGGACAGCTTGGCTTTACCATCGTGTTTGCCATGCTCTCCTCCCTGCTCTCAGCCATGACCCTGGTGCCTCTTTTCTTTTCCATATTTAAACCCATAGAAAAGAAGGAAATGCCTATCAACCGGGCGTTGGAGTCCTTTAACAGGGGATACCGCAGGGTTCTTGGAAAGGCCCTGCACCGCAAAGCGGCCGTGGTTTTAATCACTCTTGGAATCACAGCGGCGGCGGTGCTGATGTTTACCCAGATCCACATGGAGCTGATTCCTGCGGCAGATGAAGGAATCGTACAGGTAACGGCCTCCTTCCGCCCCGGAACCACCATGGAGGCAAAGGAAAAGGCCATGTCCAGGCTGGAGGAGCTGGCCCAGGCGGAGGAGGCGGTGGAATCCTACAGTGTGACCATCGAAAGCGGCTCCACTGCCAGCATGTCCGCCTACCTGGATAAGGAGCGGGAGATCTCCACGGCTGACGTGGTGGAGAAATGGAATGGCCTGACCAGGGATTACACGGATATGACGCTGCAGATCTCCTCGGGGGGAAGTACCATGGGAAGCGGCATGATGTCATCGGCCACCACCCAGATCAACCTGCATGGAAGGGATATGGATATTCTGAAGGAGACGGCCCGGCAGGCACAGGCTCTGATGGAAGGGGTGGACGGAGTGATCAAGGTGACCTCCTCCGCGTCGGATACCAGCACTGCCGCCCGGCTGGAAATAGATCCTCTCATGACCATGTACTACGGCATGACGCCGGTGCAGGCAGCGGGAAGCGTGAACAATATTCTGAGCGGAATGGACGCCCTCACCATCACCAGGGACGGCACGGAATACAAGGTGCGCCTGGAGTACCCGGAGGGGCTGTATTCCAGCGTGAACAGCCTGATGGACGCCTCCCTCACCAATTCTCAGGGAAAACAGGTTCCGGTGCGGGAGATCGCCAAGGTGGTGTACACCGATGCGCCCCAGACGATCACCAAAGTGGACGGCATGTACGAAATCAGCCTGACGGCGGCCACCACCCAGGAGGCCCAGTATACCGCCAAGGAGGAGATTGACAGGGCACTGTCCACCCTTGCCATGCCGGAGGGAGTGGAGCTGGCTGAGGACATGATGACGGAAATGATGAACGAGGAGTTTGCCGTGCTCTACCAGGCCATTCTCACCGCTGTATTCCTGGTATTTCTGGTGATGGCCATGCAGTTTGAATCGCCCAGGTTTTCCCTGATGGTGATGATGTGCATTCCCTTCAGCCTGGTAGGAAGCGTGGTACTTCTGTTTATTACAGGCTCCACCCTGAGCATGGTGTCCCTGATGGGCTTTTTGATGCTGGCAGGAATCGTGGTAAACAACGGTATCCTCTACGTGGACAGCGTCAACCAGCTCAGAGAAGAAATGCCGCTGGACGAGGCGCTGATCGAATCCGGCTGTATCCGTCTGCGCCCCATCCTCATGACCACCCTGACCACCATCCTGTCCATGGTTCCCATGGCACTTGGGATCGGGGACAACGCGCAGATCATGCAGGGCATGGCCCTGGTTATTATAGGCGGCCTGCTGGCATCCACCGTGCTGACCCTGCTGCTCATGCCTGCTATTTATCTGCTCATTGATAAGAAAAAGAAGAAAGGAAAAATGCAGGCGGCAGTAGACGCCTGACGCCTGCTTGACAGGGATTCGACAAAACAGGCTCCATTCGTCTGAAACACGAATAGAATAAAACAAAAAGGAATCCCTCATGCTACAGACTATCCTTCTCGGTGCAGCTCTTTCCACGGACGCCCTGACGGCAGGCGCAGCCTACGGCGCGGACGGGATCAGGATCGATCTGAAAAAAATGTTTCTCATAAGCATAATCGGCAGCGCCTGTCTGGGCGCTGCTTTATGCTTCGGGACCCTTATCAGAAGCCTGGTTCCGGATTTTCTCATTCGCGGGGTCTGCTTTGCCAGCCTGTTCCTGCTGGCCCTGCTGCGCCTTTCCGACTCTCTGATCAAAAACTACATCAACCGCCACTGCCTGCTTCGCCGGGACATCCATTTCTCTTTCTCCCGGCTGCGCTTTATTCTGAGCATTTACGCTGATCCTGCCAATGCCGACAGGGACAGCAGCAGAACCCTTTCCATGAAGGAAGCCGCCTTTTTCGGGGCCGCGCTCTCCATAGACAGCCTGGCTGCCGGAGCCTTCGCCGCTTTTCTCCCTGTCTCCATTCCCCTGACGGTTCTGGGTTCCCTGCTGCTCAACATGACTGCTCTGGCCTTCGGACAGTGGGCAGGCCGCCGCCTCTCCCGATGCGTCCGCACCGACCTGACCTGGCTGAGTGCCCTTCTGTTTCTGTACCTGGCCCTTTCCCGCCTGTGATAAAGGCCTGACCCTCCGGCAGGAGGCTTAAAGCCTGATGGAAAGCCCCGAATTTTATTTGGTTGTGGAAAGCTCCGAATTTTATTTAGTTGTTGAACCGCAGAGAATCCTGTATTATACTGTGACTATGTGTGAAAAAAACGGGCGGAATGCTTACAGAAATTCATCTTTTTTTCACACTTATCAGGTAAAATGACCTGAGGGAGCAAGCCAAGGAGGGAAAGGCAGATGTCTACAGAGAAACAGACAGAGGAAAAGAAAGAAAAGGTCATGACCCGGTATGACCGTAAGATGGAAAAGAGGAGATTGGAAGCGGAAAAGGAGCGTAAGTCCTGGATATGCTTTAAGGTGATCAGCCTGCTGATTGTGGCAGCTGTGGCTGTGGCTGTTATTTTTTCGGCAGCCTCCTCTGCATACAGACGCTATGATGCGCTGAACAAGACCTATGTGAAGATAGGAGAGCATGAGCTGACCAGGCTGGAGTATGATTATTATTACAGCAATGCTGTGAACAGCTATGTGAGCATGTACGGCTCCTATGTCTCCATGATGGGGCTGGATCCCAACACCGACTTTGCCGGGCAGACCTATCCGGGCAATGAGAATATGACCTGGAAGGACTATTTTGACCAGCTGACAGTGACCCAGATCCAGCAGGTAAAGGCGATGGTGGACGATGCGGCGGCAAAGGGCTTTGAGTATGATGACACAGAGGATATGGCGGCCTATGACGCGGATTTCAAGGCTCAGGCCGAGGCGGCAGGCGCCGAGGCAGGTATCTACTACTCCGCACTGTACGGCGAGTATGCTACAGAGAGCCGGATAAAGCCCTTCGTCCGGGAGAATCTGCTGGCTGCGGCCTACTATGAGCATATGATAGAGGAAAACCAGCCTGCAGACGAGGAGATCACCGCGTATTATGAAGAAAATAAGATCATGTACGATACGGTGGACTACAGAAGCTTTACCTTCACCGCCGATCTGGCTGAGGACGCCACAGACGAGGACAAGGCGGCCGCGATGAAGGAGCTGAAGGCCCAGGCGGAGGAGATGAAGGAGAGAAGGCTGGCAGGCGAGGACTTTGAGGCGCTCTGCGCAGAGTACGCCCCCGAAGATCAGAAGGAGAATTATGGCGGTGAGACGGAAGGAAGCCTGGTGGAGGGCGGAAGCTATTACATGATTCCCGTCTCCCTGTCTGAGTGGATGTATGATGAGTCCCGCAAAGAGGGAGATATTATCGCTGTTGAGGATACTGCTTCCAACAGATATTACGTGGCGGAGTTTGTGGCTCGCAGCAACGACGAGGAGGCCACCCGGACATCCATCGGAAATATGATGGCAGATGAAGTGGTGAGTGAATACACGGCGGAGCTTGCCCTGAAATATGAGGTTACGGATGTGGCAGGCGAGCTGAAATATCTGACCATACCTGAGGAGACGGAGACTGCCGGGACAGAGACGGCAGAGACTGCGTCCGGAACGGAGGAGGCAGAAACCGAAGCGGCTGCGGAGATGACTTTGGAGAACGCCGCAGAAACCGAAACGGCTTCGGAGGCCGTATCTGAAACGCCTGAGGAAAGCGTAACGGAGGAAGGCGAGACGGAGGAAAGCACTGCTTCTGCGGAAACAGAAGCTTCTGCCGAGACCGGCACTGTGACGGAAGCTGCGGCTGAATAAACAGGGAATTGATCATCGATCATATAAAATTTATAAAACTGCGGCATCTTCCATCAGAAGTGCCGCAGTTTTGCAAAAGGGGAAGATGGAAAATAAGACTGATGGCTTATTTTCCATCAACAGTTTTGTGCCGGAGCGTCCCAAAACTGTGTGGATCGCAGGCGGGAAAACACATGCGTATTTCCCGCCGCGGCCGAAGCTGAAACACTTCGGCATGGAGGGAAAAATGGAACGGATAAAAAAAGTAAGAATCAAATACCCGTCCTCCTTCACCCAGGAGGGATTGGAGAAATGGTTTGCACAGAAAGCGGCAGAGGGGCTGATCGTGATCCGCACCGGAGACGGGAGTGCCCTTTTTGAGAAAGGAAAAGCCGGCGCCAGGGAATACCGGCTGACGCCCATGGATCCCGGCAGCCCTAAGGGGCCGAAGGAGCAGGCGGAGGTCTACCGGGAGGCCGGCTGGCAGTACGTTTCCAACATCCGCCGTATGGTTCTGCTGCTGGAGCGGGAGGGGCCGTATCCGGTGGACTTTTATCTGGCGGAAAAGGATGAAATGTGTGCCCTGCTTCAAAAAAAGCTGAATGGCCAGATGACGGGGATCTGGATTTCTTACCTGCTCTACCTTTTCTGGTTTTGGTTTATCGTCTGGATGAACAGAGGCGGCCTTCTGCTTCTGACCGTCCAGGGTATGATGGGGGTGATCCTTCTGGCTATGGGAGCCTGTGGGCTGATTCAGATGAACAGCCAGAGGAATATCCGCCGCCTGTCAGGACTGATCGGAAGCATGATTTCAGGCCATGATATGCAGGAAAGGGAAAGGAGGGGAAGAAGGACTGCCGGGGGGCTGTGGATGCGGAGAAGCCTGGGAGCGGTTTTTCTTCTGCTGGCCGTTATGGGCGGAGGAAGCATGCTGCTGTCCGCTGCAACCTGCCGCAGGGTTATTCTGGAAGGCAGGATAGCAGGGACGGAGGAGGCGAGCCTCCTTCCCCTTTCACAGATCGAGGAAGAAGAGGAGATGGAATTTTCCCGGAATCCGTACCTGAATGGAAAGGTGCGCAGGAGTGAGGCTGTCTCACGATGGAGGCCCTTCACCCGCCGGACGGTGGAAGTCACCCAGTATGGCAGCCTGGACTGCGGGGAAAGGGGAAATCGGAACAGCACCCTGACTTTGGAATACTATGAGCTTTCCACGCCGAAGCTTTCCTACAGACTTCTGGGTGAGCTGCGCAGGAAGCATATGCGCGGCCACGGCCAGGTGGAAATGGAGAGGGTGGAGAGCAGCTTCTTTGACGCCCTGTATCTTCAGGAGGAGGGACTGCAGTACCTCTTTGCCTGCCGGGGAAGCCAGGTGCTCTGCGCCAGCTACAGCGGGGACGAAAGCCTGGCGGAGCACATAGATGCGTTTGAGGATGCGTTGCGGCGGCTGGAAGAGGAATGAAAGCTGTGCCGCTTCGGAAACCGGCCGGCTTTGGCTTCCGGCCTTCTTAAAAGCTCAGCTGACTCAGATCCAGCCTCCGTCCAGGGTGACAATCTGCCCGGTGAGATAGGCGGGGGCATGCAGGAGCTGCACTGCCATCTGCGCGGCCTCCTGCGCGCTTCCCAGCCGGTCAGCCGGGATCTCCCCTATGAGGGCGGCCATTTCTTCCTGATCAAAGCAGCGGTTCATATCCGTGTCGATTGCCCCGCAGGCCAGTGCGTTGACCTGGATGCTGCTGGGAGCCAGCTCCTTGGCCAGAGCCCTGGTCAGCCCGTTTACTGCGCTTTTGGAAGCGGAATAGGCGGCTTCCATGGAGGCCCCCACATTTCCCCAGACAGAGGAAATATTTAAAATACGTCCCCGCCCCGCCCGGAGCATAAGCGGCACCGCCAGCCTGCAGGTATAGAAACAGCCGTCTGCATTCACGCTCATCACCCGCCGCCACTCCTCAGGGCTCATATCCTGGAGCAGCCCGATGTGGGAAATCCCCGCATTATTGACCAGCACGTCCAGCCTTTCTATTCCTTCAAAAACCTTCTGCATATCCTCCCAGCATCCGGCGTCCGCCCGAAAAGGGCGGCAGACAATTCCGTGCTCCGCCTCCAGCTCCCGCCCGTATGCTTTCAGGGCTTCAAAGGAATGCAGACAGGTCAGATACAGATCATATCCGTTACCGGCCAGTTCTTTGGCGATGGCCCGCCCGATTCCTCTGGATGCTCCCGTTACAAGCGCTTTTCTGTGTTCCATGGATATAGTTCCTCCCTGCCAGATTTTTTTTCACAACAGACCAATCAAATGGATTATACCACAGTCTGGGAGACTGTGGCCTGTGACTTCCTGAAATTATCAGCAGGAATCAAAAACTGGATCCGATTGTAAAAAAATGGTGTGGAGGAAAACCGAACCTCAGCCGAACCATAGGCGGTGCGTATCCGTTCATAAATATTGTGAAGACCGAAGTGGGGAGGCTCGCCGCTGTCCGCTTTTCCTTCCAAAACGGCGCGGATATGTTCCACATCAAATCCCGCAAAACGCCCTTTGACTGTAGGCGTGACAATGCTGAAAAATGCAGGGGACGGCGCGGCGGCATGGAACATCATGTTTGCCGGTGCAACCATTGCAATCATCCCAATCCTTTTAATCTATATTTTTACGAGTAAATATTTTATTAAGGGCTTGACTGGAGGCGCTGTTAAAGGATAATAGGAAGAAGGGGCAGGATGAAACGGGAATTTCTGGAGAACATCGGAAAGGGAGGCTGGCAGATGTCTGAGATTTTATTTTTACCAGGAGAAAACGGTTTTGTGACCCATTTTTTCTACACGGGAAGGACGGAGAGCCTGTGTCAGGAAAAAATAGAGGATACCAATCAGCTGCGTTATGAGAAAAAGCTGCGCAGAAAAATTGCGAAGCATACACCGTTTATTCCGCCGGAGGAGGTCAGACTGGGCGGACGGAGCCCGATTGGAAGCATATGGAAATATTATTATTCCTATGGAGACATTTTTGTGGATGATTCCACCTTTTACACAGAGCTCCGCAGGGTGGAGATGCATGCGGCGGCGGAGCTTGTTTCCCAGGAGGAAAAAACGGTAAGGGCCTGTCTTTTCAGCTGCTGTGCGGTAGATCTGTGGGTAAACGGAATGCCTGCCGGGCAGATTGAAGCGCCCGTCTATAAGCCGCTTCAGCGCAGGGAGATAGAGCTTCCGCTTAAGAAGGGGAAAAACCGGATTTATGTGAGGGTGGAAACGGCAGGAATCCGGGATACAAGAATCTCCTTTGCCCTTCAGCTGCTGGAGGATGCAGAGAAAATCCTGAACGGTTTCCCGGATGAAACGGGAGTCAGGGAATGCGTGGAGGCGGAGACGCTCCTGAATGGAGCGGTTCTGGAAGAAGCGGAGCTGAAATTCCAGGAGCCCCTGCCGGAAAAGAGCCGTCTGGTGTATGATACGGGAACACCGGACTTTTATAAGAGAGATCAGAAATTTGTGGAGGAGGATGTATCCGGGAAACAGAGGATCGGCCTGAAGGACTATGCGGATTTCAAGGTTGAGATTACCTTAAAGGACAGCCGCGTCTCAAGAAAATTCGAGAGACAGGAATTGTGCGTCCCTCAAAGCTGGAAAGGAACTCAGGCGCGGCCGGTGGAAGGGGAGGGTTTTACCCGGCATCAGAGGGAAGTATTCGGAGAGATCGGGAGTGTGCGCTCTTTGACGAGGAATGCCACAGACGGCTTTTCCCTGTATCCGCTTTTGGCGCGGTATGCGGCAGGAATGCGTCTGGAATCAGACGAAGAGGAAATTTTTATTACGCTGAATCAAATTGAAAAACGGATGGACTGCGCAGATTTCATGACCTGTGCCCTGATCCGTCTGATTCATTTGTATGAGATTTCGCCGCAGATAAAAGAGAGAATGAAGCAGGTCATGCTGAACTTCCGGTACTGGATGGATGAGGAGGGCCAGGATGCCATGTGCTTCTGGAGCGAGAATCATTCCCTGATGTTTTATCAGACGGCATATTTTTTGGAAGGCTGTATCCGGATGAGGTTTTCACCCGGTCTCAAAAGACCGGGCGGGATGTGCCATACTTGTTCGTGAAGAGTTCAGTTGCCTTGAATTTATCATGAACAG
>CAUWLJ010000053.1:0-23104 GCA_963559585.1 uncultured Eisenbergiella sp. | reverse complement strand
AGGGAGCTTCTGGGACAGCTCGTGGAGTGGTGTCAGAGGATGCTGAAATGGGCGCGGGAGGACGTATAGCCGGAGGAGCTGGGACATGTCAAAGGCAGTGAAAATGACGGAGGGAAGCATTCCGCCAAAGCTTCTGGCTTATGCGGTTCCTCTGATCCTGGGAAATCTGTTCCAGCTGACCTACAACGTGGTGGATTCCATGATCGTGGGGCGGTTTCTGGGGAAAGAGACGCTGGCGGCGGCAGGGACTGCAGGGCCGGTGATGAATATTTTTATCCTGGGAGTGTCCGGTGTGAGCATGGGGGCGTCGGTGATCATGAGCCGCTTCTACGGGGCCGGGCGGGAGGATCTTCTGAAAAAAGAAATGGCCACCGTGTCGGTGTTCGGCCTGTATTTTTCTCTTATCCTGGCAGCGGCGGGGATGTGCGGGAGCAGAGGGCTTCTGCAGCTTTTGCATGTGCCGGGCGGGATCCTGGATCAGGCGTCGGTGTATCTGAGGATCATTTTTCTGGGAATGCCCTTTACCTATTTTTACAATACCGTATCCTCTGCCCTGAAAAGTGTGGGGGATTCCAGGACGCCGCTTCGTTACCTGATACTGGCCTCCGTTTTGAACGGGGGGCTGGATTATGTGTTCGTGGGAGTGCTGGGGCTGGGGATCGCCAGTGCGGCCTGGGCTACCGTGCTGGCTCAGGCGGTGTCCGCGGCGCTGTGCGTGTGGCATGTGTACGCAAAAGTGCCTATGCTGAGCGTGAGGCCTTCGGAGCTTAAGGCTGACCGGGAGCTGCTGGGCCAGACGCTCCGGTACGGCGGGGTGACGGCGCTGCAGCAGGCCTGCCAGCCCATCGGGAACCTGCTGGTGCAGGGTGCCGTGAATACCATGGGCGTGGATGTGATGGCCGCTTTTAACGCAGTGACGAAGATCGACGATTACGCTCTTGTGCCGGAGCGTAATATTTCCAATGCCATGACCACCTTTGTGGCTCAGAATGCAGGGGCAGGCCAGAGAAAACGGATCAGGCAGGGAGTGCGTGCGGGGATGGGCATGGAGCTTGCGTATGGCGTGCTCATCTGTCTGGCAGTGCTGGCGCTGCGCCGTCCGCTGATGCTCCTGTTTGTGGAGGAGGGGGCGGATCGGGTGATCAAGGAAGGCGTTTCCTACCTGGGGCTGATGGCCTTTTTCTATTTGCTGCCGGGACTGACCAACGGTATTCAGGGGTATTACCGGGGAATGGGTATGATGAAAATGACTCTGGCCGGGACGGCCCTGCAGACCAGCCTGCGGGTGGTTTTCGTGTATGCGCTGAGCGGACATATGGGAATCCGAAGCTTTCCGGCAGCCTGCGCCGTCGGGTGGTGCGCCATGCTCCTTTTGGAGGGAAGCTGGTATTGGAAAATAAACCGCAGAGGGACGGCCGGATGTGAACGGCAGGATCTGTAAGCTGTGCGGATTGGAGGTAAACATGAAAGCAGCAGTTTATAAGGAAACAGGAAGAATCGTGCTGGAGGAGCGGCCCAGGCCCGTGCTTTTAAACGACAGGGACGCCATTGTGAGAGTGACGCTGACCACGATCTGCTCCAGCGACATCCATATCAGGCATGGCGCGGTGCCCCGGGCGGTTCCCGGCGTGATCCTGGGCCATGAGTTTGTAGGCGTGGTGGAGGAGACGGGCGCCGGGGTGAAGCATTTCCGTCCCGGAGACCGGGTGGCGGTGAATGTGGAAACCTTCTGCGGAGAATGTTTTTACTGTAAAAGAGGGTACGTGAATAATTGTACGGATCCGGACGGCGGCTGGGCGCTGGGATGCCGCATCGACGGCGGACAGGCGGAGTATGTGAGGATTCCGTTTGCGGACAACGGACTGACGAAAATACCGGATGGAGTGAGCGATGAGGCGGCGCTTTTTACCGGGGATCTGCTGTCTACCGGATACTGGGCGGCCGGGCTGGCACAGATCCGGCCCGGAGATACAGTGGCTGTGATCGGAGCCGGGCCGGCGGGCCTGTGCGCGCTGATGTGTGTGAAGCTGTACGGCCCGGCGAAGGTGATCGCAGTGGACGTCTGCCGGGAAAGGCTGGAGCTTGCGAAGGCGCGGAAGCTTGCGGACGTGACGCTGAATCCCCTGGAGCAGGACGTGGAGGCGGAGGTGCTGAAGCTGACCGAAGGGCGCGGCGCGGATGCGGTGCTGGAGCTTGCGGGAGGAGCGGACACCTTTCAGACGGCCTGGAGGATCGCCCGGCCTAACGGGGTGGTCTGCCTGGCGGCCATGTATGAGGAGGATCAGAGCCTTCCCCTGCCCCGGATGTACGGAAAGAACCTGATCTTCAAAACGGGCGGCGTGGATGCAGCCAACTGTAAGGAGATCATGGCCCTGATCGCTGCCGGGAAGCTGGACACAGGCTGCCTGATCACACACCGGACGGAGCTTGCGCATATCATGGAGGCTTATGATGTGTTTGAAAACAAAAGGGACGGCGTGATCAAGTATGCGGTCCGCGTGGCGGAGAGGTAAGCTGTTTGAGCTTCCCCCTTTCGGGAATCGGCACCGGCGCACAAGCTTTTTTATAAAGGAATAAAGCAAGCCGCTGGCGCGGCGGAAAGAGAGGCGGATATGAAAAAAGAGATTCAGGTATGGGACTACGCAGAGCAGATCATGAAGGCGCTGGAAAAGGGGGTGCTTCTCACCACCTCCGACGGAGAACGGGTGAATACCATGACGATCTCCTGGGGAACGCTGGGGATTGAATGGGGGAAAGCGCTGTTTACCGTCTTTGTGCGGGAGAACCGTTTTACCAGGGAGCTGCTGGAGAAGAACGGGGAATTTACCATCAACCTTCCCTTCGGTGAATATGATAAGAAGATTCTGGGGACAGCGGGGACGAAAAGCGGACGGGATGTGGATAAGATCCGGGAGCTGGGGCTGACTCTGGAGGAGCCGGAGTGTATTTCGGTTCCGGGTATCCGGGAGCTGCCCCTGACGCTGGAGTGCCGGGTGGTCTATAAGCAGGCTCAGGATCCTGAGGCTATTTCCCGGGAGGATCAGGAGCGGTTTTATCCCCAGGAGGTGGAGAGCAGCTTCCATGGAGCGAATCGGGATTACCATACGGCTTATTATGGGGAGATTGTGGCGGCGTATTTGATTCAGTGAGGGTGATTAGGGGGCGCGTTGTGCCGGAAGGGAGTGCATGTAAGGCGGTTCAGATGGGGGGAGAGGATATGAGGGGGAAGGAAATCTTTAAGGTATATATCCGCTATATTGAAAGAAAGCACTTTGCCGTGTGCCTGGTGCTGATCGGTTTGTGCATTGAAATTTTAAATCTTTTTTACCCCAGGATTCTCGGACAGATTCTGGACACGATCACAATTCAAAAGGATAAAATAGTATTTCTGTCATTATGCCTTATGTATGTTCTGAATTTTACAGCGGAGAAAACGCTTATTGTGGTGGAGGAGCAGCTGAGGGTAAGGACAAAAAAGGACATGGAAATATCAGTAAAAAGAAGATACTAAAAAATATGCTGCTGTCAAAGAACTTGCAGAAAAGGAGGCGGGCACAGGAAAAACATCGGAGTTTCTTCTGGAAGGAGCCGGATATCTTTTCCGATATTTGGAAATAGGAATCCATTTCATATAAAGATATAAGGGAAAAAGGGGAGATGGGGCTGCTATACAGTATGTTTATCAAACATACTGTCCATAATGTGCTGGATAGTATTGCAGGTGTCATCGAAAGAAATATCTTTAGCATAGTCAAAATTATGCTGATACTTTTTCCAGAAGCCAAGGAGTTGTTCGCTTGTGCGGATCTGCGCGATAATGTCGGGGTAGATTTCCAGCATTTTGCGGCTGCCGCGTTTGTCAGCTGTGTATTCAAGAGCCTGCAGAAGCGTTTTTATATTGCATTCTGCGCCATGCAGAGCGTACAGGGTATGTATATCGTAAAAATCTCTCGGACGGGTATTGGTAATGCTGCGGGACAGAACCGTTTCTATTTTTTCTGCCAATATTGTTTCAAGGTTGTAGGCAAGGATACTTACGGTGCGGTCATCAAAAAGCAGAGAAAAGGTATATTCAATTTCTCTTGGCGTGATGACATCCCCGGTAGTAACATCTACAGTTAAGGGCACGCTTATTGGCGGATAGTTCGCTTTCAGCGCAACACGGATTCCTGGGTAATCGTCACTTTCGCGGATGTCTGAAATGTCCATTAGTTCAAACTTTACATCGTCAGCAATTTCGACGGTACAGATTTCTTTGAAGATTTCGCGGATAGATTCATGTGTCAGTGTGAAACCCTTGATTGTCGTATCTAAATCCATTGTTGCTCTTGTGTCCAGACCGACGATTGCAGAAATAAGGAAACCTCCTTTGAGAATGAAATTGTGCTTGTACTTTGACAGAGAAATTCGTTCCAGAAGTCTTTCCAGCATATAGTTCTGCATGACGAGCTGGGCAGAGATATTCTTTTCCACAGATTTCTTTTTAATAAAGGCTTTAAGCTGCATCGCATTTTTCGTAATCATAATAATACCTCCATATAGCGCAGTACCTTGGATTTTACGCGAAGCTGATCTGCGTACTGCATCAGTTTGTGAATGTTTTTCTCTTTAGAAGTGGCGTATTTCTTCATTGCGGCCCCTACGATTTGAATGTCGCTGCCGCTGCCGCGGAGGATGTCGCACAGCGTCCTCTCAAGATCATAGACACGGATGGGATTTCCGCAGGGGGATTGCAGTTCAATCACACCAAAAGAATAGTTCTGTGGAATGACCCGCTTAATGTTTATACATTCCTGCTTTAGTGACGGCGAATTATAGCCTTTGGGAAAGGTCATAGTGTACAGCGCCGGAGTGCGGTCGGAATAGCCGAGCAGATACAGCGAAGTATCGTGTGAGTATATCCCGCGTCCGTATTTGCGCTGCAGCAGGTATAAATCATCTTCCCACACGCTTGTGCGCACATATAGGCCGCGTCCGAAGCGGTAAAGCTCTCCGTTTTTAACAAGTTCCTGTAAAATGCTGCGGTGCAGCCCTGCGGCTGTTACCTCTTCTGCAGTAATGATTCCGTTTGGTGAAGTTTCCAATATTTTTTTCACTGCTTTTTTATTGATCATAGATGCCCTCGCTTTCGACAATGACACATTATATTATAGAAAAATAATGTGTTATTGTCAATACGCGAATGATAAACGGTTACTGTAAATTACATAAATATAAGTAAGCATTCCTAAAAGGCATGTACTATCAAAGACTGTTTTGGAAAAAGGGAGGTGGGGCTGCCGCACGGGTTCGGTGCGGCGGCCCCATACAAATGAGAAAAGTTTATATGAAAAAGGCGTCTGGCCTTTGATAGGATCTATCATATCCGAAAACTGTGACGGAAATCTGTCTGTAAGATAAAAAGAGTATAAATTTTGTGAACAGAGGATAAAACATCTGGATTCCGGAGGGTGTATATCGAGCTACTGTACTTCTGTATTAATCACTTGACACAATATGGATAAAGTGCTATTTTTAGAAAAAAGAAAGGTATTTCCGGGAGCGTAAGGCATATTCTGAGACGCCTGCCGGAAGGAGGGAGCAGTTATGAAGGAAAAGACAGCGCCGATTTTGTCCATCCGCCATTTTTCCAAGACCTACCGGGGAGGCAGAAGGGCTGCAGTGGACCTGAATCTGGAGATTTATCCCGGCGATATTTATGGCTTTATCGGCAGGAACGGGGCAGGGAAGACCACTACCATCAAAGCGGTGGCGGGGATCCTGGATTTTGAGGAGGGGGAGATCCTGATCGACGGCCTGTCGGTGAAGAAGCAGCCGCTGGAGTGCAAAAGGAGGCTTGCCTACATCCCGGACAACCCGGATCTGTACGAATATCTGACAGGGATCCAGTATCTGAATTTCATTGCGGACGTATTTGAAATAGACGGGCCTGCACGGACGAAGGCGATTGAGAAATACGCCGGGGAGTTTGGTATCCTGGAGAAGCTGGGAGACCTGATTTCCACCTATTCCCATGGGATGAAGCAGAAGCTGGCACTGATCTCGGCGTTTATCCATCATCCCAGGCTGCTTCTGCTGGACGAGCCCTTCGTGGGCCTTGAC
This sequence comes from uncultured Eisenbergiella sp., assembly GCA_963559585.1. Classification (GTDB taxonomy): domain Bacteria; phylum Bacillota; class Clostridia; order Lachnospirales; family Lachnospiraceae; genus Eisenbergiella. The sequence continues at coordinate 17,002 of CAUWLJ010000053.1, read as the reverse complement.
CCGGAGGCGTCTGTGGTTTTGAAGGAGAAAATGAGGGAGCTGTGCCGGGAGGGAGGCGCCATTTTTTTCTCCACCCATGTATTGGATGTGGCGGAAAAGCTGTGCAGCCGGGTAGGCATCATCAGACAGGGAAGGATGGCGGCTCAGGGAAGCACGGAGGAGCTGGTGGGAGGCAGGTCGCTGGAGGAAGTGTTCCTGGAGGTGATCCGGAATGATTAGGGAGAGTCTGCTTCTGATCCGGCTGCAGCTGCTGCGGACGTTGAACGTGAATGAGCTGATACATGGGAAGGATAACCGGAAAAGCCTCAGAGCGGCTGGAATGCTGCTTCTGTATCTGGTTCTGGCTCTGATACTGATGGGGTATGGGGCGGCGGCAGTGGGACTGCTGTGTTATGTGGGGCAGGGCGGCCTTGTTCCCGCTTTCCTGGCTGCGGTTTCCAGTCTGATCATCTTCTGCTTCACCCTGTTTGAAGCGGGGCCGGTCCTGTTTGAAACGGGGGATCTGGAAATGCTCACCGCCCTTCCCCTCCATCCCCAGGCGATCCTGACAGGGCGTTTCTTCGGCCTGTATTCCGGCGCTTTTCTGCTGACCGCCGGGGCGGTTGTGCCTGGAGGAACGGTATACCTTATCATGGAAAGGCCTGGGGCCTGGGCAGGTATTTTTTTGTTTGCGGGGATTCCCTTCATCCCGCTGCTTCCGCTGGTGCTGGCCTGTGTGACCGGCACGGCGGCTGCGGCCCTGAGCGCGGGTGTGCGTTTTAAAAAGGCGGCAATGACGATCGCAGGCCTGGCGGCCGCATTGGGGATCGTGATATGGTCTTTTTCCTTCGGCTTTCAGGCAGAGGAGCCGGGGCTTTTGGAGCTGGCGGGGCTGCTTGAAGATCTGACGGTTATGATCGGCAGGCTCTATCCTCCTGCGGCGCTCATATCTGCTGCCGCGGCGGAAGGGAATGCACTGGCTTTTCTGACTTTTGCAGGCCTGTCGGCGGGAATTTTCATCCTGTTTGTGTCAGTGGTGCAGCGCTTTTTCGGGCGGATCACCGATGCGCTGAAGGAGCAGGCAGCAGGCAGAAGCTGCCGCATGGAGCGCCTGAAAAAGGGGAGCCTGCTGGGAGCCGTGTGGGGCCGGGAGCTGAGAAGATACTTTTCATCCGGCGTGTATGTGGTCAACACCATGATCGGTTACCTGATGACGACGGCGGCGGCCGCAGCCCTTGCCATGGCCGGGCCGGAAAGCCTTGGCAGGCTCAATGAGCAGCTTCAGATACCGGGCCTTGATAATGGTACGCTGATCCGTCATATCCTGCCCTTTTTTCTGGCGCTGGTGGGAAGCCTGGGGAATACTGCCCCGGTGTCCGTGTCCATGGAGGGAAAACAGCTCTGGCAGGCCCAGTGCCTGCCCATCTCCTCCGGCGTTTATTTCGGAGGAAAGATTCTGGTGAATCTGACGGTGGCAGTGCCGGCGGTTCTTTTGTCCGGGGCGGCGCTTGCCCTGGGAGGCTGGATGGAGAATGTGTTCCTTTTTCTCATTCCTCTTGCGTTCTCCCTTCTTGGGGCGGTGATGGGCGTCTGGATCAATGCAAGGCTGCCGGAGTTTGACTGGAAGCGGGAAACGGACGGGGTGAAAAGAAGCCCGTCCCTGATGGTCAGCATGCTGGCTGACTGGGTGGTGATCACTTTCTTCTGCGCAGGTGCCGTTCTGGCCTGGGCGGCTCCGGCGGTCAGAATGGCGCAGAAGTCCGGCGGTTCGGCGGCAGCAGCGTTTGGAACGGCGATTCAGTCCGGAAACCCTGCAGAAACGGCAGGGCTGGCGGCCCGTTCAGGCGTATCTGCCGCCTTGGCCGGGGAAATGGCGGTACAGTCCCAAGGTCTGGTGATGATGGCTGAGGGAATTGCGGTGGCGGCTGCAGCAGCAGGCAGTATTTGGTTGTTTAAGAGCCTTTGCAGGTTTGATCTGCGGAGGCTGGGGTGAAGGACATGGCGGAAACTGTCTTATATGATGCCTGGTAAAAAGGCGGTGAAAAAAGTAAAGGATGCAATCAGAGTAATCACATGCAGAAAATCAGCATATGAGGGTCTGGAACAAAAGGTGGAGAAATTGAACCCACTCATAAGAGGGTGGAGAAACTACTTTCAGCATGGCAACTTAACAAAACGATTTAAACAGCTTGATGAATACGTATGGATGAAGCTATAGAGACGGTTATATTATAGACGAAAACAGAAGAAATACAGAGAGCATGTACTATATGGATTTCGAAAGTGGTATTCAACCAGTGGAATAGAGTACTTTATTATCTAAATAAGAAAAGATATGTGGCGGTCTTTTGAATGCTGTGGGAAGGATACAGGAAGCCAGGGGTGTTCATCGTGAGGTGAAATCTGAAAAAGGATTAGAAATTATGATTGATAACTGCCAAGACATCCTGTTCGGAGGTTTTGCACCCAACTCGGAAAGTGCGGAGATTTTGTCAAAGGTGCTGGGGAACAGAACGGTACTGTACTGTCTGGTTCCGTCAGTAAGGGAAAGGTTCATCGAAAGGGAGGGCAGGCACAGAGTGAATGGAGGGTGTACTTCCAATCAGTACCGACTGATTCGTATTTTTTCAGCAAGCTCCTCTTGTGTCAAGTTAAGCGAGCATGTCTGCGATAATAAGCGATATTATAACCTATTTCAATATACTTTTTAGCGTTTGCATTATCAAAAGAGTATTCTGTATTTGACATTTCTTTTCTCTCCTGATAAATAGCAATAAAATTGTGTCAGATCATTTCAATGTTGAAAAAGAAAGAAAAATAATCCATACTGTTATTATCGAAGGAAAGAAAAGGAATGATCATATGATACAAATGGCAGTTTGTGATGATGAAAAGGAAGACAGGGGAAGGCTTTGTAACCTGATTCAGACATATATGTGTGGTACGGATATGGAATATGAACTGACGGAGTTTGAATCAGGAGAACAGTTGGTGGAGCAGGACAGGGAATTTCAGCTCTTGTTTCTCGACATTCTGATGAGCCAAAAGGACGGCATACAGGCTGGGGCTGAAATAAAACGGAAAAACCCGGACACCTTGATTATCTATATTTCAAATCTGGATGACCAGATATCGGTGGCTGTAAACCGGATTCACTCTTATGGTTATCTGGTAAAGCCGGTTAACAGGGAGGAGTTGTATCTGTTGATGGAAGATGCTCTGGAATGTGTGATGGAAAGAATAAAGGAAACAAAGGTAGTGTTTCACAGGGAGGATGGAAAGCCCATAGCACTTGCGGTAAAAGACATTTACTATTTTGAATACAACAGTCGGCGAGTCAAAATTGTTACAACCGATAAAGTCTTTGACCGGGTGAAAGGAAAGATAGGAGAGATAGCAGAACAAATGCGGCCCTATGGTTTTGTCTTTTCCCATCAGAGTTTTGTTGTGAATCTGCATCATGTGGACCGTATCAAAGATCGGTTTCTTGCAGTATATCTGGCACAGAAAAGGGCGGCTATGGTCAGAAGAAAGATGATAGAGGTCTTAAAAGAGGCTGTGGATGAGGGTGGAAAAATGGGCAGGAGAAGGCGGAATGGATAAAATAAATTTCTATTTATGCGAAATGGCAGGAACATTTGCCGCATGTATGGTATCTGTATTTATTGTCTTCCAGTATCTGGAGGGAAGATACCAGAGGGCATTCCGTGGAAGATGGCTTTACAGGTTTATGCCAATTCTTTGTTGTATTTTTAATTTTTTTGCGCTTATGTTTCATAGAGCGGCTGTAAGCTTGACTGCATGGATGCTTATGATTCTGTTGTGGAGCGGAATTTTGTATTACAGCGAAATGATGGATAAGAGGAAGTATTACTGCGTCAATATTGTATTTATTCTGGCAGTTTCCGTATGTGAATCTGTCGGGATTATGCTGGTGGATACGGTGGTACGTCTGACTGATTCACAGCTATCCGGGGAAATCTTAGACTTTCTGCAGAAAATCGCCGGGGCAGTAACGGCACTGTTTTTGTATTATGTGGTTTTGAACAGGCTTTTCCACAGCAGCAAGACGGTTAAAATCGCAGTCAGCCAGTATTTGATATATGCAATAGCAACGATTTATGTTCTGATTAATATCGGCGGCCTTCTATTTATGACGAAGCAGGATCTGGATGGAAGAGAGACTCTGTTTTTTATGGCAGATCTGATTCTGCTGGTATTTGTAAATCTGTACTTTTTTTATGTGCTGGATACTTTTGCAGAGAATAAAGCTTTGAGGTACCGGGTAGAACTGTATGAAGCCCAGGCGGAGAGTAACTACCATTACTATAAAAAACAGGAAGAAAGCTATCAGACAGCATTGGCGGTCATGCATGATGTGAAAAAACATATCAGGGTGATGGAGAATCTGTGCAGCGAGGGGGATTCTGGAAAAATACAGGCCTATGCCGGTTCGATGGAGCAGATGCTTACCCCGCTTCTGAAAACGAAGTATTGTGACAATGTAATCCTGAATATTATTCTAAACGATAAAAAGGAATATTGTGAAAGAAACGGAATAGTTCTGGAGTTTTCTGCTGACGGGATTCAGTTGGATTTTATGGACGCCATAGACATTACCACCATTTATGGCAATCTGTTGGACAATGCGGTAGAAGCATGCGAAAAGGCTGAGGAGAAGAAGGTGGTACTTAGGATCTATCCCTTTCACGGCTTTATATTTACGCATTTATCAAACAGCTTTGCTGAAAAACTTCAGAAGGACCGCAGGGGGAAGTTGATATCACAGAAAGGAAGAGGGCATGGGATCGGCCTTGAAAATGTGGAAACAGCCATAAAAAAATATAATGGAGAAATGCAGTATATACAGGAAAAGGATTGGTTTACGATAGAGCTGATGCTTAGTAAGCCATGATTCAGAAGAGGAGAAGCTGGTATGACACCGGCTTCTTTTTTTGAATTTTGGAGTGATGCTTTTGTTGTAAAATGTCGATTATGCAGAATTATTGTCGATTATGCAGAAGATATTGCGAAAAATTGTTAATGTGTTATGATGCTTCCAGAAAGGAGATGATAATATATGCAAAAGCTACAAAAAACTTTCTTGGAAAAGCTTGCAAAGGGAGCTTTCAATACGGCGAGAAAGGAAGCTGATTCTGCATGTTTCTGCTTTGGATATCAGCCCCGTATGCCGGAGAAAGTGAAAGAACTGAGAAAAAAGAAGTAAGGATTAGGTGGGACGGCTATGACGGATAGATGGCTGGATCAGATGTTGAAATGGCAGATTATCAATAAAGACGAAGAAGATATTTATCGTTTTGGCCTAGAGGGGATGAAGATGAAAGCTTTTCATTATACGACCTATCTGATCATAGCGGTTCTCGCTGGAGAATTATGGAACTTTTTGATGTTCTTTGCAGCTTTTTCAGCACTTCGAAAAAATGCAGGAGGATATCATGCGGAAACCTCAAAACGTTGTTATTTGTTTTCCTGTCTGACGGTTGGAGGATTTGTTCTGATTACAAAGACGATCCCGATTGGAGGAGGCATGTGTACAGGACTGCTTACAGTAACTGTAATTTCAGATATGATACTTTGGAGACTGTCTACCACTGGAAATAGAAATCGGGAGCTGGATGAGGAAGAAATAGAAAAATTTAAAAAAAGAATATTGCTATTTTTACTCATAGAAAACGTTGTGTTGGTCAGTTTGATTCTATTGCAGAGAGAAGGGTACGCAGCGGCAGTGGCAGAAGCCATTTTATTTGAGACTTTTTTGGTGGTTATAGAAAAGATAAGAACTGGAAACCCAATAAAGAGAAAGAAATTAGAGTATCTATGAAACAGAAAAAATGAAAAGTGATATAGACAAGGCTGATTTTGTAGATGACCTGTAGCCTTCCGTTAGGAAGCAGAAGCGACCTTGTGACATATCATACAGAGGTATAGACGATTTTTACGCTGGGAGCGGGGGCAAATACGTTGAGGAACTCTTTTACAAGATCTGAAATATACAGGTTAAATTGATTTAAAATGAAATAAAAAGTAGCAGCAAAACTTTAAAGGGAGGTGATATATATGATTTTAACATTTACAAAAACATAGCATTTGAAATTTATTAAACGTAGTAGGTAGCTTTTAATGTATTTTAGTAGGAGGAATCAAATGAAAAAAATTTTATCTTTATTCTCACTTATATGCTTACTTTTTACAATGTCTTCATTGACTGCATTTGCGGCACAGGAACCATCTGTTATTGTAACAGAATCAAGGGAAAATAATGATGCTTTACAGCCCCGTTTTCCAGGTCTTGCGTCTGTGACACGGGTGACTATTTATCCTAAAAAGATGAATGAAAATGCGTGGTATAATACACCGACAGTCGTTTATGACTTTGGAGCTGAAGCTTTAGGACAAACAGAATATACAACGATAAATGATAAAACCATGAAGGTTTATACAGAGAATGGCTGTGACGGATTTAGAGTTGAAGCGACTTTGGATCGAACAGGTGCAGACTTCTACGAAATATATATTAACGGTGAGTTCAATAGTCGGTCATATATGGTAAGTACATATCCATATCAAACATTTTATATGAATATACCTGTAATAGATGGAAAAGCAACATGGGAAATCGTTCTTTCAACACTTGGTGAGGATCATGGAAAACCTTTCACCCATTTTATTTCCCTGCAAGAATAGTCCAATAAGAAACAGGAGTTTATGATGGAAAAACTGACGACATACACATCATTCAGACAAAAATGCGTTGTGAACCCAAATACTTCGCGTGATGCTTCTGCTATTCTTAGACAGGATTCTATGAAATGCTTTGAGGATCAAAAAGCAAGAAGTAGTAAAGTATCATCTGATCAGGATTACTATTCATCTGCCGTTAATGGAATTGTAGAAGATTTTAGATCTGGCAATGCAGTTGTACTTGGTTCAACTAACCTGAATGAGTTGGAGCAATCATTTAACTGGGATGCGGACGGTAGCTCTGTTTTAAATGATGATCAGATTGCTTATCTGCAAAATAAGTATAACCTGTCAAATATGGGTGAAAAAGACTATCTTAATCTTATGATGGATCTAAATCGGATGAATGCTATAACGGCAGAGGATATTATTTTGCAGTATGTGGGAATTGAGTCTAAAGAATTACACGAAAAAGGTGTAGTGGTTATTGCTGGTGGCGAATATATGGATCTATCAAATACCCCTGCCAGGGGTGGGAATATTCTGAGTGCTTCAAAAAATTATTTGTCACTTCTCAATCGCGCACTTGATGGTGTAATCAAGCACTATGATCAATTTTCCACAGATACATTTTTCTTTTATAAGGAATCACTGGAACATAAGATAGCGTTGTATAATAAGTTGGATGATATCTTTGATATGATAAGATAGCGTACTATTGTTTGTGTTTATGTACAATTGGATAAGAGGGGATAAAACTTCTCTTATCCAAAGTAGAAAGATACTTATCTGTTGCTATGTAAAAAGAGGATAAAGACTTAGACTGCTTCTTAGGATAATCTATTTGATCTAAAGTTGAAGTGTAGATTTCAATTTTATAAATGATCAGGCGAGGTACCTTCTGTTTTATAGACAGGAGGTATTTTGCGTTTTCAGTGAGAAAGCAGTCATACTATTCTGGGAAACGGAGTAGAAGACTGCAGTACAAAAGATATGCCCCGAAACTGGAAGGAATAAGAACTGGCTCGTTTATAGAATTATGTATGGGATTTAACAAGGCTGGATATTCGATAAATCAGGCTCCGACCCGCAGACGGTGCAGTCTGAATTTCACGAAGATTATACAGACTGGAATAAGGAAGGGAACGAAAAGAGAAATTCTGGAAGCGGGAAACGGACGGAGTGAAAAGAAGCCCCTTCCCATTTTCACAATAATGCGCTACACTGGACAAGGGCATAAGGCAGAGGCGCGGGTATGCAGGCTGCATACCCGCAGGCTGAACGATTACCGCTCCTCGGCCATGCCTCAAAAGAAACGGAGACAGCGCATATGGAGAAAAACCTGACAGAAGGAAGTGTGGCGAAAACGCTCCTTTCCTTTTCCCTTCCCTACCTGTTTTCCTATCTGTTACAGACCCTGTACGGCATGGCGGATCTGTTCATCATCGGGCAGTTTGACGGTGTGTCGGTGACCACGGCGGTTTCCATCGGAAGCCAGGTCATGCACATGCTCACGGTGATGATCGTGGGGCTTGCCATGGGCTCCACGGTGATGATCGGCCGGGCGGTGGGAGCGGGAGACAGAGAGCGGGTAAATGAGGCAGTGGGAAATACGGTAAGCCTGTTTCTGGCCGTGTCGGCGGCTGCCACGGTTCTGCTGCTTCTGGGAGTGCGGGGGATCGTGCAGCTGATCTTAACTCCGGCAGAGGCGGCGGAGGGGACGGTGCAGTACCTGACGATCTGCTTTCTGGGGATTCCGTTCATTACGGCCTACAATATACTCAGCGCCGTCTTCCGCGGAATGGGGGATTCCAAAAGCCCGATGTATTTTATCGCGGCGGCCTGCATTGCAAACATCCTTCTGGACTATCTGTTTATCGGCGGGCTTGGGATGGGGGCGGCAGGCGCGGCACTGGGCACCACCCTGTCCCAGACTATCAGTGTGGCGGCGGCTCTGTGGGTGATGAGAAGGCGCGGAACCAGGATCCGTTTTACTGTGTCATCACTCCGGCCCAGATGGGAGGTCATGAAAGGACTGCTGGGAATCGGCGTTCCTGTGGCGCTTCAGGACGGGTTCATCCAGATGGCTTTTATCGTGATCACTGTCATTGCCAACCGCCGCGGACTGAATGATGCGGCGGCGGTCGGCGTGGTGGAAAAGATAATAGGGATCCTGTTTCTGGTTCCGTCCACCATGCTTTCCACCGTCTCGGCTCTTGCTGCCCAGAATATAGGTGCGGGAAAGTATGACCGGGCGCGCCGGGTGCTGGGATATGCGGTGGCCGCGTCGGTTTCCTTCGGCCTGATTTCCTCCGTATGGATGATGTTTGCGGCGGAACCGGCGGTTGGACTGTTCACCTCTGATGAGCGGGTGACCGTCCTGGGCGGACAGTACATGCGGGGATACGTGTGGGACTGCATCTTTGCGGGGATCCATTTCTGCTTCAGCGGATATTTCTGCGCCTGCGGTCTGTCAGGGGTCTCTTTTCTCCATAATTTCATCTCTGTGGTATTCGTGCGGGTACCTCTGGCCTATCTGGCCTCGGTCTGCTTCGCCGAAACCCTTCTGCCCATGGGACTGGCCTCACCGGCGGGTTCCGCCGCGTCGGTGGCGGTCTGCGCCGGGGTGTATATATGGATGAGGAAAAGAGAAAGCGGAGCGGGCTGTGCGGCTGAGCGGGAGGCCGGAGCGTAAAGATTGAAAATAAGCCTGACGGCTTATTTTCAACCAGCAGCTTTGTGCCGGAGCGTCACAAAACTGTGTAATCGCAGATGAGAAACCGCATGCGTATTTTTTCATCGCGGTGGAAGCAAGGAACGCTTCGACAGGAGGTAATAATGAATACAGAAAAAATAACAGACGCATTATTTGATTTCATCGACAACAGCCCTACCGCCTTCCATGCTGCGGCAAACGCGGCAGGACGGCTGGAGGAGGCCGGATATGAGAGGATCGGGAGGGAGGGGGATGTGCGGATCGTGCCGGGCGGCAGATATTTTATGACCCGCAACGATTCCGCGCTGATCGCCTTCCGCATTCCGGAGGGAAGGATGGAAGGGCTTCGCATTGCGGCTTCCCACAGCGACGCGCCCTGCTTTAAGATCAAGGAAACGCCGGAAATGGAGACGGAGGGCCATTACCTTAAGCTGAATATCGAGGGCTACGGCGGCATGATCATGTCCACCTGGCTGGATCGGCCGCTGTCGATAGCAGGGCGGGTGATCCTGAAGGGGGAGGATGGGCTTTTGACCCGCCTGGTGCAGATGGACAGGGATCTGTGCATCATCCCCAATGTAGCGATCCATTTTAACCGGGAGATCAACAAGGGGTATACCTACAATCCCCAGGTGGATCTGATCCCTCTGTTCGCGCTCTGCGCCGGGGAGGAGAAAGGGCAGGAGCAGAAGAAGGAGCGGCTGACGCTGCGCGCCCTCTGTGCCGGGGAGCTGGGCGTGGAGCCGGAGCAGATCCTGGCCTCCGACCTGTACCTGTATAACCGGGATAAGGGCAGACGCATGGGAGCAAATGGAGAGCTGATCGGTTCGCCCAGACTGGACGATCTGCAGTGCGCCTTTGGAACGCTGGAGGGCTTTCTGGCTTCGGATCCCGAGGCAGGGACAGGCTTGTCTGCTTCTGAGGAAAGATCCGCCGGCGGGGAGGGAAGATATGGAGCCGTATACGCCCTTTTTGACAATGAGGAGATCGGAAGCGGGACGAAGCAGGGGGCGGATTCCACCTTCCTTTCCGATGTGATTGACTGTATCTGTGAAGGGCTGGGGCTGTCTGGGAGGGAGCGGAGGGATCTGCTGGCCGGAAGCTTTCTTCTGTCCGCTGACAACGGACATGCGGTGCATCCCAACCATCCCGAAAAGTCGGATCCTACCAACAGGCCCTTTCCCAATGGGGGAATCGTGCTGAAATTCCAGGGAAGCCAGAAGTATACCACGGATGCCTGGTCTGCAGCGGTGGTGCGTTCCATCTGCGAGAGAAAAAAGATCCCCTGCCAGAATTTCGCCAACCGGGCGGACGTGCCGGGAGGCTCCACGCTGGGAAATATTTCTTCCGCCCACGTGTCCATCCCTGCGGCGGATATCGGATTGGCTCAGCTTGCCATGCACTCGGCCTTTGAGACGGGCGGCGCGCTGGATACGGGGTATCTGGTGGAGTTTTGCGGGGAGTATTTTAAGGGATAAAATTTCTGTCCGGGCTGCCCGCTGCTGCGGATGCGCTGGATATACATGAGCTCACATCGGTATGAATGGTCAGAAGTATGAGGTATGCTTTGACCGTTCATGCCGATACGGCTGTTACTTTGGGGAAGTATTTCCGCCGGCGCAGGTTTCCAGAGCGGAGGCCTTCAGGAACAGGAGCAGTCCGATGAGAAAGGTGAAGATGAGTACGCCGATCCCCTTGTTCACGCTGCCTGTGAGCTGGCTGACGATCCCGATCAGGGTGGTGCCCAGGAAGGAGGCGCCTTTGCCGCAGATATCCAGGATGCCAAAGTACTCGCCGGATTTTTCGGGAGGGATGATCCGGGCAAAATAGGAGCGGGAGAGCGCCTGAATGCCGCCCTGAAAGACGCCCACGCATACGGCCAGGATCCAGAAGTGGAGCTGGGTGGACATAAACAGGGCAAAAACGGTGATGCCCAGGTAGGCGACGATGCACAGCACGATCAGCCGTTCCGGGTGGGTTTTGGAGGCCAGCCTTCCGAAGAAAATGGAGAAGGGGAAGGCCACGATCTGGGTGACCAGCAGGGCGATCAGAAGCCCGGTGGTATCCAGCCCCAGGGCGGTGCCGTAGGCGGTTGCCATGTCGATGATGGTATACACGCCGTCAATATAGAAGAAAAAAGCGAGAAGGAACAGGAAGGTTTTCTTCTCTTTTTTCATGCTTCCAAGGGTCTGCCCCAGCCTGCGGAAGCTTTCCAGGAGCACGGATCCGCCCTGATGCTCCACGTAGTTGATCTGGCGGTAGTGTCTCAGCAGAGGAAGGGTGACCAGAAACCACCACAGGGCTACGATGAGGAAGGCAATCGCCATGGAGGAGGACATGCCAAGCCCGAAAGCCTCTCCGCCCAGCACCAGGATCAGGCAGAGGGCAAAGGGGAGGCAGCTTCCGATGTAGCCCAGGCCATAGCCGTAGGAGGAGATCTGATCCAGACGCTCCGGCGTGGTTACATCGGGCAGCATGGCGTCGTAGAAAACAAGGCTGGTGGAGTAGGCGATCTTGGTGATGATAAAAACACCCAGGAAGGCCAGCCAGTGGTGGACGAAGCCCAGCGTAGCGCAGCCGATGACTCCCACGGACAGGATTGCCAGGAAGAGAGGCTTCTTAAAGCCCCTGCCGTCCGCGATAGTGCCCAGCACCGGCCCCAGGAAGGCCACCGCCAGGGTTGAGATGGAGGCGGCGTAGCCCCATCCGGCCAGGTAGTCCACGGAGGAGATCCCCGCATTGTCTGCCAGAAAATTGAAATAGATGGGGATGATGGTGGAAACCATCAGAATAAAGGCGGAATTGCCGATGTCGTAGAGGATCCAGCTTTTTTCCAGTTTGGTGAGCTTGAATTTCATGGGGAAAGTCTCCTTTCAGTATAAACGTCGGGGAACCCGGGAAACCCAGGGACTACGCCTGGGTGCGGCAGGCGGGAAAGGCATTCCGTCCCGCCCTATCCGAAGGTATGCCGGAAATGAGGATCCGGCATACCGTTTCCATGGGCGCAGCCGGAGAGGCTTTGGATCAGGGAAACCGCGGTTGGAAGGGCCTGACGGTACAACTGCGCCAGTCTGCGGCTGCTTTCCCGGCAGGCCGGGTTTTCCTTTCTGCTCATGAGAAGCCCGTGCATGGAGGCGTAGCTGCCGCTTATCAGAAAAGCCGTGTCCACCAGAAAATGCCAGAGCGGACAGGGCGTCATCAGGAGGCGCAGGCAGATTTTCATGGAACGCAGGGACTTTTGCACCTCTTTATCCGACAGGGAAGGGAAAAAGGCGGCGATCACCCTGGCGTTCCGAATGGAGGGGACGATGTGGCCTGCGGGAAAATGGCGCAGCGGATCCAGGCCGTCGTGCAGCATGAGCCTGCGTTCAAATTCGGATTCCAGCTCCGTGTGGCTGATCCCGGTCTGCTCCCTTCTGGCCTCCACATAAGGGTGGCAGATGCTGTCCAGGGCAAAATGGCAGGCAAAGCCGTACAGATAAGCAAGCCCCGCTTCCCGGTCCGGCAGGGTGTTCAGGGCTTCCAGAGCCGGAGTGAAAAACGACAGCCCCGGTTCTTCATGCATGGCATAACCCACCCGGCTCACCGGCGAGGAGCCAAGGGGATTGCTGTAGAAGAAAATGTCCGGCCCGTGCAGGCCGATCAGAAACAGCTCCGGGTATTTAAGAAGGATGCGGCCATCTTCCGGGGGAAGGAGCGGTGCCACATCCCGGCCGAAACGGTAATGAGCATAGGTGGAAGGCATAGATAAAACCCCTTTTCATAAGTATTTCCCAGGCCTGGAGCGTGCTTGAGAATTCATTCCCGCCGTCCGGATGCTTCAGACCGGGGGGCGTTTCTATTATTATGACATAGTATGACAGAAAAAAACAGAACAAAAGAGGTAAATCTTATGTAAAAAACGAGCGCGGCCGAACCGTTATATTATAATAATATAAAAGAAAGAAAAAGGCGGGAAGCGGTTATGAATTCGCAGAAGTTGGAGAATCAACTGAATCTGAGTCTGGATTCCACAATGGAGGAGAGGGAAAAATCGCAGGTATTGAACGTGGGCTTTGACAGGGAGGAGAAAACCTGGGAGCTGATCGTAAAGTTTAACGGGGACATCAGCCGGCTGGCGGATGAACGCATCAGCGTGGAGGTACTGCTGGCCGGATACGCCATCATCACCCTGCCGGAGAGCCTGATCCCGGCGCTGGCGGCTTTGGAGGAGGTGGAGTACGTGGAGAAGCCCAGGGAACTGCTTTATGGCGTGTATGCCGCAAAGGAGCAGGCCTGCTTTCCGGATGTGAGAGAGTATGAAAATGTGAGGCAGAGGGTTTTGCCCCACGGCGGGGAGGGAGCAGGAGAAGGACTGACGGGACGCGGCTGCCTGGTGGCAGTTTTTGACAGCGGGATCGATTACAGCCTGGAGGATTTTCAGGACCGGCAGGGGAGCCGGATCCTGTATCTGTGGGATCAGACGCTTCTGCCAGATGAGGAAAGGGGCTTCCGCCCGCCGGAGGGTTTTTCCATGGGCGTGGAATTTACCAGGGAGCAGATCAACGAGGCGCTGGAGGCAGGGGAGGACGGGATAAGCCTGGTGCCAAGCGTGGACGCCTCGGGCCACGGTACGGCGGTGGCGGCCATTGCGGCGGGGAGCAGTCCCGATCTTCGTTACGCGGGGGCTGCGCCGGAGGCATCCCTTTTGATCGTAAAGCTGGGCCAGGCGGGACGCGGCAGCTTTCCCAGAACCACCCAGCTGATGCGCGCTATGACGTATGCCCTGAGAAAAGCCCTGCAGCTTGGAATGCCCCTGGCGGTGAACTTAAGCTTTGGAAACAGCTATGGGCCTCATGACGGCACCACCCTCCTGGAGCGTTTTCTGGATAATGCCTCGGAGGTGTGGAAAAATGTGGTCTGCGTGGGAAGCGGAAATGAGGGCGCGGCGGCAGGACACGCGGCGGGCTGGCTGAGGGAAGGAGCCTCACAGCGGGTGGAGCTGGCGGTGGGAAATCTGGAGCGGACCACAAACGTGCAGCTTTGGAAAAATTACGGGGATACTTTCAGGGTAACGCTCCAGTCCCCCTCGGGCAGGCGGATGGAGATCCCTATGGAGAAGCCGGGGAGGCTTTCGCTGCAGGCGGATCAGACACAGATTTTGGTTTATGTGGGGGGACCGTCGCCCTATTCGGTCAGCCAGGAGATCTATTTTGACCTGATTCCTGCGGAGCAGTTCATTGATCCGGGGATCTGGGTATTCCTGCTGGAGCCTGTCAGGATCCGTTCCGGGGAGTATCAGATGTACCTGCCCGGCCAGACGGTGCGCTCTGCGGACACCCGTTTCTACGCGCCCACCCCGGAGCTGACGCTGACGGTTCCCTCCACCTCATCCAAGGTGGTTACAGTGGGGGCGATTCAGGGAAATTACGAGGCCTACGCCGATTTTTCAGGGAGAGGAGCGCGGGGGTGGGAGATGCTTCCTGGCTTCCCGAACAGCAAGCCGGATCTGGCGGCCCCCGGCGTGGGTATCGTGACGGCCCGGGCGGGGGGCGGGCATGAGGCCTACACCGGCACCTCCTTTGCCACCCCTCTGGTGACAGGGGCGGCGGCGCTTCTGATGGAGTGGGGAATCGTGCGGGGAAACGATCCCTATCTGTACGGGGAAAAGGTGAAGGCGTATCTGCAGAAGGGGGCCGCCGACGTGCGGGGGTTGGTGAGGGTTCCGAATGAGATGGCAGGGTAGCCTGATAAACTGATGGCAGGTCAGAAAAATCCAGTGTTTATGCAGGTTTTCATTGATTTGATCCATTCCCTGAAACGATATATTTTCGGTGAAAAAGCAGGGAAAAAGCGGTTTTGACCACGGAAACCGTTAATTATCAATTGATTGGCAGGCACTTTCAGGCATAAAGAAAGAGAGGAGGCATTGGGCGTGGATAATGGCTTGCCGGAGACAGGTCACATATATGGACAATGGGAGATCAGGGATAAGAAAGGAGGGGAAAGAGAGTGCGACAGCGATGGAACGTTGTCGCATTTTTTGAAAGGGAAGCATGGAAAATAATGTGCATGAACCATAAATGAGATGTGAATATCCAGGAGCTGTGAATGGAAAACGGTGGATAACGGAACAGAAAAGTTTTGGAAATACGATATAAGAGTTTTTTTTCAATGAGGAGGATCTATGTGCAAAGTCATTATAGTAGCAAACCAAAAAGGAGGCGTTGCCAAAACGAGTACGGTTAGAAATCTGGCATACTCTCTTGCTGAGCTGGGGAAACGGGTGCTTGCCGTTGATTTTGATCCCCAGTATAATCTGACAACCAGCTTTGGGATACTGCAGAATCAAATTGAACATAACACTGCCAGCCTGATCATGAATCTGGTGGATGAAGAAGAACTGCCTGAAAAAGGGGAGTATATTCAGAAAATCGGTTCTGTGGATTTGATTCCTTCCGGAGGAAACCTGACAGTCACAGAGTCGAACCTTGTGGGGATGCCGGACAGAAATGACTATCTGACTCATCTGCTGGAGCCTTTACAGAAATTCTATGATTTTATCATTGTGGATACCAATCCGGCACTTGGGGCTTTGACAATTAACGCATTGACAGCAGGGGATGAGGTTATCATTCCGGTAGACCCGGAACTGTTTGCGCTTACCGGTTTGAAAACCCTTTTGAACGCAGTCTATAAGATCAGGAAAAAGCCCAATCCCAAAATTAAAGTAACAGGGATACTTTTTACCAAATGCAGTAGGAGGACCAACCTGTATCAGAGAACATACAGGCAGGTGCAGGAGAGTTTTCAGGCTGTTCCCATATTTCACAGCCAGATTCCCTATACCGTTAAAGTCGGGGATGCAAACAGCTATGGTATGAGTGTGATGGAATTGGATAAATCCAGTCCGGCAGCACTGGCGTATATGGAACTGGCAAGGGAGGTGCTGGCAGGTGACTAAGAAAATGAGAAGGATACAGTCTTTGGATGAACTGCTGGGATTGGAAGAAGAGGAAACCCAGGAGAAAACGGAAAGAAAGAATCTGTCATCGGCAGAAAAGGGAATTGAATATCTTCCGCCGGCTGCAATTCGGATGTTTCAGAACCATCCGTTTCACCTTTATGAGGGAGACCGACTGAAGGAGCTTGTAGACAGCATCTCAGAAAACGGTGTTCTTGTCCCTGTTATCGTGCGGAAGGTGGAACCGGATGCAGATGGATGTGGGTATGAAATGCTGGCCGGGCATAACAGGAGACAGGGAGCCATTCAGGCCGGGCTGGAAAAAATTCCATGTATTGTGAAGGAAAATTTGTCGGACAAGGAGGCCTGGGCGTATGTTGTAGAAACAAATGTCATACAGCGTTCCTTCTCTGAACTGTATCCGTCAGAAAAAGCGGCGGTATTATCCATGCGTTATTCCAAGGTGATCTCCCAGGGAAAGCGAAATGATATTATAGCCGAGATTAAAAGGCTGGAGGGGGAAGCGATGCAGGAGGAAGGAACTTGTGGAAATGATTTCCACAAGTCAAAAAGCAGGGAAGTTCTTGGCGCAGAATATGATCTTACCGGGCGGATGGTGGCAAATTACCTTCGGATACATGAACTGGTTCCGGCTCTCAAAC
>CAUWLJ010000052.1:0-23673 GCA_963559585.1 uncultured Eisenbergiella sp. | reverse complement strand
CGGCTTCGCCTCTCTCGCGGGGGCGGATGGCTCGATTCGGCTTCGCCTCTCTCGCAGAGGGCGGATAACTCAGTTTAGTCCGCCGGGCACGCTCGATTCCGCTTCGCTCCATCTCGCTTTGCGGCTGTCGCCGCATAATCCCGGAAAATGAAGCTCCCTCGGGAAAGCAGGTCGCACTGCGTGCTCGCTGTTTTCCCGCTGGATCTTCATTTTCCGGGATTGCCCGGCTCGTAGGGTTAAAAGTTAAAGTACAAAAATCTCTCCACGCCTCCCAGTGATAGTACGCACCATGCGGCGAGTATCGCCGTAAGGATGGCATTCCATGTCTTGCCCTTAAATCGTTCCGTCATTTGGTCTGCATTGGGAGCTGCAAAGGTGGCAGTCAGTGTTGCTGCGGTGATGATCACCATGAGGTAGCAGGCGCTGTATGGGAGGGCGTCGAGGCGGAGGAGTTTGATGGCGTACCAGAGTTCGTCCAGGTTGAAGGCGGCGGTGATGGGTTCGGCGGGGAGGGTAATGCCTCCGTTGGCAAGCCGGTCGAAAACGGTGAGGGCCTGGGGGAGGTTTTCTGCGCGGAAGAATACGCAGATCAGGTTGTAGAACAGGAAGGTGAATGCGGTTCCTGTCACTTTGCTGATGCGGGTTTTCCACACAGGGCGGGGGGCGTCTTCATCCGGGGGGCGTCTGTGTATCTGCGCCTGGGCGCGGTCTTTTTTCCATAGCTGGAGGGCGCGGGTGATGAGGTAGAGGACGCCCTGGGCCAGGCCCCAGATGAGGAAGGTCCAGCCGGCTCCGTGCCAGATGCCGCTTAAAAAGAATACCAGGAACATGTTGAGGTACATTCTCGTCCTGCCCCGGCGGTTGCCTCCTAAGGGGATGTAGACGTATTTGCGGAAGAAGCGGCCCAGGGTAATGTGCCAGCGTCTCCAGAATTCAATGATGTCCGCGGATTTGTAGGGGGAGTCGAAGTTCTTTGGAATGTCGATCCCAAGCATCCAGCCCAGTCCTCTGGCCATGTTGCAGTAGCCGCTGAAGTCATAGTAGAGCTGGAGGGTGTAGAACAGGATGGTGAGGGCGGCGTCCACGGAGGAGAGGGAGGCCGTATTGGCGTAGGCCCAGTCCACAGCCTGGCCGAAGGTGTCGGCAACCAGAACCTTCTTGGCCATTCCCAGGACGAAAAGCACTGTGCCGGACCGGAGCTTCTGCCAGTCCACTTTCCTGTTTCCTATAGCGGCAAACTGGGGCAGCATCTCATCCTGGCTGACGATGGGGCCGGCGATGAGCTGTGGAAAGAAGGACACGAACAGCATGTAGTCCACAAAGGGACAGGCGTCCAGCTCTCCCTGATAGGCGTCCACCAGGAAGCCGATCTGCTGGAAGGTGAAAAAGCTGATCCCCAGGGGAAGCAGGATTCCTCTCACCACAAAGTCCGCACGGAAGATCCGGTTCAGGTTTTCTATGAAAAAATCATAGTATTTAAAATAGAACAGCACCGCCAGGTTGCCCGCAACGCCCAGCGCCATCACCAGGCGGCTCCACCTCCTGCCGCAGCGTTCCAGCCTTTTGATCCCCACAAAAAAAGCGTAGTTTGCCAGGATACTGCATATCATAATGAGCAGGTAGGTGAGATTGAAGTATCCGTAAAACCACAGGGAAAAGCCCGTCAGCCACAGTCTGGCAGGCACCGCCTTCTTATGCTTCTCCAGCAGATAAAAGCCTGCCAGGCAGAGGGGAAGGAACAGGAAAATAAAAATATAGGAATTAAAAAGCATCGCTTCACTCCGTTACACGTCTTGGTCTGCTTCGTCCAGTTTAGCCCATCGCAGCGCTTTTGGCAAGAGGTTTTGCCGGGCGGCAAAGCTGTATATCAGCAGGATCAGGCTGATGTAGAACAGGGCCATATTGTAGATGGTATATCTGGTCTGGCAGAAAATAACCAGGGAGACCAGTCCCACATTGCACAGGATGGAAACCAGGGTGAGGGACGCTGTTGCCGTGATCCGGCTGTGTCTGGCCCTCTTAAAGTGCCAGAGCAGCAGGGCGGCATACAGCAGATACACAAAGGCGCTGTACCAGATCAGGATCACCTTTCTCTGGGCCACCGTAGTAATCAGGCCCGACAGGAAATTGTCCAGGAAAGAGCCCATCAGGGAACCCAGGTTGTGGGGCAGGACGGACGCGTTGATCACACCCATGACCCGGTCTGCATTTTCACTCAGCTCCACCTCCCCGTCCCCGTATCTGGCCCGGACGTAATCGTTCACCATGGGCCACATGGTGTCGATCTGGATACAGTCGTAATAGTCGCCGAAATGGGTCACCCGGTCGAGCCACCCTTCCCCGGCGCTGTGCTTCAGATAGCCCTGAGCATCACAGGCATCGTAGATCTCAAGGAAAAGTTCCCGGATCTCCTCATCCTCAATGTAAGAGGCGTCCTCCCGCTCCGCCGTATAAAAAGCCATGGTGGTGATAAAGCGTCCGTCACTGGAATGGGTCACCGCATCCCCCCGCAGAGCGTAATTGTACCCCAGGTCAAAGAGTGACACCGACGCCAGGATCAGCGCCGCGCACACGCCGGCCTGAAGAATGCCCCGGCCCAGCCGTTTTCCAAGGGCGGACGGCGCACGTTTTTCCTCTTCCCCATAGCCCGGTATGACCGCCGCCGCGATCAGGCAGACCATCAGCATGGCCAGCGCGATCAGCATCTGCTTTCTGGCGGAGATCATCAGAAAGGTGATCAGGCAGGACAGGAGCAGGCTTTTCCTCGTCCGGTGAAAGAAATACTCCAATATATAGCGGAAGAAAAGAAGGTAGAGCGGTATGGCAAGCCCCTCCGTCAGGATACTGTTGGAGTACATGGAGCCCCGCTTTGCCGCAAAACGGCAGAGGAGGGAAACGGCAAAGGGCATACACAGAAGCGCTGCGGCCACCACAGACGGCAGACGGCATTCCTTCCACAGGAAACGCGTCAGGCTCCAGGCGGCAAACGCAGCCAGAATACTCTGGATCCAGGCCGCCGCCGTGAGGTAAGCATCCCCTCCCACACCTGCAAAGAGCGCGCGCAGGCCGGCAAGGAACAGGGAATACAGAGGCTCTCTGGAAATATTCATCTGAATATAGCTGGGAGAATCCACGCAGATTACCGCGCCATCAAAGGCCGCGAAGAAAGCATAGAAGCCCAGGCTGAGAAGCAGAAGCGCCGCTGAAGCATACGTCTGTTTGGAAAATTGGGGACAAGTTTTACTTTTTTTCATCATTACCTCCATGCCCAAGTTTTGCTCCGGCATAAAACCGTTGATTAAAAACAGCCCATCCGGCTTATTTTCAACCTTAACCTTCTTTCATTACTGAACAAAAATACAGAATCCGCTCCCGCAGGAGTATTCATAATTATAAGTCCCGGCCGGTGGATGTCAAGGTTTTCCGGAAGATCCGCTCATATCGGTTTGAACGGTCAAATTCATGCGAGCATGGTCTGACCGTTCAAACCGATATGGCTGAACTGATACCCTCATTTTCCTCTTGTATATCTTTCCATTTATATAGTATAATATAATACAATTCGATCCGGCCCTCCATCTTTGCCGGATCAGACTTTTTTCACAGGTAAACGAAAGGGAATCCCATGCTTTTTAATTCATTTGGATACGCATTTTTTCTGCCCGCGGTGTTCGCGCTTCACTGGATTACGCCCAAAAATTTCCGCTGGATCATTCTTCTGCTTGCCAGCTACTATTTCTATGCGAGCTGGGGCGTTCAGTATGTGGCGGTCATCCTGATCACCACTGCCGTCTCTTATATGGCAGGCCTGTACCTGGGAGGACGCCCTCAGGGTCTCCAGGCATGCGGCCCTGCAGGTGCGCAGTATGGAAATGGCCATTCTTCCCGTCCCCAGCCTCCTTCAGGCACCCCTCACGGAAGGAAGCTGCTCCTTGCAGGTACGGTGGCGTTCTGCGGGCTTCTTCTGTTCTTTTTTAAATATTTCGACTTTTTCTCGGTAAATGCGGCGGCACTCCTGCAGAAATTCTCCCTGCCGGTGCAGCCAGTCACTCTGCAGCTGGCGCTTCCCATCGGTATCTCCTTTTACATTTTCCAGACCATCAGCTATCTGGTGGATGTGTACCGCGGGGAAATCGAGGCGGAGCAGCACTTCGGGATCTATGCGGTCTACATCTCCTTTTTCCCAAAGGTGATGCAGGGCCCCATCGAGCGGGGCGGGAAGCTGCTTCCTCAGCTGCATACGCCCAGGCGCTTTAAATACAAGCAGGCTTCCTATGGAATGAAGCTCATGGCCTGGGGCTATTTTAAAAAGCTGTGTCTGGCGGACGGGCTGGCCGTGTATGTGAATCAGGTCTACGGCGATCTGCCCTCCTACACCGGTTTTTCCCTGCTGCTGGCCACCTTTTTCTATGCCATCCAGCTTTACTGTGACTTTTCGGGCTATACGGACATTGCGCTGGGCTCCGCGAAGATTCTGGGCATCAACCTGACCCAGAACTTCCGCTCCCCCTATTTTGCTTCCTCCATCAAGGATTTCTGGGGACGGTGGCACATCTCCCTCTCCAGCTGGCTGAGAGACTATATCTACATCCCGCTGGGCGGCAGCCGTGTGGGCAGAGTGCGCCACGCTCTGAATATTATGATCACCTTCCTGGTGAGCGGCCTGTGGCACGGGGCAAGCTGGAACTATGTGCTCTGGGGCGGAATCCATGGCACGCTTCAGGTGATCGAGGGATTTTTCCCCTGGAACCAGAAAAAATCTCCTTTCCAGAGAAACAAAAGCCTGCATCTGGCCCTCTGCCTGATCACGGTTCCCGTCACCTTCGCGCTGGTCTGCCTGGCCTGGGTCTTTTTCCGGGCGGCCACCATCAGCGACGGTGTCTACGTGCTTACCCACATGTTCTCAGGCATTGGCAGTCTGAAGGAATATGTGCTCAATGGGGGAATTCAGCTGGGCGCGTCACCCGCCCACCTGCTGTACAACCTGCTTCCGCTGGTTCCCTTGTTCTTCTACGACCTGTTTTCCCTGAAAACAGATGTGATAGCCGCAGTCTCCCGTCAGCGCTTTTTCATACGCTGGCCTGTCTATATCCTGCTTCTCCTGGCCATCCTCCTGTTCTCTGAAAAGGGTGTGACCACGCAGTTTATTTATATGCAGTTCTGACATGGAGGTAAATGGAGGTAACATGAAAGCTTTTCTAGTAAAATGTGTTCTGGCCGTCTGCATCGTATTCTGCTGTCTGTTCTATCTGGATATGATGTATGAGCAGAAATCAGATAACCCAATACCGGAGATCAATCTGTTTAACTTCATCCCGGACGAAATCCAGATTGCCAACTTCGGCAGCTCTCACGGGCAGTGCGCCTTTGACTGGAATCCCCTTTCCAATGAGCGGGGATTTCAGACCTTCAATTTCGCACTCACCAGCCAGTCCTTTGAATACGATTACGCCCTCCTGAACATGCACAAGGACGATTTTGCGGAAGGAAGCATCGTCTTTATCCCTGTATCCTACTTCTCTTTTAACCGGGAGGCCACAGATCCAAACGATATTGAAGCAATCAGCATCCGTTACTACAGGCTCCTTTCCCCCAGATACAATCCCGACTACAGCCTGTACAAGGATCTGGTGGCGGTCAGGTTCCCTGTGCTTTCCGCAGGCGAGGAGCTTTTTAACCTGTTCAAGCCGCCTGTGGTTTTCCCTTCCCTGTCGGAAAACAGGCAGAATATCCTGTATGCCGCAGAAGCCATCCCCGCAGATACAGACGCGGCTGACGATGGCGGAGCAGCACCGGAGAGCAGCCCGGCTGACGTTGTGATGCCGCAGGGCGAAGCCGTGCCCGGAAGCGAAGCAGTCCCCGAAGAAGCCGCTCCCCAGACCCCTGAGCAGATCTACGGCCCTGAAATGGTACAGGATTTTGAAAACAAGGGAGCAGCCCGGTATCAGCGGCATTTCGAGGGAAAAACCGAATATTTTGAGGCCGACAAGGAGCAGGATCTCCGAAATATGATCGAGCTGTGCCAGAAGCGGAGCATGACACCCATTTTGATTACCACACCGTTTTCCTATTATTATAATCAATATGTGACAGAAGAATTCCTGAATGAATTCTACGCCAAAATCAACCAGATCGCCGGAGAGTATGGAATCTCCTACTACGATTACTCCCACGACGAGCGGTTTCAGACCAGGCTGGAATATTTTGGGGACGCCGACCATCTGAACGAGGAAGGGGCGGTTTATTTTACCTCCCTTCTGATGGAGGAGGTGCCGGAGCTGAAGGCTTATCTGGAAAGCCATTAAACGCCGCCACATTCTTGACCGTGTCCTTTTTCTTTGCAGGCTCTGACCACGCTCCCGGCAGGGAGGCAGGGCCTGCGGCAGATTCTGACATGTCATATCGAAATAAAAATCCATTCTTAAAGTTTTCTAAATCGTATCTAAAGCTTTCATTACTTTTGCAAAATTTATCCTCAGTTTATTGAATTCCTTTCTAAGACACACTATACTATAGCGGCTTGACAACAAAAAGATCTTGACGAATTACCCCCCCAGTATGATAACGATAGAGGTGATTTTACTATAAAAAAACATTATTTTACCAGACTGTTTTTTATTATCAGCACGCTTCTGCTCCTTTTTCTCATGATCCTCCAGGAATGTAGTGCAGATGAGGCTGCAGAAACCATGCTTTTCGCCGCAGATGCAGCAGATTCCTCCTTTTTGTCAGCCGCATCCGAGGGGAATCTGCCTGCGTTATCCATGACCTCCGGCTCCGAAGAGGGCCTTTCTGCCATCGAAGAAGCCTTTGTTCTCTCCCTGCAGGCCGGAGACGCCGTGCCCGAAAGCGGCGCTCTCCCACGGATCTGCTGGTGGCAGGCCGGTTCCGGCGATTATTACCTTTTTCTTCCGTCCTCCCTGTATGAGAAGGGATTATTCTGGCAGTTTCCGCGCTCCGCTCAGGTTTCTATCGACGGCCGGGTGATTCTGCCGGACTCACGCTGTACCCTCAGCGCCGGAACCCATCAGCTGGAGGTGCTCCAAGGCGGGCAAACCCGCTGTGTCCCCCTGCATGTGATGCTTTCCTCCCAGACTGCCTCTCTTTTTCTGGAGACTGCTTCCGGTGGTCTGGAAACCATTCATGCAGATAAAAATGCGACTGTGGAGGGCCGCTTCTCCCTTTTTGATACAGCCGGCAGCCTGAATTCCAGCGGAAAAATCGACGCACTCAAAGGCCGGGGCAACTCCTCCTGGACAGACACGGACAAAAAATCCTATCAGATGAAGCTGGCGGAGCGAACCGACCTTCTGTCCATGGGAGACTCCCGCAAATGGCTGCTTCTGGCCAATGCCTTTGACCGAAGCCTTCTGCGCAACGCGGCGGCCTTCTCCATGGCGGAGGGCTTTGGCCTGGCCTGCACTCCCCAGGCGAAATTTGCAGATGTATACGCAAACGGTCAGTATATTGGGAACTATCTCCTCTCAGAAAAAGTGGAAATAGACAAAAACCGAATTCCCATCACCGATCTGGAAAAAGCCACGGAAAAGGTCAACGAAGCAAAGGCCCTGGAGCAGGCACAGCCCTTCATGACAGAAACGGGAAGGCTGTACAGTGTGAAGGGAGTGCAGATCCCTGTGGATCCGCCGGACATCACAGGCGGCTATCTGCTGGAGCTGGAGACCAGCGACCGGTACGGCCTGGAAACCAGCGGCTTTATGACATCCCGCATGCAGACCGTGGTAATCAAAAGCCCGGAGCAGGCTTCTCAGGCTCAGGCCTCTTACATCGGCCTGTTGTATCAGGATTTCGAGGATGCTGTTTTCTCTGAGGATGGAAAAAATCCCCATACCGGTCTGCACTATACCGAATACATCGATTTGGATTCCTTTGCCAAAAAGTATTTATTGGAGGAAATCTGTAAAAATCTGGATGCCGCTTTTACCAGCCAGTATCTCTACAAGCCCGCCGACAGCGTAAGCACCCGGCTTTTTGCAGGCCCTGCCTGGGATTATGACAAAGCCATCGCCGCCAGCGGCGTGACGGCGGAGGGGATCGATCTGCACGATCCGGACGGCCTGTACGCGGCACAGCGCACCAAGGATTCCGACATCTGGTACGCGCTCTGGCAGCAGGCAGATTCCCGCCAAAGGGTCTCCCGGATCTACTGGGAGAACGCCCGCCAGACAACGCAGACCGTGGCCACCGCTCTGCCTTTGGCTGCCCGGGAGCTTCTGGACTCCGCCATGATGAATGCCGCACGGTGGGAGCTTTTTACCGAAGGGGAGACCGAATCGGAACGGGAAGCGCTCTATCTGGGATGCGCAGACGAGATGGAAGATTTTCTGATGAAACGGCTGGCTTACCTGGATACCCAGTTTACGGGCGGTTAAAATGCGGCCGGAAAGCGTGCCTGAATTCAGCCTTTGAAAATACAGGCGTTTTCAGCCTGCAGGATTATGTGCCGCTTTCATCTGCGAAAAAGGCTCCGCCAAACCACAGACAGGAAAATCAACGCCGCAAAGCAGCGGCCTTGGGAGGAAAAACAGCCTATGGCCGGATACCGCCACGAATACAAATACATCTGCAGCATGAGCCAGCTTCTGGAGATCCGGGAACGGATACGCCCCTTCATGCACCTGGATCCGGCGGCGGAGGCCGAAGGAGCGTATACGGTGCGAAGCCTGTATTTCGACGACCACTGCAGCCGCTGCCTCCGCGAGAACCTGGACGGAACCGACCCAAGAGAAAAGTTCCGCATCCGAATCTACAACGGAGAGCTGCGCCGGGCCAGGCTGGAGCTGAAGCAGAAGCGGCAGGGAATGACGCGCAAATTATCCTGCCCGCTCCCGGAAGATACGCTGGGGACGATTCTTTCCGGAAGGCCGCCTGCTTTCACAGACACCGCTCCTCTCCTGCAGCAGCTGGTGCTGGAAATGCACACCAGGCTTCTGCGTCCCCGGATCATCGTGGAATACGACCGCATCCCCTATGTGTACCGGGACGGAAACGTGCGCATTACGCTGGATATGGACATCCGAAGCAGCGCCGACACGGCCCTGTTCGGTGAACGCCGGATCCCCGGCCGCCTGCTTATGCCCGCCCGGCTCCATGTTCTGGAGGTCAAATTTGACGATTTTCTCCCACAGCACATTTTCCAGGCGGCCCAGATCCGGGGCCTGCGGCGGACTTCTTTTTCCAAATATGCCCTGTGCGCACAGCACTGGAACGGCCGGACGGAGCTTCCTGTCCCCTCTGGCAGACAAAGCATGTTTCCGGAAAGCTTTCCGGAATAGAATCGATAATCACACCTATGAAAGGGGATCAGCCTGAAATGAGCTTTAACGATGTTTTGAAAAAATCCTTCCTCAACAATTTCTCCCCTGTAGACGCAGGGGTAACGGACATGCTGGTGGTGCTCGGTATTACCCTTCTGCTGGCTCTGTACCTGTTTTTTATCTACCGGATTCTCACCAGAAAGGAATTCTATAACCGGAATTTCAATCTGTCCCTGGTGGCTCTGGCTCTGATCACGGCTGCCATCATCGTCACCATCCAATCCAGTGTGGTGATCTCCCTGGGTATGGTGGGCGCTCTGTCCATCGTCCGCTTCCGAACCGCCATCAAGGAGCCCATGGATCTGGTCTTTCTTTTCTGGTCCATCTCCCTGGGCATCATCTGCGGCGCAGGCCTGTACCATGTGGCCATCGTCACCACCCTTGTGGTAACCGCCGCTGTGTTCGGTCTGAATCTGCTTCCCGCAGCCAGAACGCCTCTGATGCTGGTGGTGGAGGCGGAACGAAAAGATGGCGTGGAGCAGCGTATCCTGGAGGCAGTGAAGGCTGCTTCAAAATATTACGGAGTGAAATCAAGGAGCGCCTCCAACGGGCAGCTGAATATGGTGGTGGAGCTTCGGGCTGTGAAGGAGGATGAGGTGCTGGAGAAGGTGTGCGCGGTAGATGGGGTCGGGTATGTGTCGGTGGTGAGGCAGGGTGGGGAAGGGTAAAAGATTTTCCTGCCCTGACTACCCGCCCCCGGCTCAGTCCCTCTTATCCCTGTATCGCATTGAAGCCTATTGCGGTAAACCATTTTTTTTAACGAATACAAAATATCTTTGTCCGAAATAGTTCAGTACGATAAAGATTCCCAGCCCAAATAACATACTGATCTGCTCCATTACAGACACAGACCAGTCCATTTCCTTCAGAAATGTCATTACCACCGGTCTGGCAATACCATATGCCACAAGGTAGCAGGCCGCTATGTTAATGATAAATCTTATAACCTCCATAGCAGATCTTTTTTTCGACTGAAAAGTAAAATATTTGTTGGCGAAATAGCTAAAAATACTAGCCACTATATAATCCATTGCACTGGACAGCCAATATCCCATGTGAAAAAGATTATACGCAAGAAACATTGCAGTCATACCTATTATGGTATTCAAAACACCTACTATAATGAATCTGCTCTGCTCCAGTCCCAATATCTGTTTTATCCAGTTCAACATAGGTCAACTCTCTCTGCCTTTCCCTGCATATTGATTACAGGCATCAATTACCATGTCTGCTTCCTTATCTGTCATTTCCGGAAATAAGGGAAGTGTCGCGCAATGAGCTGCCAGATACTCTGCATTAGGACAATCCCCTTTTTTGTATCCCAACTTCTGATAGGCCTTCTGAAGATGGCAGGGGACCGGATAGTGGCGATTGCACTCAATTCCTTTTTCTTCCATATAAGCCAGAAAATCTTCAGGATCTTCCACACAAACTACAAACAAATGATACACCGGTGACGTATTATCAGGATGCGCCTGTTTGACAAATAACGGATTTTTAATTTCCCGAATATATTTCTCTCCTATTTCTTTTCTTCTGGCTGTCCATTGCGGCAAATACTTCAGACTTACACTCAATACAGCTCCCTGGATCCCTTCTAAGCGATAATTATATCCGATCATATCATGATAATATCTTACAGCACATCCCTGATTCTTCATTACTGTGATTGTATCAAAATACTCTTTTTTGCGGCAGGTAACGCTGCCCCCTTCACCAAATGCGTATAAGTTTTTACCCGGATAAAAACTGAAACATCCCAAATCCGCAAGCCCTCCCACCATAATACCTTCATATAGTGCGCCATGGGCCTGTGCACAGTCCTCTACAATATATAAATTGTACCTGTCTGCGATTTCTTTTACCCCGTTAAATTCAAACGGCTGACCATACAGATGAACACCTATAATCGCTTTTGTTCTGTCTGTAATTTTTTCCTCAATTCGTTCTGGATCTATTTCCCAGGTATCCGGCGTACAATCCACAAAAACTGGCGTTGCTCCTGAATAGGTTACTCCCCAGGCAGTAGCTATATATGTATTCGCTGGAACAATAACCTCATCCCCCTCTCCAATCCCCAATGCCACCATGGCACAGTGCAGCGCAGAAGTTCCATTATTCACACCAACAGCATATTGGACATGACAATACTGTGCAAATTCTTCGTCGAATCTGTCTGCATATTTCCCGCCGGAAAAGGCAGTCTCCTCACATACTTTCTCGATTGCTTCTCTGTATTCTTCCTTGTGAGATTCATAGTCACGAAGCAGATCAATCCTCTTTAACATATCTTCTCCTTTTTATTTCTGCTGCCTACCTGCCGCTTTCCTGTAA
Organism: uncultured Eisenbergiella sp.; assembly: GCA_963559585.1. GTDB lineage: Bacteria > Bacillota > Clostridia > Lachnospirales > Lachnospiraceae > Eisenbergiella. The sequence continues at coordinate 12,001 of CAUWLJ010000052.1, read as the reverse complement.
CGCTTCGTATTCTTCCCGTGGGACTGCGATGACAGAATCCTTGCCATAAAAGCGTGCTGTGGCATAGTTTGTATACGATTTTGGATCTGATGTGAGAGGCATGTGCATAAACGGTCCCTGCTGATCGTTCATCTCAGGAAGAACAACCTCCTTTATGCTTGGATCATGCAGTATGCTAAGCCGTTCCTGCATCTGCTCTTCAAAATCTTTTAACTGTCCGGATGCTATAAAATCCACACAAGTATCCCATGCTGAACCATTCAGTAAATATTTACCACCAATCAGCCCAAGCATCAGCGTCAAAAATAATACCGTTGCTCTAATCCGCAGGACAGTCTGAGGGCTTCCGATCAATCTGCTCTCATTTTTCTTCACATCAATCCTTGTTTTTATATATCCAACTACATAAAGGACAGACAAATAAAAAAACAGAATAAATACAAAATAAATCGTGTCATACACACCGCCTGATAATTCGTCTCCCGAATATATTCCGGGTGCATAAACAGAACATGACACTAAAAACAAAAAGGCAATGGTTATAAAGGGATGTTGAAACTTTAGTTTTGTTTTATCAAGATCCAGATTTTCCCAAATTCCAATCACTGCCAGAGGAAGCGTAAATAGAATCACCTTTACCTCCCACAATGTTTTGGGCACAGCTGCCAGTCCCTGTACGATACACTCCTTTAATGTAAGAATTACTGTGCTTATATCAAAGCCATATCCTTCTCCCCCGCGTATCGCATTTCCCGGAGACATAGCGCTCACTGCAAATCCAATTAACAAAAGAATAAAGGGGATTCCCAAAAGCAATGCCTTTTTTCTTTTACATCGGTCTTTTTTTATAAGCTGGTATACAATGACCAATGCCAGAATTTCAAAGTTAAGTACAATGGCCAGGTAGCCAGAGCCTCCTAAAAAAGAAAATGCCAGTGTCAAAAATACCAGGTATCTGTATTTTTTTCCATTCAGGAATTTATCAATCCAAACAAAGATCGCCATGGTTAATCCATACGGGAACGTATAGTTAATCATAGCAGAATACCAGAAAATTCCACCTCGTATATAAGGCATATACTGAATTGCAAACAAAGTAATCAGGCTATACAGAAATAAGAACATTTCCTTTCTCAGCCCAATATATTTTTCATTAAAGTACCGAAAACAGTACCAATGTCCAGCACATATTGAACATAAACCTATCCATGGTGTAATGCAGTACGCCTTTTCTCCAAATACATTGGGGCTGAAACACCACAGAAAAGTCGATGACCAATTTCCCTGCCACCCCAGATAATCCATTTTCATCCAGGAGAACACTGCTGAGAACAGCTCCCTCAAAGTGCCTCCCTGCTGAAGAATCTGATATGCTGCTGCCCCTTCCCAAAGGTCGTCTCCGGTAGCATAATCAAAAAAAGAACAGTACAGAATGGGAAACAGAGAAAGCAAAAACAGCACAATCATCCCCCAGGAAAGAGTTTTGTATGAAAAAACTTTTTCCATTTTAATTTTTGTTTTCATTATTCCTGTCCTCCTCCATAAAGCTTTTTTTCAGTTTATACATCTGAATTAGATAATTTCTGATCGTTTTCCATATTTTAACGGTCGTATTATAATCCTCCTGCCATTTTACAGGCATGTCATAAATCTTCATTCCATCACGCTCCGCACGGAGCAGAAACTCGATCGTATAAAACCAGCCTTTGTCATCACTGCTTTCAAGTACCAGCTGCTGCGCAGCCTCTTTTCTCAAAAAAGTAAAACCACATACTGCATCCGTGGCTTTCATCCCCAAAAATACTTTTAATAAAAAGACCAACCCGGCAGAGGTGATTTTACGATACCATTTTCTCCCTATTGTCTGTGCATCTTTGCTGAATCGGCTTCCATTTATATATTGCAGGCGTTCATCAGACTGAAACAGGTCAATCGCTCTGCCAAGATAAAGCAGATCCGTAGACAGATCAATATCCATATATCCAACCAGATCACAGTCATTCAATCGTATTCCCTCCCGGAATGCGATTCCAACCCCTTTTTCTTCCAGACGTACATATGAAACTTCCGGGTAGCTCTTTTCCAGTTCTTTTCCTATTTCAGGAGTTTCATCATCAGAACCATTATCCAGAATCGTCAGTCTGTATGGAATATCCACATTACTCCTCAGATATTCCATGGTTCGATCTATTCCGTTTTTTAAACGCAGCCTCTCGTTTAAAACCGGGAACAAAATATTAATGCTGCAATTCCCGTCCCTCATTCTTTAACCACCTTTTCTATGTCTGAAATCAAATAATTCTGCTTTTTAAAAATTAAATTCAAAATTACAGACAGATATTTTAAAATAATAGTCAGCAACACGAATATACCAAAAAATCCCAGAGCCATAAAACCCATCGTGGACATCCACCCTTCCGCCACCGGATTATTACTGAAAAAATCTCTGGCAATATATATACCCACTCCAACCGTAAGAATCAAAAAAAAGACGCATCCAATCAACGACACCGTTTCTAATACATTAGTAAAATAAATAAAGGAATCCAACGCCAGGGAAAAACGTTCCCGCACGTACTTCTTTTCTTTCTTTTTTCCCATTGTATCATACAGAATCACATCTGTGTGTAAGCCGCAGTTGGCGTACACCGCTTTACGATAAGGAATATACTGTCCCATTGACTTTACCCGGTTGATCGCCCTTCTTGATACAATCCGGAATGTCTCCGTCCTGATCTTGCCCCCTCTGCTTCTGCTTGTCATATTATACAAGGTATAAAAGAATTTTGAGGTCAGCCTTGTCCCATTCCTTGGCGCCGCTGCGACAATATCACTGCCTTCCATCAATTTCTCATATACCTGCAGCAATAATTCCGACTGATAGTCTACGTCAAGGGTATCAAACTCGTACACAAAATCTCCAATCGCAATATCGCGTCCTGCATTCATAGCGCTCTCACGGCCGTGAAAGAAGCTCATATGAACAATATTTATCATAGCCGGCGCATCACTGTTCTCAAGATATTCTCTCAATTCTTCTATCGTACCGTCTGTGCACCCATCATTTACAAAAATAATTTCAAATTCAGAGAATTGTCTTTCGAATGTGGGAATCGTTTTTTCAAGAAATGGAACGATTTCTCCATGTGCATTATGAAGGTAAATTACCAACGAAATAAATTTACTGTCTTTTTTGCTATTTTCCATCTTTGTCATCCCTGCAAATATTCATCTAAATCATACACTGTGTTTATTTTGCCTGAAAGGACACTCACAAATGTAGGATTCTCACTGTGTACTTTGATTGCTGTCGGTCTGGAATCATCTATTTCAGATGATTTTAAAATCGGTTTCATGGAATACAGAGACTCTTTGTAGGTATAGCCAAACTCCTCTTTTATATATTTATCTGCCAGATGAGACATATAATTCCATGCAGTCTGAGGCTGATGCGGACAATCCTTACAGTTTCCAAGTTCTCTGCTTGTACAGATAAACTTTCCCTTGTCCAGTTTTTTTTGACATTGAAACACAGGAAGTACATCGTATGACGTAACATGAGGCGTAAATGTTACTGATGTCAGCGAATGTAATCCAGTTCTTCCAAATGGCATAATTGAAAAGAAAGGGCCATCCATAACTGTAAGGCCAAGCCTCTGCAGCATCTTTGATGGTTCACACAAGATAATTTCGCACAATTCATATTTGATTTGAAACTTTTCACTATCTTCCCCTTCGATCTTCTGTAAGATCTGATTGACAGACGCGTAGGTTGCATTTAAAACAAATGGTGCTCTATACTCCTGTCCATCCTGCATCCTGACCATGTAGTCAGAACTTCCTTTTATGATCTTTTCCACCCTTGCTTCATAATAAATCGATACATTGTTTTTTTCTTCCAAATAATCCCCAAAGTATTTTCCCAGAATCTTAGCATCGTAAGTATATTCTTCTGTCAGAAAAGCACCATCACACATTCCCTCTTTAAAATATCTGCTGACCGCAACTTCATCACAACGAATACTTGCTGCTCTGCAGAATTCTGAAAACTGTTCTGCACTTGTCCAGGAAAATTTATCTGACGTTGCATAAACCTGCTCAAACTTATCATGAATACAAAATCCAAAATCATTGACGAACCGCCTGAAATATCCCGCTGATTTCAACGCAGTAGTAAGGCTTCTGGGATAGTGATAGCCCATGTGTACCCTGGCCTGATTGACATAAGTCGCTCGGGAAAAAAGTTCTCTATCGTACTCAAGAAGCAATACTTTTTCCCCTTTTTCAGCACAAAAGCGAGCTGCGTATACCCCATATAGCCCTGCTCCGATAATTATTTTATCAAATCTCTTTTCCATACCGGATCTTAAAAACCTTTCTGCTTCCTGCCCTTTTCCATCCACATATAAAATCCCGTCACCGCCGGCATACTGTAGATAATCGGGAACGCATACCTTGGCTGATTATAAATCTGAGGCCCCAATATCAAAAACAGAAAGGAAACCAGCAGCGGCAGCATCACGACCATCCTCTTTCCTGCCCGGTCATGCACCATAAAAAGCAGAACAGCAAACATACCAATCACGTAAAATGCAACATTGTTCAGCATCCCTATCACGGGCAGCCGGCTCAACAGTGTATACAGGCTGACTGCAATGGAGGCCAGTCCCTGCATTTTATCCGGAATATGAAAACGTATCTCCTGTTCCATCTGCGTGCCAAAAAAGATCTCCTCTCCCGCATGATAATCTTTGTTGTACACAATATGGTCAATATCCGGCATAAACAAATAATAATTCTGATTCCACGTTGCCTCCAGATAGCATAGCGGATGCTTCAGGAACTGAACTGCCCATGTTTTCAGATAGTCGGCCAGCTCCTCTGTACTCTGTGCATGATAGGTAGTCTTTACCGGATCTGCTGAAAACTCCAGATAAAGATCCGGCAGCTGCTCATAATCCAACACTGCTGAGATAGCCTCCCGTTCTTCTGCCGTAACTTCATCCCCATAATCCCGTACATAGCGGGCCGTCTGCTGAAAAGGAAGAGAAAGCATCTCCTTGGGAGAATCTTTTATCACATGATAGCGTGTACTGATCACGCCTTCCGTCCCGGCTGCCAGCACAAGCGGTGCAAGCAGAACCACTGCCATATGCCAGTTCATCCCTTTCCTGCATATTTCTTTTATTATACCACAAAACAGGTATACCAACATCAGCGGAAGATAAATAAATAATCCATTCTTCCGAAACAGGATCATAAAACAAGCCGAAGTGATCCAAAGTAAGTTATGAACTCCATTCCTCCAGAAATCTTCTTCCCCACGCACTGCTTCCATAACCTCCAGCACCAATAACAGGAAGCACGCTGTGTACAGGAAATCTTTTATCGGAAATGCCGCATAGCCTGCATAATAGGGCGCTGTGCAATAGATTCCCATTGTCAGCGCTCTCACCCATACCGTTGTTTTCCATCGTCTCATAAGGAAAAGGGAATAGGCCAGAACCGCAGACATAATCAGTGACTGGAACAGCACAAACAGAAACAATCCCATATTATCACTTCCGACAAGAGAACCCAGATGTATAAACGTGCCGAACAGCCAGGTATGAAAAACGGGCTGTGCTGTACTGAACGGTTCATATCCCAGATAATACGCCAGCTGATTGTAGTTATCGTAACTCATAGCACCCGGATACCTCATGATCAAATGAGGGATCCAAAGCAGGAATATGCTCCACCACAGATTGAATATCGGCGAATAAAGCGCTGACAGGCTGTCTGCACACTGAAATGCTTTTCCCCCTGTATAAAGTATTGCCAAAACAGCAGACAGGATCCGCCCAAACCTTACCCTTTCTTTTTTCCTGCTCCATACCATGCGGTAAAGCAGGTAAAAGCCCAAAGTCAGAACAGTCAGCAGAAATCCCTTATCTGTCAGCCAATCTGCAAATTGGGTCAGAAGTTTATAGAGATATGCGTAAGCTGCAAGGTCTATTCCTTCATTTTGGGGATCCGGAGTATAGAATGTTACCGTAAGCGCCAAAGCTGTCAGAACCGCTTCTATAAGCAATACCATCTGCCTGCTTCTATGGGCTTCACTCCATTCAACAATCCTTTCCTTGATCTTCATCCTCTTTTCCTCCTCAAAACAAAGACAAATGAAAGAACGGAAACCAGACAGCCAAGCCGCCAGAGTATGGGTTCCACAAACTCCACTCTCACATTCCCTTCAAAACCTGCCGGAAGCATGACCTGAATACGGTTATTCTCACCTGCTGTGATTTTCAGTTCCTGTCCATCATCTGCAAACGCTCTGTATCCTTTGTAGTACAATACCGGAATGGTCACACTGCCTTCTTCCAGTCCGCTTAGATTGCGGCACTCAGTCAGAATGTCGCCTCTGTCGTTTCCATAACTGCTGACTGCCACATTTTCACCCGGTTCCGGCCGGGAAAGCAGGAAGCCCTCTCTGTTGGTTCCGATGGGCACATATTCCAACGCGGTTACATACCCTTCGTCTATTTCGCTTCTGTCCCTGTGGATTTCCCAGACTCCATCCTGCATCACGCCGCTGATCATCCAGCCTCCGCACAGAAGCCCCATCCCTCCATACAATACCACCAGCATCCTGCCATACCGTACCTTCTGCTTCACAGCCATGCTGACCAGACAGCATGCTGCCAGAGCAAGCAGGACGGCCGCTGCACTCAGCATCCTCCATCCATACTGCAGGTTTCGGATCAGCATTGACACACCCCTGCCGGTTTCTGCCAGCAGATCCCACGGGAACCATATGGTAGACATCCACAAAGCCAGCCCCGCCAACAGGATGCTGAACTTTCCCAGCCGCCTTTCTTCTTCCCTGCCTTTCACGTTCATGCAGTAAAAAAGAAACAGAACGATGGTTCCCATAAGGACAAATCCTACTGTCAGAGGCATCTCAATCTGATTGCTCTGAAGTCTTTCATATACCGTATAAGCACTGCCGGTTCCATTGGGAAACATGTCAAAAAGCTGACTTGGAAATGCCGAATAAGTCTGGATTTGAGCCGTTTCCCCCGTCTGAACCACCTGGAACCTTCCACTCAGGCTGTAATCTATAAAAGGAATCAGGAACCAGAGGTTCAGCAATATCGTCATACCCGCCCCGCTTAACAGATCCTTCCATCTTCCCTCTCCAAAAATCCGTTTTACAAAAACCAAACACACCAAAATGGTAAAAAAAGCTGCCATTTCACAACTGATCACATGGCTTTGTATGATTCCGGTAAAACCGATCACCAAAAATCCCCTGCCGCGTTTCCGCTCTTTTTTCTCCGCCTTACTCTTTAAAACCAGGTACAGTCCTGCCGCAATAAATGGGAAAAAGGTCATGGCAGTAAACTCGCCTACAGCCGCTCTGATATAAATATTTCCCAGTCTGTATGGTGCTAAGGTGTATAGCATACTCCCCACCAAAGCCGCATATTTTATATTGCACACTCTGTAAAAACAGTAATATGCGCCAATGCAGGTTGCAGCATTTACCAGCAGAATAAATACTTTATACGCCGTCTGAAGCGGAAAGCCCACTGCCCGGAGCGCTGCGGGAATATACAGGAACAGATCTCCATAAAAAATGGAAGCCGCATACCCATATCCATTAAACCATCCCGGCTGAATACGCACCGGTAACTGTCCCGACAGAAGCCCATCCTTGATTCCTTCTATTCTTAACAGATGAAAGGAAAGATCGTGTCCCGCCAGGAGATAATAAGACATAAGCGGTATGGAAGCTGCAAAACAAGTCACAAGCAGTCCGATTCCCACATTTTTATCCTGTAAGGTCAGCTTTTCAAATACTTTTTTTCTTTTTAAGATACAAACTGTATCCAGCAGAATCAGGATCGCTCCCCCCATCACCAGGTGCATCCAAAACCAGGATTTTGTCTGTGTAATGCTGATATTCCTGATCAGCAGATAACCCGTTCCGCTGTAATCAAACTTAACATGATACCCCTCTGCTTCTCTGTCCAGCCATATATAAAAGGCTTCCACATTCTTCTCCGGTTTTAACTTCCGCTGATCCAAACCGGTCTTTATCCGGTAGCCGGATTTATCTGCTGAAACGCCATATATCTGTCCTTCCGATTCCGCCGCATACTCTATCGTAATAAGATAAGTCCCACGCCTCAGATTAATCCCGGGTGTTGATGCAAAATCCTCCACAGCGCCTGCCGTTTCATCAATATATAACCCGCCACCCTTAAATTCAGGGCTATAATATCCCGCGTGCCTTTCCAACTGGCTTCCGTCATAGGAAATATCCATCTGTTTTCCATCCCATGCGCTTCCGATCCATAAACAGACAAAAAGGTGTACTGCTATAAGAAGCAATACTTTTTTCTTATCCATATGTTCCTTTTTCATATTCTTCCCCCATAGCGCTCTCACTCAGAGCACACCTGCTTTCTTCTGTCCGTCCAGGTACGCACAGCCTGCCAGCCTTCATCAACAATCAGAACCGCCAGCAAAAGATACAAAGATATATACAGCATTCCGGAGGATCCAAATGCCTTCACCGGATATGCGGTAAATACCTGGGTAAACAATACCGCATATACATAATCAAGCTTCTTATAGCTTTCTTTTTTCCGCATTTCATTCAGGTAGATAAGAAACGGTATCACGCAATAGATCAGACAATAGGTTCCGCTGGCTGCAACAAACACGATCATAAGGCTGCTCAAAAGTGTAATTGTTTTCCATGACTTTCCCCTGCTGAAGCATAAAAGGAGCACCACCGCAAAGTACATCCCCGAAATCACTTTGCCAATCGAATGGGCAAGGGCCAGATCCACCCCCAATGCGACACCTATCCTTCCAGTTATCCCTGTAATCGAAACTCCCGTCGCCCCACTGTTTACAGCAGAAATATTATGCAGAAAAAGCTTCAGCCCAATGGCCCCCTGGAAAAAGAGGAACGGGGCAAGGAAAAAGAAAAGGCCGTAAAGAACCAGTCGGGCCGCTTCCCTGTATCTTTTTTCCGCCAGATACAGAACGCCAAACACAGCGGGATAGAGCTTCAATCCCGCCGCTATGGCAATCAAAATCAGTGCCAGTTCCCGCTCCCATCCTTTTTCCGAATCCATCAAAGCCATCGCATACAGAAGGACGATCAAAACAACCAGGGACATATTTCCACGCTCAATAGCCAGCCAGAAGGGATAGGAAACAAGCAAAAGACCGATAAGAAATTTTTTGGCCGCCATGTTCTGTTCCTGATATAAGCGGAAAGCGGCAAACACAAATCCTGCCGCAAGCATCGCCGTAAGCATGCACAGCACAAGCATACCTGCCCCGTTGGTACTTACCGCATCCGGATTGTCGATATTCTGTCTGTAAATCACACTGGCTGTCAGACCGTACAACATATAGGCCAATGGCGGGAAACAGGCGTGCATTCCCTCTAAATACACGTTATCCAGCCCCAGATAAAACCGTCTCACATGGTCAAAAAAATCCGCGAAATAACTGAAATCATATACGATTTTTTCAAGAAAAGCTCCCTTTGACACGATCAGTGCAAGAAGCATGGCTCCTGTCCCAACACTGAATAAAATATATACAAGCACTATTGGCGTTATTTTGCACTGTCTCATTTCGACCTTTCTTTCCTCCATCAGTCACGGTCTGGATACGTGATAAAGAATCGTATTCGTCCGGTACACCTCATCCATCCTGTATCCCTGCTCCTGTAAGGCATCCGTCAGTTCAAAATCATGTCCAATAGACAAATAAAATTCTTCCGGTACCTGACCTCCAAACATCTCCTTCAGATAATTCCAATACTCCTCCGTCCCCAGCCTGCCTTCTTTATTTTCATATTCAAAAACAATATTTTCCCAGTAATCCTCCTCAAACCTCTCATCATGGGTCAGATAATAGGTAAAGCTTGGCGCCTCGCCGAATACCACATAGGTGGGAAGCTTATATCCCTCCCGTTCATACCACAGGTTCACCACTGCGCGTGTATTGGACTTGCCTTCATAAATCGTCACCCGGTAGAATCCATAGACGCAATACCCAAGCTGCACTGCCAGAAGAAGGGCACTGCCGCTCCTGAGTATCCATTTTTTATAGGGAAATTCATACATCTTTACCGTCTGGAAAGTCTCATATCCTACATAGAAGATGAGCACCACCCATACTGGAAGCAGAAACAGGCTGTATCGGTTTCCAAAATCTCCATAGGCGTAGATCCCGCTCCGTACTATTCCATAATAGATCAGCCATATTGCTATGTTTCCTGACAAAAAATACAGAAAGGATGGATTCTTCCGTTTCCTCACACACCAGATACACAATCCCACAAACACCGGAAGTGCCGCCGCAAACTCCAAAAAGAATCTGGTCTTGGATTCTGTAAAAAGCCACTGTGCCGTAGTCAGAAGCATCATCACAAAATCGTAAAGTACATTATCCTTTTCAAAGGCAACTGTATAATAGTTCACACTCTGATTCCATGCAAGCTGAATACGGAACAGGAAAAAGTACAGAATCCCTCCCGCTATCGCTCCTGTAAACACGTACATCAGGCCTATTTTTCCGCACAACTCCTTTTTTCCCATTCTCCACCCTCTCAGAAAAAGACAAACCGCAAGAGGAATGATTGCAAGGACTGCTCCATACTGCGTATACAGAAGCACCACGGAAACGGCAGTAAAAGCTCCCACATTTTTTAATGACAAATCCTTGAATGCCCGAAAATACAGATAAAGCATCCAGTACAGAAGCATGATCATCATATTATATTCTGCCGCTTCCTTCACATAATACATCATTTCATAGATGAAGGAATTGATGAAAACGGCCAGACATGCCACCTTCCAGTCTGTAATCAGCTTCAGGCAGGCGTAGAGCCCCATCATTCCGATCACACTGAACACTACTCCTGCAAAACGGATCCACCATTCTGATTCCCCAAACAGAAGCCAGACATACATAATCAGATTATACAGGGGCGGCTGAAAACTATTATACTGAAGCCTTTCATACAGATTCTGATATGGGCTTACCCCACGGATCGGCCCCGTCAGATATTTGGAATAATAGAATTCTATCATTTCATCGTACCACAAGGGTGCGTCCGTCAGCTTATATAAGGACATGAGAGTAAATATCAACAGTACAAATACAAGACAAATATATTCTCTCTTTTGTATTTTTTTCAGCATAGAAACCTCCGCATTCTGTCTTTTACTCATTTGAAGATGTCTGCACTTTTTTTAGAATATTTTCATAATAAGCATTATAATCAAACGTTGTAAAAAAATTATTTGTTTTCTGAATATATTCTTTATAATTTTCCTTTGTCAACAGATACTCTTCATTTGCCATCCACTGCAGAATATCATCACTTGCCTCTTTAGAATAATGTATGTTGTCCATATAATGGTCTAAATCACAGATCCACTCTTCATTCGCGTTAAAAGAAAATAGTTTGACGTTATCATACGGCAGAAGGCGTTCTATCACCAACCGTTCCAATAAAAGCCTTCTTTCCAGTACATCTTCCCCCCTCAATCTCAGATCATCCCACCAAAAAATACTGTAAGGCGGGAAGAAAAAATAAAAGGTAATTTCAGGATTTTGTTCCACCACAGGAACTACATTGACATCCAGATTCTGCATCAGCTGTTCCACATACATTCTGGTTTCTTCTTCCGTTACAATACTCTTCTCAATACCAGTTCTGCTAAACTGCCTCACCACAGCCTCTGCATTTCCCGCATTTAGTGTCAAATAATCATCAAAACTTTTTGCCGGTATTTTTGCAAGTGTACGGACCACCTGTGGAAATACCCGATTCACAACCACTTCCCCATTAAGCAAATATTCCATATCATCCCAGATATTATTATTGTACAGATACTCCGGATAGCTTTCGTATCCCTGATATTCAGCATTCGTCGTAAACCAGACCGGATCTATTCCTCTGATCACAATCTTTAAATCC
>CAUWLJ010000051.1:0-23703 GCA_963559585.1 uncultured Eisenbergiella sp. | reverse complement strand
GAGTTTAGTTATCCTACTATCTGGCGAGAAATCAATGTAAGAGGGGTGTATATTCATCGGAATAGTGACTGGACAGAGGAAAAACGTTATAGTGCAGAATTGGCGCAAAGACGCTGTGATGAAAATAAAAAGACACATGGCAAAGAACTAAAAATCGGGAATGATTTGCAGTTTGTACAGTATGTAGAAAAGAAAATTTTAGAGGAAAAAAAGTCACCAGAAGCAATATTGTATGATATTAAGAGAGAAGGGAATATATTTGCTACGAAAATTTGTAAAGGAACATTATATAATTATTTAAGAAATGGAATTTTTCTCAATGTAGGAATGGAAGATCTTCCGATGCCAAGAATAAAAAAGAAAAAAGAGAAGGCGATGAAAGTTCAAAAAAGAGCGAGCAGAGGAACGAGTATAGAAAAACGTCCAAAAGAAATACAAGAGCGAAAAGAACTAGGGCATTGGGAGATGGATACTGTAGTGGGACCGCGTGGAAAATCTAAGTATGCATTTTTAGTTTTAACAGAACGGAAAACTTTAAAAGAAATTGTAGAACCATTGAAAGATCATACAGCCAAAGAAGTAATTGCTGCAATGAATCGCTTAGAACGTGAAATGGGAGAAAAGAAGTTTCGAGAAGTATTTAAAAGTATTACAGTTGATAATGGTGTAGAATTTAGTGATTTTGAGGGAATGGAACGTTCGCGAAGGAATAAAAAGCCACGCACAAAGTTATATTATTGTCATGCTTATTGTAGTTGTGAACGAGCCAGAAATGAGAATCAAAACCGAATGATCAGACGGTTTTATCCAAAAGGTGAGAATTTTGATGGTATTACGAGAAAAGAAGTGAAAGAGTTGGAAGCATGGATGAATACCTATCCACGTCCGGCATTTGATGGAAAAACAGCATCAGAAATGTATGAAATATTTCAAGATTTAGAAAGGGAGGGAACAGCTGCTTAAATAATCAAAATAGAATAATTGAGAAATCCTCTTGATTGTTTTATAATTAAGGGGTTATTTTTGTACTCTTTTATTATATAATGAATTTGTAGAAAGGCTAAAGAATACGGAAAAGAGCTGTTGTTTGCTCTGAAAAGGATTTAGAAAATGAATGTATAAAATTTTTTGAAAAAGTTATTCACTAAGTATTGACAAGTGCGAAACTCCCATAACAGGGAACAGCATATTGCGCCCCCATTCTCTGTGGTATATACTAAAAAAGGCGCTGTCCGAAAGCACTGCCGCAATCCGCAGGTTCCCCGGACAGACCTCTATTTTTTGAATAAAGGAAGGTATTTCAAAATGATCCGTTTCATCTGTGTCGCCGCAATCGTGATCCTTTTCCTCATTCTCAGCATCCCGCTTCTAATCGCTGAGTGGATCATCGGCAAATTCAATATGGACGTAAAGAACCGAAGCAGCCTGGCTATTGTGAACTGGGCATTCCGTCTCTGCCTGCGCGCCGCCGGGACGAAGATCACCTACATCGGCGAGGAGAGGGTTCCCAGGGACAGGGCCGTGCTCTACATCGGCAACCACCGGAGTTTTTTTGATATTCTCATGACCTATGTGCGGGTTCCCAGGCCCACCGGTTATGTGGCGAAGGTGGAGATGGAGAAGATCCCCCTTCTGTCCAGCTGGATGCGTAATCTGCACTGCCTGTTCCTGGATCGGGATAACATCAAGCAGGGGGCGAAAACCATCCTTACCGCCGTCGATAAGGTAAAAAGCGGCATCTCCATCTGCATCTTCCCCGAGGGAACCCGCAACAAGACGGCAGACACCTTTCTGCCTTTTCATGCCGGGAGCTTCAAGATCGCGGAAAAAAGCGGCTGTCCCATTGTCCCCATCGCCCTGAACAATGCCTCCGCCATTTTTGAAGATCATTTTCCCAAAATCAAAAAAGCACATGTTGTGATCGAGTACGGCGAGCCTATTTTCATGGAGCAGCTTTCCAGGGAGGATCGCAGACGGCTCTCTGATATTACGCTGGAACGGATTCAGGAAATGTATTTTAAGAATAAGGAGCTTGTCTGATTCTGAGCCCGAAGCTTTTTTCAAACGCGCAGCCGCTATTCCTGCTTGATGGGGATTTCAATTTGAGTGATATAATCGTCCATACTGTCAATTACCAGCTCGTTGATCCCCGTTTCATAAGCATAGCCGCACAAAGTCAATCCCTGCCTTTTTGCATAGGCAAGGATTTCTTTGTATCTTCCGGGAAGCCTGTCCCAATCCCCTTTGCAGAAGGCCCTTAGATATGTTCCGGCAGGCTGCAGATGCAGTCCTTTTTTGGAGACAGGGAAAGGCATTTCAATATACAGGGCTGTGTATTCGTCAAATTTCCCCTGGTACAAATGCTCCACCGGAAGCATAGAACCGTAGGAAGCGTCGTGCAGGCGGCGAAGCCGGTATTTTTTTGTTTCAGAAATAACCCGTTCAATTTCCTGTTCAGACGACAGGTTCCCGGCCGTAGCAACGGCCACCAGATAGCGGCCCGGCTTTTCTACAAGGCTGATCTCTGCAGCATCCAGAGAGCGCAGCATATCCATATCCCGCTGCTGGTTCATCAGGATTTTTTGAACAGCTTTCAGATGGGAAATTGTTTGATTTATTTCTGCGATTTTTTCCTGCAGCAGAGAAGCAAAATTATCAATGGTACGCTCTTCCATAAAACGTTTGATTTCATCCAAAGATACATTCAGCTCCCGCAGCATCAGAATTGTTTCCAGAGCCGCACTTTGCTGGTAGCTGTAATACCGATAGCCGTTTTCCTTCATACAGGAAGGCTTCAGCAAACCGATTTCGTCATACCACATCAAAGTCTTTTTATTGATCTCATGAAGGGCTGCGAACTGCCCTATGGTAAACAGTGTATTTTTTTCCTTCAGCATTCTTAAAAATCCCCCTTGACCGTACTGTTACTGTACGGTTTATGATACGAAATGTACAGTAAAAAAGCAAGGAGGACTTTTATTTATGCCAAACGAAACTGCATACAGCCGCCCGGTAACATTAAAAAATGTCTTGAAATTTGCCGTCCCCACCATCGTTATGACAATATTCATGTCCTTTTATACAATGGTGGACGGTCTGTTTGTATCGAATCTGCTCGGAACGGACGCGTTATCCGCAGTTAATCTGACCGCTCCCGTCATTTCTCTGGTAACCGCTGTCTCCACCATGCTTGCCACAGGCGGAAGCGCCGTCATTATGCGGAAGGCCGGAGAGGGGAAAGCGGTGGAAGCAAACGAGGACTTCTCCTTTCTGATCCTTGTAAACGTGATTGCAGGGCTTATCATGTCCGTTTTGGGTTATCTTGTCATGGACGGAATATTTGAAAGCATGGACCTTTCGCCGATTGTATCCGGCTATTGCCATGATTATTTAAGCCGCTATCTGATCTTCACAATTCCCATCCTGCTGATGAATAACTTTACCCTTTATATGATCGCTTCCGGAAGGTCAAGCCTTTCCATGATCTGCTCCATTACCGGCGGCGTGTTGAACATGATCCTTGATTATGTCCTGATCGCCGTACTTGATATGGGAATTGCAGGGGCGGCTGCGGCCACCGGTTTAGGGTATTCCGTCACGGCGGCGGCGGGCCTCATACTGTTTTCCAGAAAAAACAGCCTGCTTCATTTTGTAAAACCGGTGTGGCGCAGAAAAACCCTGTGGGAAGCCATCGCCAATGGCAGCTCAGAAATGGCGTCCGCATTGGTAACGGGCATCGTCACCATGATGTTCAACCGGACAATGCTGGAATACGCAGGGGAAAACGGCGTGGCAGCCATTACTATCATCATGTATGTGCTGATGTTCGCCACTTCTCTTTATACCGGCTATTCCTATGGGATTGCGCCCATGATCAGTTTTTACTATGGCGGACAGAACCACGGGAAGCTGAAAAAGCTGATACGCATGAGCATAAAAATTATCAGTGTGACCGCCGCCTTAACCCTGGCTGTTTCTCTGGCCGTCACCAAACCGCTGGTGTCCGTTTTTGCCCGCCCGGACAACCCGGTATATGATCTGGCGGTTACAGGGAACCGCATCTGCTCCCTCGCCCTTATCTTTATCGGATTTAATATTTTTGCCAGCGGAATGTTTACGGCCTTATCCAACGGGGTGATTTCGGCAGTGCTTGCTTTTTCACGCTCCTTTGTATTTATGGTAATCGCCATGCTGATGCTTCCCGCATTCTTCGGCATAACGGGCGCGTGGTTTGCCACACCTGCCGCAGAGCTTGCCGCAGTCTGCCTGTCTCTTATTATGTTTGGCAGATACCGAAGGAAATATGGATATTAATGCGAAATCTTGTCACGATACCGGCAGTATGCCTCTTCCCACAGCGCCCCGTCCTGTGGATCGAATCTGCGGATCTGCTCCGACCGGGCCACGATCCGGCGCGCTTCTTCCAAAGCGGTGATGGAGCCGTCCGCCATAAGCTGCACCGCGATGTTGCCGTACACCGTGGCTTCCACAGGACCGGCATATACCGGCCTGCCGCAGGCATTGGCCGTAAACCGGCACAGGAGGGCACTCTGCGTACCGCCGCCCACCATGTGGATCACGGGGTACTCCTCACCGGTGCAGTCCTGAATCTCCTCCAGCGCCATGCGGTATTTCAAAGCCAGACTTTCATTGATGCAGCGCACGATCTGGCCCTCCGTCTCCGGGACAGGCTGGCCGGTGCGCTCACAGAAGGCACGGATTCTGCCCGGAATATCTCCCGCAGGTGTGAATTCCGGCGCGTCCGGATCGATCAGGGAGCGAAGGGGAGGCTCCTTTTCCGCCAGCTTCTCCAGCTCGCCGAAGCCGTACTCCTTTCCCTCACGGATCCACTGCCTGCGGCTTTCCTGGATCAGCCACAGACCGATGATGTTTTTCAGGAAGCTGATCCTGCCGCCCACGCCGCCCTCATTGGTGATGTTGTAAGCGGCACTCTTTCGGTTGATGATGGGTTCCGGAATTTCCGTCCCGAACAGGCTCCAGGTTCCGCAGCTAATGAAAATAAAGGAGCCCGACAGGCCGCATCCGGTCTTTGTCCCCTCCACCGGGACCGCCGCAAGGGCACACTGGGTATCGTGTCCGGCCCCTGCAATTACCTGCACGGCCTCCAGGCCAAGCTCCTCACAGAGCTCTTTCCGAAGCGGCCCAAGGGGCGTACCGCTTTTTGTCACCGGCTGCAGCAGCCTGTCCGGAAGCCCCAATGCCCCTGTCACCTCTCTCGACCATTCCCGGGACCGGGCGTCCAGAAGCTGGGTGGTGGAAGCAATGGAGTATTCACTGCACTTTTTTCCGCACAGAAAATAATGGAACAGATCCGGCATCAGCAGAAGGCTGTCCGCACGCTCCAGAAGGGAGGGGCGTTTTAAGGTCAGGGAGAGAAGCTGGAATGCGGTATTAATCTCCATGAACTGGTTCCCGGTGATCTGATAAAACCGGTCCCTGTCAATCCTTTCAAAGCCTTCTTCCAGCATTCCCTGCACACGGCCGTCTCTGTAATGGACGGGATTCTCCAAAAGATTACCCGCCTCGTCCAGCAGGCCGAAATCTACCCCCCAGGTGTCCACGCTGATGCTGTGGAGCCTTCCGTATGGCTTTGCTTTCACCAGTCCCTGCTTGATTTCATGAAAAAGGCGCAGGAAATCCCAGTACATCGTCCCGCCCAGGAGCACCGGATCGTTGGAAAAACGGTGAAGCTCCTTCAATTCAATTTTCTCTCCGTCGAACCCGCCCAGCATCACTCTGCCGCTGGAAGCGCCAAGATCAACGGCAAGTAATCTTTTTTTCTCCATCTTCCTCTCCATTCCAGAGCGTAAGAGACAGAGACATCCGGAAAACGCATTTGCAGTTTCCCGGATGCCCGGAATGTGTTTGTGACGCTCCGGCACAAACAGCCGTCCCTATCTGTCAGTCAGCTTATTTATACAGGGGGCCGTAGGCCGCACATGCGCGGTAATCCTGGCCTTCCTTATCCATGCCGAAGGCGTTCCATGCCGCCGGGCGGAAAATCTTTTCCTCAGGTACATTGTGCATGCTCACAGGGATTCTCAGCATGGAGCACATGGTGATCAGATCCGCGCCGATATGGCCGTAGCTGATGGCTCCGTGGTTGGCTCCCCAGTTGTTCATCACATCGTAGGCGGTGGCAAAAGCGCCCTTTCCTGTGGTGCGGGGTGCAAACCAGGTGCAGGGCCAGGTGTAGTCGGTGCGCTTCCACAGCTTATCAGACACTTCCTCCGGCAGCTTCACCGTCCAGCCTTCCGCGATCTGGAGCACCGGGCCAAGGCCTTTTACCAGATTCAGACGGATCATGGTGACGGGCATCTGCGCCTCGGTAAGGAATCTGGAGGAG
This sequence comes from uncultured Eisenbergiella sp., assembly GCA_963559585.1. GTDB lineage: Bacteria > Bacillota > Clostridia > Lachnospirales > Lachnospiraceae > Eisenbergiella. The sequence continues at coordinate 17,336 of CAUWLJ010000051.1, read as the reverse complement.
TAACCGCCGCCTCTGAAATAGCCGAAATCCGCCTCATTCCAGGTGGTGGCGTCCATGATCGCCTTCTGGTCCTCCCGGGTCACCTCATACCAGGGCTTCATCACGCCGTTCCCATCCCCATCCTTTGCCTGGCCGCAGGCGTCCAGACAGGCCGCGCCGGAATTGATCAGATGGATAAAGCCGCCCGCTTCCTTCGCCACGCCCTCCAGCTCATAACCGGCGGCCTTTTTCACTGCCTCAGGGCTCCAGTAGGTGCGCACGTCCGCGAAAATCTGCGCCCGGTTGGTCAGAAGCTTCATAAAAAGCATTCCCAGCCCGTTGAGCACATCGTTCTCCGTGGCAAGCACATAAGGTTCTCTGGCTCCGTTCCAGTCGAAGGAGGTATTCAGCATGGCTTCAGGGAAATCACAGTTGGGATAGAAGTCCGTCCACTGTCTCTGACCCTGGAAGCCTGCGGCTATGGCATTGTGGCCCACCATCTCCTCCTCCCGTCCTTCTGGAAGGTTGGGATTGCCGTTCATCAGATCCTTGATAATGCACATCATCTTTACCACGAACTCCCAGTCCGCATCCTTCTGTTCCCTTGTCTTCTGAACCGCCTCAGGGTTCTTGTCAAAGCCCTCGATACAGTTTTCCTTCGTCCAGGCCAGAGCCTTCTCAAACTCTGCCTGATCGTAAATGCCCTCGGTCATGCGGCGGATGATCTCCACCTCGTCCACAGACTCCACACGCATTCCCAGATACTCTTCAATAAAAGCGGGGTCAATGATGGAGCCGCCGATCCCCATACAGATGGAACCGATCTGCAGATAGGACTTGCCTCTCATGGTAGCCACCGCCACAGCGGCACGTCCGAAGCGGAGCAGCTTCTCCACTACATCCTCCGGTATACTGGTATCGTCCGCCTCCTGCACATCGTGTCCGTAAATGCCGAAAGCAGGCAGCCCTTTCTGTGCATGGGTAGCCAGCACACTGGCCAGATATACCGCGCCGGGACGCTCCGTTCCGTTAAAGCCCCATACGCCCTTGATGGTCTTAGGATCCATGTCCATGGTCTCCGCACCGTAGCACCAGCAGGGGGTTACGGTGAGGGTAATGTCGACGCCCGCTCTGCGGAACTTATCCGCGCAGGCTGCCGCCTCCCCCACACGTCCGATGGTAGTGTCCGCGATCACCACCTTCACCGGCTCTCCATTGGAATAGCGCAGGTTCTCCTCAAAAAGCCGGGCCGCCGCCCTGGCCATATTCATGGTCTGCTCCTCCAGAGACTCCCTTACCTTCAAATATCCCCTTCTGCCGTCGATGGTCGGCCGGATTCCGATTACCGGATACTCTCCCACATACCTGTTTTCTGCCATTTCCCATTTCCTCCTTTTTCCGCCTTGCTTCCGCATCGCCTGAATGATACTGTTCCGCCTTTTGGAAGCGAGCCTCTAAGACTGCAGTGAACACTAACAACAGTCTCAAAGCTTCTTCCGGTTATGGTCAGTATAACATTGCCTCCCGCTGTTTTCCTGTGATATAATGGCAAAAAATATAACAATATTCACCTTTGCTCTGTCCGCATCCCCTCAGCAGACAGCAGCAAAGGCGGGCGGTGCAGCAACCGTTCCCTGCGTCCGGCCGGAAAGGAATTCCCTATGCACTATCTGGATTACAACGAAAAAATCAATCACGGCTCTCCCGACTTTCCTATCGCCTTCTACCATGTATCAGAGCGGCATCCCCGCTATCATATGCCCTTCCACTGGCATAAGGAAATGGAAATCATCCGCATCCGCAGCGGCTTTCTGAAGCTTTTTCTGGATTCCCAGGAAATCCTGGCCCAGGAGGGCGATATGATCCTGATCGACGACGGTGTGATCCACGGAGGTGAGCCGGAGCACTGCGTCTATGAATGCGTGGTTTTCGATCCCAGTCTGCTGTCCCATACGGATGCCTGCAAACGCTACCTGCGCCTGATGACACGCCACCAGATCCGGCTCTGCCATTATTTCCCCGCCGCCGAACCGCCCATAACCTGTCAGGCCGCTTCCAGGCAGACGGATCACTCCTCCGCCTTACAGGTACAAGCAGCTTCCCGCACCGCTTCTTCAGCCGCTCTGATGAATGCCGCCGACAGGCTCTGCACTGCCCTGCGCTATCCCCACGCCGGAAGCGAGCTGCTCACCCTGGGGGCTCTCTATGAATTTTTCGGTTTTCTTTTTGAAGGGGAATTTTATACACAGACTGTGGAGACTGACCGGCGGTTTTTCCACAAAACCGACGCGTTGAAACCCGTTTTGGAGTATATTTCGGCTCACTATGCCGAACCGGTCACATTGGAAGATCTGTCAAAAGAGGCGGGCATGAGCCCCAAATATTTCTGCCGGTGCTTCCGCACCTTCCTGCACCGCACGCCCATGGATTATCTGAACTATTACAGGATCGAGCAGGCCTGCTATCTGCTGACCCGGGAGGAGCTTTCCATCACGGAGACTGCTTACCGCTGCGGCTTTAACGATACCAGCTATTTTATTAAAACGTTTCGGAAATACACAGGAACGACACCGCGAAAATATACGGACAGGAGATGAGACAGGTTCATTTTTGTTTTAAAGGGACGCATATTATTCTGTTTATCCATTATCATGCGGCAGGTCTTTTTCAGACACGCTCTATAGTCCCTGCTTCCTCAGCGAATGATACTTCCCGGCAAAATAGTATAGTTTTACCCCTATGTATTCTTCCTGTTCTTCCCTGTTTTGTAAATCAGTCATAATTTTCATCACCGCCGTCGAAGTACATTTTCCCTCTCTCTGCAAAAGCTTCATCATTCGCCTCGCCCTTTCATAAACGTCCCGCCTTCCTTTCAATAATTCAGTGGCCGTATCTCTGACACTTCCATCCGGCTTCTGCACACCGTTCAACTGAAGCGTTTCATTAATATCTTTCTCCATTGTCTCATCCCTGGGAGACGTATATATCGTTCCATCCGGCTTGTAGGCAATTTTATCCATCTGCACCTTATTTAACGGGCTAAGACTGATTTTTGTCTCTTTCTTATGAGCATCACAACACAAAATATGTCCCTGCCTTCCTGGCTCCCTCTCACCCCCGTCACAGACGCCTAACATGTTAAAATAATCAATCGCTTTCTCTTTATCTGCACTAAGCGGAATCAGATGTTCTATCCGGGAATGGGAATCCATTCTAATTCTTTTCATACAATAGGCGCATAACCCTTTCTGCTCACGAATCAGAACTTCTTTTACCTCATTCTTTGGAAAATTATGGTCAAATATCTGCCTTATCGCTTCTGTCTGCCCCTCTTCCAGCTGCTTCCAGGCCTCACTTTTCCGAATCCTGATTATTTCCCCTTTTAACCTATCCGGCAATCCTTCTTTTTGTATAAGCACCATCCATCAATTCCCCCATATCATCTTTGCATCTTCCACGATACCTGCCATCTTTTTAAACTCAGAATTATCCTCTCCCAGTACATCCTTCAGCCGCACCAGCCTTTTTTCCGCTTCTTCCGGCTTTCCGTCATCCACAAGTGCATCTATCTGATCCACAATTTCTTTCACTACCTTCGGCCTGGACACGCTTTCCTGTCTGAAAAAAAGAACATCCTCCACTGTATATCCGTAACACCCAGGCATATAATGGATTCTCTGTTCTTCATCCAGAAAAATTAAATTTACTTCCTTTGCAGAGGAAATTACTATAGGCGAATGTGTTGCGATAACAAACTGCACATTCCCAAATGCTGCTCCAAGCGCTTTTATAATATTCCACTGCCACTTCGGGTGCAGGTGCATATCAATTTCATCAATCAGCACAATCCCTTCGATCTGCGATCTATCCTGCAGTTCAGGATTCAGAATGCAAACTCTGTATGCCAAATCCATAATCATCCATAAAAGGGATTGATAACCGGCACTCAGCTTGGATAATGCCATATTTTCCCTGCTGTCTTTATAGGCCAGTTCTCCAAACTGAGGAGAATAATATATTTCAGGATATTCGGCAAGTTCATTAATCTCCTTCATAAATACAGCAATGATCTTCTTGAAGGTCTCATATTCCGTAACTATTTTCCCCTTATTAACTGCAGTCACTTCCTGCTTCATGCACCATTGCTGAATAGATTTCACATCCATGGAGGAATCCAAACATCCAATATAGCCACATCTTCTGTCATCCAGTTTTTTCTTTAGCCCTTCTCCAAAATCACCCCGTTTTACTTTCCATGCTCTGGCAGCGCTCTGGAAACTTATCAGCGGCAGAATGGAATTTGGTTGATTTGTCAATCTTTTCATCCATGTGCATATGTTTTTATCATCTATTTTGGTGCGGGAAGATGATAATTCTTCTTTAAACCTGTTCCATGTAAAGTTTATTCCATCGCAGACATTCAGACTCCCCCCAACCGAAACCGGTTCGCAATAAAACACCGCAGTTGAGGAATCTCCCACTGCTTCAATCCGTACACGCACATCATCCTTTACAATATTTTTGGTACTGACTCCTGGAACATTCACAAATAATCCACCAAGAGCAACCGCCATCCCCTCCAGCACAGAGGTTTTTCCGGCCCCGTTATCTCCAATAAGCAGATTTATCCCCGGCTTTAAATTAATTTCCGCATTTCCTATCGCCTTATAATTTCTCAAACTGATCTTTTCCAAATACACCTTTATTCCCGCCTCCCGTCTCAATACAAATTTTATTCATTATAATCCGCAAATAAGCAGAGTGCAATCCTGTATTATCTGATCTGCACGGTAAATATTAAATAACCCCCGCCGTACAAACGGCGGAGGATTCACCTTTAAAAATATACCCCATATTTCTAAATGCCGCTGCTGTTCACTGTCCCGTCAGTGAACAGCAGCAAACTGTCGCTTCTTATACCATCCCCGGTCAGATCTCGTACCAGATGATCTGGTTGGCCTCCAGATCCAGATCAAAGGAGCTGCCGTCTCCCAGATATACTGTGGTGGACTGAGGCTCGTAGGTATTGTTCACCACGCAGTATTTGCCGTTCTTGATGTAAGCGTGCACTTCCACGTTGTAGTTGGAGGAGAACCAGCTGTGCAGCTTATCCTCATCCCCGGCGCTCCACAGGATCGCACGGTAGAGCAGACGGCTGTTCTCAAAGCTGTAAGGCAGGCCGCTGATGTATACGGCACGGCCCTTACCGAACTCGTTTACTGCCAGGCGTACCTCCTGATCCTCGGAAACCAGCACCTTGGCTCCTTCCAGAGCATAGATATATTTCTTCGTCTCGCCGAAATCGATCTTCTCAGAAGCATCCTCGGTGATGAAGTGGCTGTGGTTCTCCCAGTTGTACTTATCGTAGCCAAGGGTGAAGTCTCTCTCCTCCTCCACGCCGAATACGTTGGCCAGCTGGAAGAAGTGTCCATTGGCCTGGTGTCCGCTGGGCTCGCCCACGCCGATGATGCCGCCGCCGTTGAACACGAACTCCTTGATAGCGGAGGAAATGGCAGGATTGCACCACCACTCGCCGCCTGTCTGGGCCGTATCCGCATCACCCACGTTGATGATCACGTCAATGTCCTTCAGGATGCTATGGTCGTTGAGGATGTCCTCGAAGCTGATGAATTTCACATCAAAGGGAGCTCCGGACAGGGCCTCGATGATTCCCGCGTAGGAGTAATTCTGCTTGAAGTAGATGGCATGATGCACCATATGATTGCCCCATGCTCTCATCTTACCCCAGCAGTTGAGCACCGCCACCCGTTTCACACAGTAGGGGGTGGTTCCCTTGATATTCTCATACAGCTGGCGGAACTCTGCGCAGACGCTCTCCACATAGTCCACAAACTCAGGGAACTGGGTGGCCAGCTTCAGGTAACCGCCGTAGCCGATCCGGTCGATGGGCTTTCTCAGGATGGCCCTTCTGGCCGTTACCCAGTTGATCTTGGCCTCCTTCACCGGATCGCCGCCTTCGTGGAATACATCAGGGAAGAAGTAGGGCAAAAGACGTCCTTCCGTGTACTTCACGCCCTCAATGTCGCTGATCAGACGTAAGGTAGCGCCGTTTCCAACGCTTCCCACCACAGCATCCAGGCCGATCTGCTTGAACTCATCCATGAAGGGCTCGGTTCCGATCCAGTGATCGCCCAGGAACATCATGGCCTCCCTGCCGCACTCGTGGCAGATGTCCACCATCTCTTTGGCGATCTTGGCCACTTCCCTTCTCTGGAAAGCCTGGAAATCCTGGAACTCCTTAGAAGGAATCCTGTACTGGTTGTTGTAGTAGCCCTGGTCGATGATGAACTCAGGACGGAAGGTGTATCCCACTTCCTTCTCAAACTGCTCCAGGATATAAGGGCTTACGGATGCGGAATAGCCGTACCACTCCACATATTTTTCCCTGGCCAGCTCGTCGAACATCAGGGTGAACTGATGGAAAAAGGTGGTGAAGCGCAGCACGTTCACATAAGGATGCTCCTCGATAAACCTGCGCAGACGCTCCATGGTGTAGGCATGGGTCTTGGGCTGCCTCACATCAAAGGTAATCTGATGCTCCACGTCCTTCCAGTCGTTGACCACCGCATTGTACATATGCACCGGATCCCACATGATATAGGCCAGGAAGGATACCGTATAATCATGGAAAGGCATACTCTGAATCACAACCTCTCCCGTTTCCTCGTCATAGCTCCACTGACAGGTGGGAACCACCTCTCCTGTGGTTCTGTCGATTACCTCCCACCAGCGCTTAATATCATCCCGGCTGTTGGGCTTGAGCATATCGGGATACAGCCCCTTCATCAGACGCACATGCAGCTCCCCGTCATACGCCGTATAAATGGGGGTCATCACGTACATCTGCTGGATCTCCTCCGGATTGGCAAGCGCCCAGGCATTGTCCTTTCTGGTAGTATAATAGGTGGAATACACCTTCATCCCCGCATCCTTCAGCTCCACGGGAAAGTCCGTTCCGTCGCAGTCACGGACGGCATCCGCGCCCCAGCGCTCTGCCAGCTCCAGCGTTTCCTGAATTACGTCCACATCCGTAGGGATGGTCACTCTTCCTTTCATTTGGCTCATATTTACCTTCCATTCCGCCGCCAAAGCGGCTTATCCGTTGTCATAATTTTCAAGCAAAATCCGTAACAGCTCAGCCCGCACCGCAGGGCGGCCTGTCCGATAGCAAAAGCAAAGGCATTTATCCCTTGATTCCGCCTCCGGTAACACCTGCGATGATCTTCTCAGACAGGAAGATATACAGCAGGAAGGTGGGCAGGAATACGATAACCACTGCCGCGAACAGTGCACCGTAATTGCCTGTATACTTCATGGCGTTTACGATCTGCAGAAGTCCCACGCCCACAGGAGTCATGTCTGCGGAGCTTGCAAAGATCAGAGCCATAAAGAACTCGTTCCACACACCCAGGAAGTTGAAAATCGTCACCGTAATGATGGCAGGCTGAACCAGAGGCAGCATGATCACCCAGAAGGTTCTGGCCGGGGAACAGCCATCGATGGCCGCCGCTTCCTCATAGGTCTTGGAGAGGGTGGCGAAGAAGTTCAGCAGATAGGTGGTAGTGGACGGTACATTCATAAAGATATACAGAAGGATCAGCAGGATTCTTCCCTTGATATTCCACTGTGTGGTCAGCGCGAAGATGGGCATGATAATCATAACCGCAGGGATACTCATGGCAATGATCAGGCCCGACTTCATCACCTTGTTGCCGATAAACTCAAAACGGGACAGCACATAGGCTGCCGGTGCGGAAATCAGGATGACGCCCGCACAGGACACCACTGCATACAGCAGGGAGTTGGCAAAAAATACAGACACATTGTTTGAATTCCACGCGTCTATATAGTTTTCAAAATGGAAGCCTGTCTCAAACTTGAATACAGCCCCGGAAAAGATTTCCTTCGCTGTGGAAAAGCTGGCTCCCAGGATCCAGAACAGGAACGCGGCGGTAAATAAAACCCAGATCGTCACGATCAGGTAACCGGGAAGCAGCGCCGCTTCTTTTCTCCAGTTAATAGGCTCCCTGACCTTTTTCTTTTCTTTACTCATTTTAAAACCTCATGCCTTTCCGTAACCTGCGCCTTCCGGGCCGCAGGCACAAATCCGTCTCCTTAGAATTCCAGGTCGTCGTCTTTGATCAGCAGGTTCATCACCAGATATACCACGATGATGATCAGAGCCAGAACCACGCCTACGGCAGCGCCTGCACCCGCATCGCGGGCCGCATTTCCCTTGGAGCCGAACACGGTATCATACAGATATACCACAGGAACGATGGTTGAAGCCTCTGTATCCACAGGAGAGAACATCTTCGTCCACAGGAAGAAAGCTGTGGTATGCACACTCCAGAACGTGATATTCGTCTTGATAATCCCTCTCAGCAGAGGCAGAGTAATCTTGAAGAACTGATGCACCTTGTTGGCTCCGTCAATGGTGGCCGCCTCGTACAGATCCTCGGGGATCCGCTCAATGCCGCTGATAAAGATCAGCATGTAGTAGCCAACTGCACCGAAGATGTAGGCAAAAAGCATCGCCCAGAACTTCATATCCGTTCCCAGCCACTTCACACCCTCCAGGCCCACCGCCTCCAGCATCTTGTTCAGCATACCATAGTCATTGTTGTACACATACTGGATCCACATGGTTGCCAGGGCTACTGCACTGATTACATTGGGCAGATAAATGGCGGCACGGAAAAACTTCTTGAACCTGATACCGCTTGTGAGGATTACTGCAAACAGAAGCGCGATGGAAAGCGTGATGATGCCGCCCACCAGCCAGATCCTTCCCATGTTCCACAGGGAGGTCTGAAAGGATGCGCTTCCAAAGATCTTGGCATAATTGCCGAAGCCGTTGAATACCCAGTCCGACGTTTTCGCCGTCACACTTTCAATCTGGAAAAAGCTCATCATCACGGTTCTTAACACAGGATAAAAATACATGATGACCAGAGAAATCAGCATAGGGGTCAGGAAACCAACGATCAGACCCTTATTTTTCTTCATACCTATTTCACCCCTTCTTATCAAAATAAGGTGGCACCACAACAGTGCCACCTCGATTCAAATCATCTTCAGGTATTAGTACAGAGCGTCCATTGCCTTGGCAAACTCCTCGCCGGTCGCATATCTTCCCTCGAACAGGCCGATCGCAACGTCCTTGATGGAAGGAGCCAGGTCAGAGTTGTCGGACAGGCCCATGTTCCAGGACAGAGGAGAGGTAGTAGCATTCAGAGTCTCTACAGTACCATCCATCATAGCAGGAGCTGTGTTTCTGGGATCCGCAGGGATCTGGTTTGCAGAGTCAGCCATCTTCTGGTCAAACTCGCCGCTGGTTAAGAACATGATGAAATCAAATGCCGCCTGGGCGTTCTCGCTGTTCTTAGGGATAGCAAGGGAGTTGGCTCCTGCGTAAGCGTTGGAAGCATCTGCTCCGCCCTCTACGGAAGGATAATTCATCAGACCCCAGTTGATCTCTGTCTGGGTGTTGTTGTTTACCTCTGCACATACGTAGTTGGCACATACAACCATTGCAACCTTCTCGGTCAGACCGATCTTGTTCTGGGAAGCAGGGTACTCATCGGGAGCGCCGTCTGCCAGATAGCCGTCGTTTACGAAGTCGATCAGCTCCTGTGCGCCCTTGATAATCTGCTCGTTCTCAGCCCAGCCGCCGTTTACGGACAGCTCGGAAAGAACGTCCTGTCCAACGTGTCTGGACAGATGATAGCCCAGGAAGAAGTCAGCGTATGCGCCGTCCAGAGCCATGGGCTCGTAGCCTGCGTCTACCATTGCCTTACATGCGGTGAGGAACTCCTCCCAGGTAGCAGGCAGGGTGGTAATGCCGCTTGCTTCAAAAATGTCCTTGTTGTAGAAGATGCCGCCAACCTGAGGCTGTTCGGCGATGCTGGAAAGGAAACCGGACCACTCAACAGCCTGATCATTGAAGCACTTGAAGGACTGTGCATCGTAATTGGCTGCCTTCGCCATCTCGGTCAGATCCAGACAGAAGGGAGCGTAGGTCTTGCCGATTCTGCTGTAGTCCTCCTCAAAAATATCGATCTTCTCGCCTGCCTCCAGAGCAGTTGCGATGATGGTCTTGATGTCACGGCCCTTCCATTCGATATTTACGGTAGCGCCGGTCTTCTCCTTGAAAGCATCTGCCGCTTCCTGAAGCACGATGCCCTGAGGCTCGTTGTTGCTCCACATAGACCACATGGTAAGCTCTACTCCGCTGTAATCTGCCATAGCAGTATCGCCGGTGGTCTCTGCTGCGCTCTCAGCAGTCGTTTCCGCAGTCGTCTCTGCAGGTGCACTGCTCTCTGCAGGCGCGCTCTCAGCAGGTGCGCTGCTCTCTGCAGGCGCAGGCTCGCTTCCGCCGCATCCCACAAGCAGAGTAGCTGCCATAGCCGCTGTCATAAGCAGGCTGACAATTTTCTTTTTCATACTTTTCCTCCTTCTTTTTTAAAACCCATTGGTTTGATTACCTGATGCTTTCAGTATAGCTTTATTGTTTTCAATTCACAATCTATATATTGCTTCTTTTTTTATAAATATTGCGTTTTGCTGTCTTTTTTGGTATTATCTTTTTAGTCACTTGGATGAACGAGAACTTCTTTTCTCTTATTTTTCTCCGCACTATGACTAATATCGACAAGTTGTACTGATACTTTTTTACAATTTATGCAACGTTAATGCTTTATTTAAGTACAGTATCTGCCTGCCTGTCAAAGCCAAGAAGCGCAATATATCTTAAAAAGGAGACAATATGGCAATAGCAAGATACCCGCTGGACACCATGGGCAACGGCCCCATAAACGCAAAGCTTCTCTATGTCACCTATTCCAAATATGAAAACGACTGGCCCAGCCTTCCCCACACGCACCATTTCGCAGAGCTGTGTTACATCAAAAAGGGAAGGGGCAGCTACCTGATCGAGGACGGGGTTTACCCGGTGCAGGAGGAGGATTTCATTATTATCAATCCCAACGTGGCGCACACGGAGACCTCCACCGGGGCGGTTCCCCTGGAATATATCATCCTCGGCGTGGAGGGACTGAATTTCACATTTGAAAACCAGGAAAACCATATTATTTTCAGCTGCCGGAACGAACACAGCGATTTCCATTTCTATATGGCCTCCCTTTTAAAAGAGATGGAGGAACGCGGCGAGGGGTATGAGCTGGTCTGCCAGAACCTTCTCCAGATCGTGATCACCAGGCTTCTGCGGCGTTCCCATTTTTCCTATGAATATGCGTCTGCGGTGAAATCCAGCAGGGAATGCCTGAAGCTGAAGCAGTACATCGATGCCAACTACACCCGGAATATCACGCTGGATACCCTGGCGGAGGTGTCCCACCTGAATAAATATTATATTGTACACACTTTCAACAAATATTTCGGCTGTTCCCCCATCAGCTACCTGTGCGAGGTACGAATAAAGGCCAGCAAGGAGCTGCTGGCCAGTACAGATTACAGTATTACGGAGGTAGCCCAGTCTTCCGGCTTCTCCTCTCCCAGTTACTTCGCCCAATGCTTTCAGAAATCCTGCGGGATGACCGCCTCGGCTTACCGGAAGGCATGCCACAGCGATTGAATGGGCGGAGAAGAAAGGGCAGCTGTATGCTTCCCCTCCCGGCCGCATATTCCGGCCTTTCTTTGGCCGCCCACGCTGCGGGCAGCCGCCCTGTCATGTGTTCCGGCCGGACAGGCGCTCCACCACCTGCTCAAAGCCCATGCCATGGGAGGCCTTGATCAGAACCGTATCGCCAGGAAGAAGCAGAGACTCCAGCTCCCGAAGCAGGCTTTCCCTGTCAGGGAAATAGACAAGTGCGCTCAGGCTCCCGGCCCTCTGCGCTTCCTCGTACATGGAGCGGGACAGCTCTCCCACGCAGATCAGGCAGTCCACGCCGTGCTCTGCGGCATAGCGTCCTACCCGTGCATGCAGGGCGCGCTCCTCCTTTCCCAGTTCAAACATATCTCCCAGGACCGCCACCCTGCGCCCTTCCGCCTGCCCCAGCAGATCGATGGCCGCCTCCATGGAAACCGGATTGGCATTGTAGCAGTCATCGATCAGAAGCTTATCCCCCGCCTTTATAATATGGCTTCGGCCGCTCACACCCTCCACACGGGCGATTCCTTCTGCAATCTCCTCTGCACTCAGCCCCAGATGCAGTCCCACCGCGGCAGCCGCCAGCGCGTTGTAGACCATGTGTCCGCCGGGAAGGGGGATATGGACAGGGAAAGACCATTCCCCTTTTTCCTTTTCCCGGTCAGAAAGGGAATCTGCGCAGGAAATATCCGGGGAAAAAATGCCGGGCCTGACATGGATCACCGCCTCGCTGCCCAGAAGCCCCAGGCTTTTTATGTCTGTGGCGTACAGATCGTTCTCCGCCCTCTCATTCAGGCCGAATCTCACCGGCCTTCTGCCCTTCACTTCACGGATCGAGGAGAGCATGTCGTCATCCCCGTTGACGCACACAAAACCATCCTCCTTCATAAAATCGAAGATCTCCGATTTTGCTTTCAGGATGCCCTGCCTGCTGCCCAAAAATTCCAGATGGCACTGACCGATATTGGTCATCACACAGATATCCGGCCTTGCGATGCGGCTCAGCCTCCTCATCTCTCCGAAATGATTGATCCCCATCTCCAGCACAGCCGCCTGGGTATCCTCCGGCATGGAAAGCACGGTGAGAGGCACGCCCACCTCATTGTTGTAATTGCCCCGGGTCTTGTGCACCCGGAACCGCCGGGCCAGCACAGAGGCCACAAACTCCTTGGTGCTGGTCTTGCCCACGCTTCCGGTGATGCCCACCACCGTTACGGGAAACTGACAGCGGTAGAATTCCCCGATCCTTTGCAGGGCATGAAAGCTGTCCTCCACCAAAATGCAGGGGCCTGTTATACTCTCCGGAAGCTTCTCACAGACCACGCCCAGCGCACCCTTCTCGAAAACCTCCGGGATGAAACGATGGCCGTCCACACGCTCGCCTCTGGCGGCAATGAATACAAAGCCCTTCTCCACCTGCCTGGAATCCAGAACGACGCCGGCGGCCTCTGCGGCCAGGACGGCGGCGGGTCCATCATCGGAAGAGGCTCCGGCTTCCACAGCCCCGGCGTGCCCGGAAGGGTATGCTACCCCACTCTCTCCCCATTCCCGGGGCAGAACCAGCCTGCCCCCGCAGGCCTCCGCCATATTGATCAGCGTCATATTTCTCATATTTGCTCCCATCTGCGCGCTTTGGCGCGCACACAAAACCAGGGAGAGTGAAAGCGCTTTTCCTCCACTCTTACCTCATTCTGCCGCGTCAGCGGCCTTCCGTCCGAAAAGAGAGCTGAATGATCCACTCGCACAGCTCCTCAAATCCCACACCCATGGCCTGAGCCTCCTGAGGAATCAGGGAGGTGGGCGTCATGCCGGGAAGGGTGTTGGCTTCCAGGCAGTAGATCCTGCCCTCCTGATCCATCATGAAATCCATCCTGGCATAATTTTTCAGCCGCAGGACACGGAATACCTGCTCCGACACGCGCTGGATCTCCCGGGTCTTGTCGTCGGGAAGATGGGCAGGGCAGGTTTCCACCGTGCTGCCTGCCTGGTATTTATTTTTATAGTCATAGAAGCCGGACAGAGGAGCAATCTCGATAACCGGAAGGGCCTTTCCATCGATCACCGCACAGGAAAACTCCCGTCCCTCAATATACTGCTCCACCACAGCCTCGTCGTCATAGCGGAAGGCTTCCTCCACGGCCTTCGCATACTCCTCCTCATTACGGGCAATGCACACGCCCACGCTGGAGCCGCCCCTGCTGGCCTTTACGATACAGGGAAAGGGAACACGGCCGCAGGCTTCCCCTTTTCGGATGCAGATGCCTGCCGGGGTGGGCACGCCGTGGTATGCAAACAGCTCCTTGGCCAGATTCTTATCCATGGACAGGGCGGAGCTGACGTAATCCGTCCCCGTATAACGAATGCCCATCAGGTCGAAGGCCGCCTGTACCTTGCCGTTCTCTCCGTCCTCGCCGTGCAGCCCCAGGAATACCACGTCCGCCATCTGGCAGACCGCAAGGACGCCGGGGCCGAAATAGCTTCTGCCTCCGTCCTTTCTCATGGCCTTTATCCGGGAAATATCAGGATCCGTCTCGCCAATTCCACCGATCTGGCTTCCCCAGTCGGTATCCTTCTCAAAGATCCCTTCCGTCTCTCCTTCGTATCCCAGGTACACATCCAGGAGCACGGCCTGGTGGCCTCTTTTTTTCAATGCCTGGTAGATCATCCTGCCGGATGTGAGGGATACATCCCGTTCTGTGCTGATTCCGCCGCATAATACCACTATTTTCATGGTAAACCTCCGCTGATTCTTGTCTGTTATCCATTTCTGCCGCCATTTCCGGTTTCTGCGCCGGCGGCGGCAGACTGTGGTTATGATTGTAACATATTGGGGGGGAATATGGAATGAAAAAAGTGATGGTTTACAAGGAAGCGTGTACAAAGAACCGGTAAGTGCGGTAAATTCCTGTGCAAAGCTTATCCAAACACGCAGGCAGCCATCCCTGCCAGTGCTGCAAGCACAATTACAATCGGAACTTCCCATTTCTTTCCAAGCAGGAGGTACAGCCCGCAAACCTCTGTCAAAATGCAGAATACCATGGGCCTTCCTTGATACAAATAACTCGTTTCTCCAATAGAAAGCATGGAACCAAGAATCAGTCCGATGCACACAGGCTTCAAACCATAGAGTGCCTTTTTCACCCAGAACTGTTTTTTCCACTTTTCAAATCCAACCGATACTAAAAATGCAACTGAATAACTTGGAAGCAGTATCCCCAGATTGGCGCAAAGAGCTCCCAGAATCCCCTCCACACGCATCCCTGCAAATGTAGCGCAATTCAGGCCAAGGGGGCCGGGGGTCATCTCCGCAATAGCAACAATATCCGCCACCTCCCTGGTACTCAACCATCCGTTTGACAGCATTTCACTATTAATCAACGGAACCATGGACATTCCCCCAAAGCTGGTAAACCCTATTTTAACAAAAGAAAGAAAAAGCTTAATCAATTCCATATCAGCGCCCCTTTTTCATCATTCCAATGGTAGCTCCACATAAAATCAACGGGATATTCCCTGCTCCCAATATGCTGGCGGCAAACGCTGCCAGCATCAAACAAACACAGAACGAATCCTTGATCGACTGCTTCCAGAGTGTAGTGGTGGCCGATACCATAATCGGAACCACTACTGCACGAATACCTGTCATGGCGCCAGCCACAAGCGGGTTTTCTACCACCGTATCATACAACAGGGCAACGCCAAACAGAATAAGGAAGGGCCAAAAGGCGATCCCCACCAGTGCCGCCATGCCACACCAAATTCCCCCGACATGATAGCCAAACATAAAGCACACATTTCCAATCATTGTTCCCGGCAGAGACCGTCCCACCGATGTAAGATCTGTCAGCTCCTCCTCACTGATAATCTTCTTCTTGTCCACAAACTCACGTTTCATCTGCTCCACAATACTCCATCCTCCTCCAAATGTGAAAAGACCGATTTTCATATAAAAAAACAGGATGGAATATGCTTTTCTTAATGTATCTTTTTTCCTTTTTTCCATCATTCCTTCATTCCTGAAACGGCTATTCCCTCCACAAAATATTCCTGTCCAAAACAATATGCTACGATCAAAGGAAGCATAGACAGCAATGCAGCCGCAAAAGCAGGCCCATTTTCCCTAACCCCCTCCCCAATAAATAATGCAAGTCCTGCAGAAAGGGTACGCATGTCTGCCGAGCTCGTCATCATAAGGGGATAAAGAAGATCATTCCAGCATCCTGTAATATTAAAGATAAAATAAGTAATAAATGCCGGTTTTGTCAAAGGAAACATAATCCTGCAGAATATGCCGATCTCATTCATCCCGTCTATTCTTGCCGCTTCTTCCAGGCTCTGAGGAAGTGTAATATAAAAGGATTTCATAAAGAAAATCCCGTATGCTGTGGCGATATGCGGCAGGATCAGTCCCACATAGGTGTTCAGAATACCCATGGCGTTCAGTTCCAGATAAAGAGGGATCATTATGATTTGAAAGGGAACCATCATGGTCAGCAAAACCATATTGAAAATTTTATCCCGTCCTTTAAATGTAAGCCTGGCAAATGCGTAGCCTGCAAAGGAATCCAGTATGGTAGCTAGTGTTGCCGTAATAACCGAATAGATAATCGTGTTTTTAAAATAAGTGGCCAGTGGGATCCTGTCCCAGACAGTGATGTAATTTCTGATCGTCCATTCCCGCGGCCAAATCGTGGGGGCCACTTCACAATATCCTTGGGCAACTTAAATGTGCTAAGCACAAGCCAGAGAAATGGAAACACAATAATAACAAGCAGCAGGGAGCATAAAACCACCCGGAACACTTCATATATATATTTCTTTTTCAGTTTCAGCATAATTGATCTCCTTAAAAATTCTTCTCAATCCTTCGATCCAGGTATCCCTTAAAGAAGAGAGGAATTACGGCTATCACCGTAAATAATTCCACACATACAGCAGATGCAAAGCCCAGATCATACGGATCTGAAAAGCCTCTCAAATAGATATACTGCACCAGTGTCTCCGTCTTGTACAAAGGCCCCCCTCCCGTAGTTACATACACTGCATCAAATACCTGAAAGGAGCCGATAATAGTTGTCAATAATGTAAAACTGATTGTAGGAAGTAGATTGGGTATCGTAATGCAGAAGAACTGCTGCCTCCTGCTCGCTCCATCAATAGCTGAGGCCTCAAAATAGGTTTGTGGAATATCCAGAATTCCAGCTACATAGATAATCAGACTTCTTCCAAAATTTTTCCATACGGAAATAGCTATCACCACCGGCATCGCCCACCTGGGGCTGGATAACAGGGAATCTACTGAACCTGTAAACCAGCTCATCATGTACGAAATATAGCCTACTGTGGAATTCAGCAAAAGCTGAAACAGAATTGCTATTGCGGTAAAAGAACAAAGCACAGGAACATAAAATATTGTTCTGCAAAACTTATTAAATCTGGTAGGTTTCGACAGAAAAAAAGCCATAACAAGCGCCAAGCCAAGCTGTATCGGAACATTGGCTCCAACATATACCGCTGTATTTTTAAACGCATTCCAAACGCGTTCATCCTGAATGGACTGTTTAAAATTGTCCACCCCTATGAAATTCGGCGCTTGAAGAAATATATCCAGGTCAGTCAGGGCAATGTAAAATGCCGCTATCAACGGAATTGCTACAAATATAAAAAGATCCAGTAAAGCCGGGAAAATAAATAAATACCCCACATTTCTACGACTGATTATAAA
>CAUWLJ010000050.1:0-23780 GCA_963559585.1 uncultured Eisenbergiella sp. | reverse complement strand
GCTCTAGGCTCGAAAGGACCTCGCCAAGTGCCGGCGTTTTTGAACGGCCCGTGCATCGAATCCTGCCGCAGGCCGTACCTGAAGCAGACGGAGGCGCGCAGGTCGTTGGAAAGGCTGGACTACCGCATATTATTCCCGCGGGTAAAGAGCCGAATAGCTGTGCTTGTATGGCTATTTGGCGAATGGCGCGGGGTTTTTGACTATATTTCATATAATAGGTACTTTTTTGCCTTTATGTTGCAAAGGACGAGATTTTGTTTAGCTGTTTTATGCTTTTAGAGCAAAATAGTCCGTGTCCTTTGTCCTGTATGGCACAGAACGAAAGCATTATACCATAGAGAGCGAGTTCCCCGCAATCATGGGATAGCGCTGATTGGGCGGTTTTAGTTTTTGGCTTTTGGGACGAAACGTAACGCAGCCTCCGGGGGTTCCGGGTGCGGCCTGCGAAAGGATTCTCTGCACGGGCCGTCTCAAAAACGCCGGTTCTTGGGCTGCGTCTTTTGTAGCCCTAGTACCGCTGCGTTTTTGATCGAGCGAAAGCGTGCCCACGCAGAGAACCTTTCGCAGGCCGTGCCCGGAGCCCCAGGAGGCTTCACAGTCTCGTCCCACCCAAAAACCATTACGAAACTGTGAATCTTTTTTTAAGAATTCCGAAAGATTGTTGTCTCTGCCGGAGGATGTGATTATGATAGAGGGAAGCTAGAGCGTGTTTGAAAATTCATTGCCGCCATCTGCACGCTCTAGGAAGGCGGTACGGGTTTCCGATGGAGAGGCTGCTGTTTCCCGGCTATGAGATGGGCAGCGGCCGCCTGTGCGGCAGAATGTGAGGTAGACATGAAATTCAGAGAAGACGGAACTTTTCATATATTACAGATTACAGATATACAGGAAATCCCTCAGGTGTCGGAGGATACGCTGCGGCTGATTGCCAGCGGACTGGACAGGACCAGGCCGGACCTGGTGGTGCTTACCGGGGATCAGCTGAAGGGCGGGAGCAGGAGGTTTGGCAGGAATGCAGAGCGGGTGGAGGAGACGCTTCGCAGGATCCTGGCTCCGGTGACGGCCAGGGGGATTCCCTTTGCGGTGACGTTTGGCAACCATGACGCCCAGTGCGGGGTGAGCAATGAGGAGCAGATGGAGATGTACCGCAGGATCCCCGGATGCGTGGACTGGCTGAACAGCAGGGGGCAGGAGATCTATCACGGGCCGCAGGAGGGGACGTTTGCTCTGGGGATCCAGAGCCGGGATGAAAAGAGAACGGTGATGGCAGTGTATCTGATCGATTCCGGGAGTGAAATGCCACGGGGCGGGTATCAGTCCCTGCATCCGGCGCAGATCTACTGGTACAAGGGGGTGAGGGATACGCTGGCTCAGCTGAACGGACAAATGGTGCCGGGAATCGTGTTTCAGCATATTCCCATGCCCGAATATTACAGGCTTTTGTCCAGGACGGATAAAAGAGCCAGGGGAGCGGTGCGCGCCTATCGTACCCATGCCAATGAATTTTATGTGCTGAACCGGAAGAAGTGCCGGGAGGGGGAGCTGAAGGAGGCGGTGAGCATTCCGGACGGAAATGCCAGGGAGTTTGAAAGCTTCCGGGAATGCGGAGATATTTTTGCGGTATACTGCGGCCACGATCATAAAAACAGCTTTGTGGGCAGAACCGGAGGGATGGATCTGGGCTACACGTCCTCCTGCGGCTTTCATGAATATGGGGATGGAGTCAACCGAGGCGTGAGGGAGTTTGTGTTCCATGAAGAAAATCCTGCGGCCTATGAGACCAGGCTCCTTACCTATCGGGAACTGGTGGGGGACCGGCCGCAGAACCCGGTGAAGGATTTTTTTTACAAGCTCTGTCCGGCAACCTGGGAGGAGGCGCTGGATGGAGTGAAAAAGGGAGCGCTGATTGCGGGGGCGGTGTGGCTGGCGGCAAGGATGGTGTGTGAGGGCAGGAAGGTTGATGGCAGGAGGGAAAGTGGAGGAGGTCATTCGGGTGAAGAGACGTGAGAAGGGGTTATGAAGGGGATGCAGATGCAAGATTAATCAAAAGTTATATAAAAAAGCTGTATTTACCGGAAAACCAAGATTTTTACTATAGATTTTAAGCAATTTTCTGTTTTCTTTCCTTCTTTTTTTGTATATTCAGTACAGTTGTAGCAGGAATGTATAAAAAGAGGAGGAGATTATGGTTATTCAGGATAGTTTATTTTTTTTGATATTATCAGATTCTTTACCAACAGATAAGTTACTTTATTCGGATAAACGGGATAACTGCTGTATCTTTCTGAATTTGGGGGAAACGATACCGGGCATAAGATATTTATTTCTTGCTTTGGAACCAAAATTTTGGGAGACATGTCCGCTTTGTGCACCGCAGATGATAGAAGCTGTTTCACTTATGGGGGCAGCTGTGTGTCCTTCTGAAAAAATTGCTCAAAAGGTGTATACTCTTTCTTCCAAGATTTCTGTTGAATATCAGGCAAAAAGCCAGGCTTATTTCTTCTTCAGATATTCGTGGATTGCTGAACTGCTTTTGCATATTGTGAATGCTGCGGAATCCATGAAACAAGAAGAAATACTGGACTCTGATATTAGAGAAGTGATTCAATTTTTGGGAGAGAACTATACAAAAAAGATTTCAATCGATATGCTTTCAGAACAATTTTATATTAGTAAGTATTACCTGATGCATCGATTTAAAAAGGTGACTGGTTGTACTATACATAATTTTATATTGAACAAAAGAATTTGTTATGCCTGCGTCTTAATAAAAAGCGGAAGGACTCTCGGTGAAGCTTGTTATTTGTCGGGGTTTACAGATTATTCCTTATTTTTCAAATCCTTTATTAAAATTATGGGTATTTCTCCAAGCCAGTATTCTAAGGAAATTGTGGCTTAAATTGAGCTATACTTAATTTTTTATAGTTGTAAAAACGAAAATTACATGACATATTTTACTGTAGCCATGGTTTATCGGTTAAACACAGCACCATATATGGAGACGGTATATATAGTGCTGTGATAAAATGAATTATTTCTCTTTTGACGAGGTTATAGATATAACAGCAGTACCACTCCTCATACCCTCCGCGTCAGCATATATGACAGATCTTCCTTCTGTACCCGTCAGTGCGACCATAACGCTGGCACATCCATGATACAGGTGAATGGTATCTGCCTGATAGGGCTCTAAGGATTTGGCATCGCCATTGTCCACAGCCAGAATTTTTACGGGACCTTCTGCCCGGAATCGTATTTTTGCACTCTCGCGAAAACACGGGGTTCCTTCCTCATCCACGGCATGCAGGCTTAGTAGTTTTTGATACCCATTTGAAGCTGGAAGGAAGATATTTGTTTCTTCAAATGCAAGTGCCACAGCTGGCCCTGGGGTTCTTATTTCCTCCCGGCAGACTTCTTCTCCATTATTATATCCGATTACGGTCACTTTTCCAGGAAGCCACGGCAAAAAACCTGTAATCAGCCGATTTTCGTATTCGGCCGGGCGCTTCACATAGATTCTGGAGTCATTTACAAAAACCTTGACATCTTCACAGTTACTGGCAATCATATAAGGAATCACAGTGTTATGAAACTGCGGAAAATGCCAGTGGTGAGCATACATGGGAATATCCCAGTGATCCTTGACTCCCTCGTCTTCCAGGGAATAATCCATAACAGAAAAATGTACCATTGGCTTTTTTGACCAGTAGCTTTGCAGAATGTAATACCCGGTTTTGTACTGATTATTTGTGCGGATCAGAGCGCCATTCCAGCCTTTGGCGGGATATCCCATTGATTCTCCAAGGTAATCAATTCCGGCCCAAACCATTCCGCCGATTACGTAGGCGTACTTGTCTGGAATCAGCGCCGGAGGATACTGGGTGAAGTTTTTAAATTGTTCTGAATGCCCTTTAAAATACTGATAGATTTCGGTTCCCAGAATCAATTTATTCGGAATTTCTTTATGAATTTGCTCATACCATTGTTCCTGATAGTTGCAGGAGAGAATATCTACAAATTCGGAAATTCTTTTGATTCGCTGAATTTTTTCTTTGACATCCCATATTTCGGTATCGTCAGCTTCATCTACAAATTGCTGTACATCTTTAATTTGAGAAAGATCTATATTAGCTTCCCTCTTGAAATGTGGATTCATGGCATATGTAACAGGTCTGCTTTGATCCAACTCTCGTGCCCGATCTGCCAGCATTTTTAAAAGCTTCAGCATAGATTCCTGTCCCTGGTTTTCAACCTCATTTCCCACGCCCCAAATGATGACGCTGGGACGGTTACGATCCCTTTTTATCATGGCATCCAGGTCATTTTTCCATTCTGTTTCAAAAAATATACCATAATGTCCGCTGACCCATTTATCGAAACATTCCTCGTATACATAAAAGCCCATCTCGTCACAAAGATCCATAAAGTCACTGGAGTGCATGTGATGTGCTGCCCGGATTGCATTACATCCCATATTTTTGAGCAGCGTCAACCGTTCTTTCCAGATTTCTTTTTTGGCTGCGGAACCTCTGCAGCCTACATCTTGATGGAGACAGACGCCTTTTAGTTTTGTAGGAACTCCGTTGATTAACAGACCTTCTTCTAATGAAAATTGAATATCCCGCAAACCTATTTTTAAAGAAACAATGTCTGTTTCTGTTTCCGGTTTTTCCACTCCAATGCTTAACTGATACAGCTGAGGGTTTTCTGCATTCCAAAGGGCAGGTTCCTTTACATTGAAGTGGAGAACTCCGTGTTGTCCTTTCGCAGACAAATTCTGATTTTGGAAAGCTAGATACCCGTTTATGGGGAGATCGGTCCCCGTTTTTACTTCTACATGTGCGTTACTTTTCTCGTTATCAATGGTTACAAGAACTTTGATTTCCCGTTCATCCAGATAGAACTGCCCTGTTTCAATAAGACGTATATTTCGGTAAATCCCCGCTCCCGTATACCATCGGTCTGTTGGAACAGCGGTGCTGTCTACACGAACTGTTATTATGTTTTCGCCATCTTTTATCTGCTTTGTAATTTCCAGACGAAACGGCGTATAACCGAACTTATGGCCTCCTACACGGATTCCATTGACCCACACGGTACTGTTTTCATAAATACCATCGAAGTCCAAAAAGTATCTGTGATTATCATGGACCTGAAGCAAAATGGATTTTTGATACCAACCGATATCTCTTCGGGATCTGAAGCCCTGACATTGATCGTACAGCCAGGAAAAATCTCCCTTTTTTCTCCGACTGGCTTTTACAGGTTCTCCAATTACCCAATCGTGTGGAAGATCAACGGTTTCTTTGTGAGTATTTTCCTTTTCTCCCAGCCAGAAATCCCACTGTTCTGCTAAAAACTGTTCTTTTCGTTTCATTTCAATCTCCATTCAAGAGCGTAGGCATCAGGGCTGCGAAAAATTGGGTGCATGGCTTTTCGTTTTTTCATGCCCATTTGTAACGCTCCGGTACAAATGGGCAGCCCAGTTTCTTTTGGGTGAAACAATAAGAGGTCGGACTAATTGTCCTATGTACACGTTCCATGTTTCCCGCATCCCGCGATTATCCTTTGATACCTGCGGATGCAATCCCTTCAATAAAATATCTCTGTGCGGAGATATAGAGGAGTAAAATAGGTATTAGAGACATAGTCGTAGATGCCATAATTAACGTATATTCTGTTCCAAACATCTGTTGGAAGTAACGAATACCCATTTGGAGCGTAAACTTGCTTTTTTCATTCAGGAAGATCAAAGGTCCCATGAACTCATTCCATGCATTCAAAAAAGTTAAGGTTGTCAGTGTTGCAAAAGCAGGCTTTGCCAGTGGACAGATTATGGTGGAAAAGATTTTGGCTTCTCTTGCTCCGTCAATTCTGGCAGCTTCCACCAGGGAATCGGGTACACTGATAAAGAACTGACGCAGTAAAAACACACCGAATGGACTAAACCACCGAAGCAGAATCAGCGTCCAGTGATTGTTTAGAAGTCCCATCTTGTTCATCAGTTCATACTGAGGCACCATTGTTACCTGTCCCGGAATCATCAGCGTTGCCAGATAAAACATAAACAGAACATCCCGGCCTCTAAATTCCAGTTTGGAAAAAGCATATGCGGACAGGGCGCAGGTAATGAGCTGGCCCAAGGTAGCCAGTACGGCCACCTTTGCTGTATTCCAGTAAAACTGTAGGAATGGAACTTTTTCAAACACATCCGTATAATTTTTCCATATAGGTTTTTGAGGCAGCCACTTTAACGGTACTGCAAAGAGCTCGCTTTTCATCTTAACCGATCCCAGCACCATCCAGATAAATGGCATAACCATTATAAATGCTACCAGAACCAACAGGAAGACAATTATAATTTTGGAAACAAATCTTTTTTTCTTCATTTTTACCTCCCCCTATCAGTAATTCACCCATTTTTTCTGGCCGATAAACTGGATTAAGGTGAATACCAGAATAATAGCAAACAGTACATACGCTATTGCAGAGGCATAACCAAAACGCCAATCTATAAAAGCTCTTTGATAAATATAGTAGGTCAGAACATTGGTTGCACGTCCAGGCCCTCCCTGTGTCATGGACATAATGGTATCAAATACCTGGAAGGAGCCAATGAGCTGCATAACAAGACAAAGGAATATGGTAGGGGAAAGCATAGGGAGCGTAACCTTGGTAAATCGCTTTAAGGCCCCTGCTCCGTCAATCTTGGCCGCTTCATAAAGTTCTGCGTTAATTCCCTGCAGGCCGGCAAGAAGAATGACGGCATTGTAGCCCATACTTCGCCAGATAGATACCATTTCCACAGAAATCAGAGCCCAGTCAGAAGAGGAAAGCCATTGAGGAGGGTTTTTGACTCCAAGGTTCATCAGAAACTGATTGATTGGCCCGTAATTGGCCAGAACAGTAGTCCATACAATACCGATTGCAACCATTGAGGTAATCTGCGGCAGGAAATAAATCACACGGAAAGCTTTGATTCCTCTTATCTTGGAATTCATAAGCAGAGCGATCAAAATTCCGAGAAATATGGAAAGAGGGACGGTTACCACTGTGTAATGAATATTATTCCAAAAGGAGATTTGGAAAGTGTCATCTTGAAACAGCCGGATATAGTTTTGCAGTCCGATAAATTCGGAGTTGCCAAGGCCATCCCAGTTAAAAAAACTGATATATAAAGACTTAAATACCGGATACACAATAAATATCAAAAATCCTAGGAAATTGGGGAGTAAAAAGAGAATTGCCGTATTGCGCTGCGCTTTTTTATACGAACTTATTCTTGGCTTTCTTATTTTATGTACAGTGTCATCCATTACATAGCCTCCTTTTTAAAAAATGGGAAAGCCTCTGTACTTAATATACATGGAGCTTTCCCGCTGCAATAGTATGACATTTATTCTGTCACAACTTCATTCTCAAAACGTTCCAGAATATTCTTTTTGGCTGTTTCGCGATCCTGCTCTCCCAGAAGAAGAAGGGAAACCTCTTCTTTTACCACGTTGGATGCAGTATTATAAACTGGATCGCAGGGAACCTGTGATGTAATAGTCTGATTCACCACATATTCAATGTGTTCCGGGGCTGTTTTCCCTTTGCAGTAGCCCTCCACAATTTCATCAGAAGTCCATGCCGGGAAATAATCATTATCTAATAAAATCCGGGAACCTTCCGGGCCACAGCAAAAGCTGATAAAATCGTAGGCAGCTTCCGGATTCTGAGAATTTTGAGCTACCTGCAGGGTTGCGGGCGCGCCCACAGTCATTGGCTCATCACCTTCCCAGTGGGGAATAGGAGCAATATCATAATTGCAGGTTTCACCATTTTCAATCGCGGTGTTCAGCATCTCGATAACCCAGTCTCCATTGTACAGCATACCATATTTGCCGGTTAAAAACGCTCCGACATAATCAGCGCCGGCTTCGCCTGCACGGTCTGCATAGGGAGGCTGATAACCGTCATCAGACAGTTTTTTACAATACTCCGCGGCATCCAGCCACGCATCCAGTTGGGCTTCATCCAGCGGATTAATCGCTCCCTTCACATTGGCCGGAACCCTCCACCACATGGATGTAGGCTGAAAATTCAAAGAACCATAAATTTTATCCGCTCCCTCACCAGAAGTCAGTTTTCCTGCAATTTCCGCATACTCTTCCCAGGTCCAATCGCCATCCGGGTATTCTACGTTAGCGGCATCAAATACATCTTTGTTATAAACTACGAACCAGGAGCTGGTCTTATAAGGCAGGGAGTAAATTTTTCCATCAATTTTTGTGGCGTCGATAGTTTCCTGGGATCCAGATAAATCAGTATTCTTTTCTTTAATCAGGTCATCCAGCGCATACACTTGATTTTTGGCTACATAGGCGGCGAGGCTGGGAGGGGATGATACCGCAAAACAGTCAATCTCCGCACCTCCGGAAAAAGCGGTAATCAGTTTGGTTTCATAGTCTGTACTGGCTACAAAGTTCAGATTGATCTTTACATCAGGATTCTTCTGCTCATATGCTTCTGCTAACTTTGTAAAGATTCCCTCTTCGTCCAGCCAGGCATAAAAGTTCAATGAAACCTGCCCGGCGCTTTCACTCTCTTTTCCAGTATCTTGGACAGCATCTGAACTTTCGTTTCCTGCACTGTTACCACAACCGGCCAGCATAGTTATTGCCATGATGCCGCTTAAAGCCAGAGTTGTCATTTTTCCTGTCCTTTTTCGTTTCATAAAAAACCCCCTTAAATTTATTGGCAGTGCTATTAACTGCCTGCTTTATAATAAAAATTATATAAAAGGGAGTGAAAAGATGGAATTATGAAAACTGCCTTCGCTATTGCAAAAACTGCTATGTGCGTTCTTTTTTATTCTGCTCTTTCTTCCATTGAGTTGGCGTCATTCCTGTATATTTCCGAAATACCTTGGTGAAATAATTCGGATCAGAATACCCCACATCCATTGCGGTTTTTGTAATACTTTCCTGATCCGCCTTCAAAAACTTTTTCGCGTTCTCCATTCTTACCCCTTCTATGTAGGCCGACAAAGAGATCTTATTTCTTTCTTTAAAAATCGTAGAAAGATAGGTGGCATTCAGATGGTACTTTTTTGCCAGATCAGCTACCGACAAATTTTCAGCAAAATGTTGTTGTACATGATTCCTGATTTCCTCCAACACATCGTACTGCCGGTCATGATTTTTATAGGAAAGGGCCGTATCAGATAATTGAAGCATTTTTTCGGCAAGATCCTTTACGCATGTAAACTGCAAAAGAAAATCAGTTTTTTTCAGGCTGCAAAATAATATTCGGGTTTCGTAAAGATATTTCTGGCTTCTGGAAATTCTTTCAAGTATAAAAATAAGCTCATTGACAAGAAATTCCAATTCCAAAACAGAAGAAGCACAAGGCAGTTGTTCTGTAATGATGTCTCTGGTTAACCGCCTTATGTTTTCCATGTCTTCCTGAACCGACAAATCATATAATCGCAGGAAAGTATTCTTATATTTCTGCAGAACATTTTTCTGACACAGATTTTCATGGAAGCATTTTATGGTATATCCTCCGAATATTTTTCCTTTTAAAGCGGTGATTGATTCAGTTAAAAGGATTATGATTTCCTGTTCTGCAGGATGTTCGAGGCGGTAAGCTTGAGAGAGTCCCACAAATATTTTCTCTTCTGCTGTTCTCAGGATTCTCTGTACGGTGTATTCAGTGAGACAGCTGGCATTCCACAAAAAGGAACAGTGAGATTCGCTGTCTTCACGTAAAAGAAATATTTCCAATGGCTCCGCGAAACTGACCGTGCCGCATTTTAATATCCGATAGATCTGTGCAATCTTTTCTTCCCGATGGGTTATATCATGGATCTGGAGCAGATAAAATGAAGTGATCAAAAAACAGTCATGATGAAACACTTTCTCATTCACCGAGTCCAGACATATCTGGGGAATCTGGCAAGGCTTTCCTTCTTTGTCCAACTCTGAACACAATTTTTTCAATGTGCTTTCCAGTTCTTCTTCATTTACTGGCTTCAGAATGTATTCTTTGACTCCATAACGCAAGGCTTTTTGGGCATATTCAAAATCATTGTATGCGCTTATGATAATAATTTTTGTGAGGGGATAGTCTTTTGCAATTTTTTGAGCCAGTTCCAGACCATCCAGACCGGGCATACGGATATCTGTGATGATTATGTCTGGCGGACTTAGAGAAATACTTTTAAGCGCGTCATCGCCGTCTGAAGCTTCTCCTATTATTGTTGTACCGCATTTTTCCCAATGGATTCGATTGATAATACTTTTTCGTATATATTTTTCGTCATCTACAATCAGTACACCATACATTTTGGGGTCTCCTTATACTTCAATATACGGTATTTTCATATAAATACAGGTTCCTTTTTGTTCTTTACTGAATATTTCTATTGAATATTGCTCTTTGAAATGCATCCTGAGCCTTAAATTTACGTTCATCAGTCCCAGGCCGCTATACTGTTCCACATATTCCAGCGGATGTTCAATCGTTTCATGGATTTTTCTGTTAATTTCCTCCAAGCGTTTTTTTCCCATACCACTGCCATTATCATAAATACTGATTGCTACCATATTCTCCTGCAGTTTGATCATAATACGAATTAAGCCACCAGATATGCAGTTGGATAATCCATGTGAAATAGAATTTTCTACCAGGGGCTGCAATGTAAATTTTACAAATTCAGCATTCATACATTGTTCATCAATATCATAAGAAGCCTCAAAGCGATTTTCAAAACGGATCTGCATGAGCCGTATATAATTTTTCATTTGTACAATTTCGTTTTTCAGAATGGTTTTATTCTGAAAAGAAATATTGTAGCGCAGCATGGAACTCATCCCCTGACAGACGGTGATTACTTTATCGTTCATACCTTCACTGGCAAGCCCCATAACTGTTTCCAGACTGTTAAATATAAAATGTGGGTTAATCTGTTGCTGTAAGGCTTTGATTTCTACTTCTTTCAGCATAATCTGTTTTTTCTCTACCTCATCCATCAGCCGATACACGGTTTTTACAGTTCCATTGAACTCCGCGATCAGTGCGCCTATCTCGTCTTCACGTCCGATTTCTACCTGAGTATTGAGATTTCCCTGCTTTACACTTTGCATACCGTCTGCCAGTCGTTTAAAGTTATCTGTTACGACTGAAAATAACCATTTTGAGCATATTAAAGTGATCCAGACTACAAGCAGTACAATCCCGGCTAATGTTAATGTGATATAATTAAGATCATGGAAAAGTCTATGCTTATCTACGCAAAATACCATTTTCCAACCAATGTCCAGAACATCCCCATAGACTGTAATAAAGTCTTTGTCCTGATGGATAAATATGCCTGTTTCACCGAACGCTTTTCCCTGTGGGATTGCCACTGTCATTTTATCGTGAAACAATAATTTATCATCTCCATCATAAATGCTGATTCCATCAACATTTTCGTATTCACCAATAAAATATTTTTTGAGGTTTTGAAGATCAATATCTATTCTTAGATATCCAATATCTTTGTTACTGTATTGATCTTTGATCCGGTATATCATGGCATGGGAATATTCATTTTCCATTCCATCCGTATAAACGGACAGTTGATTTGAAACCATGATACGGTTTAAAGTGGATGTAGTGATTTTGTGATACCATTCTGAGGCATGATAATCCCCTGTCTCTGTTTGACCGGAATCGGAATAGATAGAGTATGCTTTTTCGGGTTCTGTTTCTTTGTAAACGATTAATTTTAGATCATTTCTGGATTGATAAAAAATGGAGAAGATAGAATTAAGTAAATCTCTGTCTGCTTTTGTGTTTTTCTTTCTTTTTAGCAGCTCAATAAAATCGTCATTATAAATGAGGGAATTGGCAAGATTGTCAACTCCCTTTAGATATTCATTTACATTTTCTAACTGCCTTTGAAGAAGGCTGATACTGGATTTTGTGGATTGCTGCTCCATACTGTTCCGGAAGATAAAGGAAATACTTATTGTCAGAAGTATATTGGAAAATATAATGGTTACAACAATGTACCAGAAAAAACGTCTGGTAATTGGTTTTTTTATTTTATTCATTATTTTGTATCAACCTCCGTTCCTGGAGACTGCTTTCAATATTTTTAAAGGCGGTTTCGAGATCCATTTCCTTCATCAGGTATTGGCCTACATAATGGTTTATTACCTTTAGGGCTTCCTCCATCCGTTCGTCTGGCATTGTATAGACTGCCATATCATAATCCAGAAAATATTCAATATGCTCCGGAGCAAAGTCGCTGTTTTGAAGGAGCTGCCGTATTTGCATTGTATCCCAGGCTGGCTGTATTCCGCATTCCGCCAGAATCTGCGCTCCTTTTTCGCCGGCAAGATATTCTGCCAGCTGAAATGCTTCCTTTGGATGTTTGCTTTTGGACGAAACCTGAAGCAGAGCTGGTGTCACAGGCATGTAACAGTTGTCCGCTTCCATGCCGGGAAGAGGAGCAATATCATACGAAAAAGGAATTCTTTTTGCCTCAATCTGCTGAGCAAGTATTTCCATCATCCAATCCCCGCAATAAAGCATAGCAATGTCTCCATTCAGAAATCGGCTGGCATAATCATATGAACTTACATCTGTAAGGTCGGTATACGCTGGCTGTGCCTGATATTCATAGGCCATTTTATAATTCCACAATGCAGCTTCTTTAAAATGATTCAGCGATTCCTCGGTCATCTCATTTTCTATGCCAGCCGTGCGCGCGGGTGTTCTCCACCACATGCTGTCCACTTCAAAACTGATACTTCCAAAGGTTTTCCGACCATCTATTGTGCCTGTAAGACGTCTGGCAAGCTCCGTATATTCTTTCCAGGTCCATGGACCTTCCGGGTAAGGAATTCCTGCCTGATCAAACAGATCTTTATTATAATAAACCGCCCATGTACTTTTTCGATATGGAAGCATATAAAGACGGTCGTCTATTTTTAATTTATTGAGCATTTCCTGATAACTTATGGGCGTATTTTCTTTCTCTGTATATAGCTCAGTGATATCAAGTACATAATTTTTTTTTATATCCGCAGCAGAGACTGTGGGTTTGGACTCTGCAAATAAATCAATTGCTTTTTCATTGGTATTATGGAGAATGGAGATTGTCTGCCCATACTCTGAAGTGGGTATAAAATGACAGTTTACCCGTATATCTGGATTTTCCTTCATAAAAGCATCAATAGCTTGGGTCATATATTTTTGCTCATCCTGCCAGGAATAAAATTCCAACACAGTTGTTTGGGGGGGAATAAGTTCTTCCTCTTTTACAGATATATTCTGATTTTGGCCGCATCCCGGGAATAACAGGCACGTTGCCATGATCATTATTATCAAAAAGAATTTCATTGGCCATTCCTCTTTCCCCTTCAAGATTTCTTTACTACAGTTTAGTGATAAATATATTTACTGTCAATTTTATCTTATAAAAATGCAGCTAAAAGCAACAAAAAAGCAGTTTATGCAATGGATAGCTGGCTAGAGCGTGTTTGCAAATTCATTCCCGCCATCTGCACGCCCCACTTTGCGGTATATTCATTGGAAAGGGACTGAGAGGATTTGTCAGGATTCCTTTTATACAGGATGGCGTACAGCAGCTCCTTTTTTGCCAGAGGACTATCCTGGATGAGGGGGAAGCTCAAAAATCAAACTCTCCAAAAGGAATGCTCAGATCTTCGTATATCCTTGAAGTCACAGTATCTGAAAAGCTATGAAAGGCCATATCATTCTGCTGAAAATCATAAATCAGCACAGTATCCTTTGCCGGGTCAACAATCCAGTATTCATGGACTCCGGCAGAACGGTACTTAAATAATTTGATCATATAATCCATACGCCGGCTTCCTGGAGAGACCACTTCTATGATCCAGTCCGGAGCGCCGCTGCATCCCGCGTCTGTCAGCTTACTTCTGTCACAGATAACGCAGATGTCAGGCTCCACATAATTCCGGTCATCTTTGTTGAGGAAAACTGCGAATGGGGCCACATAAGGAGTGCAGAATCCGTTTTTTGCCTTCAGATAGGCATAGATAATCCCGAAAAGCTCGCCAACGATCATCTGATGCTTCCTGCTGGGAGGAGCCATCATATAAAAGTCACCATCTATCAATTCCGCACGCTGACCGTCTGGAAGGCTGTATATTTCTTTAATGGAATGAGTTCTTTTTTCCGGTAATGCCATAAGGTCACCTCACTTTATTTTAACAGGGGAATGCTTTGTTTGAATTGTTACATGCGCCATACATGTGTTTTTCTATAAAAATCTTACCACACTTTCACTCCTTTCTGCAATATGCGCAAAAATCCCCCACCCGGTTCTTTCCCACCCCCTGCCGGAATAAAGATAGATAACAATCCATATCCACGGAGGCTTCATGCTGAATGCAATCTGGGCTGCCATGATCGTGACAGGCGTGCTTTACGGTGTATTCACCGGAAATGTGGAGGCGGTGGCAGAGGCGGCGCTGGATTCCGCCGGGGAGGCGGTACAGCTGTGCATCACCATGGTGGGAGTGATGTCGGTGTGGGTGGGGCTGATGGAGATCGCCTCCCGCTCCGGGCTGATCGAAGCCCTGACAAGGGGAATTCAGCCCTTCGTCTCCTTCCTGTTTCCCGGGATTCCCAAAGGCCACCCCGCGCGGGAATACATTTCCACCAACCTGATCGCCAACATCCTGGGCCTGGGCTGGGCCTGTACGCCTGCCGGGCTGAAAGCCATGGAGGAGCTGGCAAAGCTGGAGGGGGAGCGGGGAACCAGCGGGTATTCGGATCCCAAAAGAGGCGTTCGCTATGCCAGCAACGAAATGTGCACCTTCCTGATCGTCAATATTTCCTCCCTTCAGCTGATCCCGGTTTCGGTGATTGCGTACCGGAGCCAGTATGGGAGCGTGAATCCGGCGGCCGTGATCGTGCCGGGGATATTGGCCACGGCGGCCAGCACAGCGGTGGCGGTGGTGTACTGCAAATGGAAGGACAGAAAGACGGTTCGTGAAGGATGAAGGAAATTTGAGTGTTTTTTGCTGAAATTAAGTCAGACGGGCCGTCTTTTGGAGAGCGGGACGGCTGATGCGTCAGAATGAGAGGTAAGGATGGTCAATGCGCTGTCAAATCTGTCCAATATCATAATTCCGGCCCTGATTTTTTATATTGTGGCCTATGGTCTGATCCATCATGCAAATGTGTATGAGGACTTTATAAAGGGAGCAAAGGACGGCTTTCACACGGTGTTAAACATCATGCCTACCCTGATCGGGCTGATGATGGCGGTGGGAATCCTGCGGGCCTCCGGTTTTCTGGAGGATTTCGGAGGGCTGCTGGGGAGACTGACGGAGCCGCTTGGCCTGCCTGCTCCTGTGGTGCCGCTGATCATCGTAAAGCTGTTTTCGTCTTCGGCAGCCACGGGGCTTGTGCTGGATATTTTTAAAAATTACGGAACGGATTCCCTGACCGGGATGATGACCTCGATTCTGTTAAGCTGCACGGAAACCTGTTTTTATACCATGAGCGTGTACTATATGGCGGCAAAGGTGACAAAGACCAGGTACACGCTGGCAGGAGCCCTGCTGGCCACGGCGGCGGGAGTGGCGGCAAGCGTGGTTCTGGCCGGGCTGCTGTGCGGGTGAAGGGGGACATTGGACTGGCGGAAGCCGGAAGCGTTTTGCGGCGGCCTTTTTGTGCATCTTCTCTCGAATGAGAAAGGTAAACATTGAAAGTGTACTTTTTGAAAAAGGAGATGGCTGCGGAGAGTAAACGATTTTTCCGCAGCCATTTTTTAAAAAACGGTAAAATGAAATTCGGCTTTTATGCTCCAAACTTCTGAATATATCCCATCACAAAGATGAACAGTACGATCACAGGAAGGATCCAGCTCACATAGATTCTTGCCCAGGCCGGGAATTTCGTGCCCCTGCCCGCATCTGCCTCCTCCAGGAAATTGTCCCATCCCCATCCGCAGCGGCTGGTGCAGAACAGCAGATAGCCAAGGCTTCCCAGGGGCAGCAGGTTGTTGGAGACGATGAAATCCTCCAGATCCTGGATGGTGGAGCCTGCGCCGAAGGGGGCGAACCCGCTCCAGAGGCTGAAGCCCAGCACACAGGGCATGGAAAGGATCAGGATGAGCACCAGATTGACCCATACTGCCTTGCTGCGCTTCCATCCGAACAGGTCGATAAAGAAGCTGATAATGTTTTCAAATACGGCAATTACAGTGGAGAGGGCGGCAAAGCTCATGAACAGGAAGAACAGAGCGCCGAATATCCTGCCGCCTGCCATCTGATTGAAAATATTGGGCAGCGTAACGAATACCAGACCGGGGCCTTCGCCGGGATTTACCTGGAAGGCAAAGCAGGCGGGGAAGATCACCAGGCCGGACATGAGCGCAACCATGGTATCCAGGCCGCAGATACGCAGGGATTCCCCGGTGAGGGAGTGGTCTCTGGAAATGTAGCTTCCGAAAATAGCCATGGCGCCGATCCCCAGGCTGAGCGTAAAGAACGCCTGTCCCATGGCGGCAAACACCACCTCAAACAGCCCGTACTCCATCATTTTACCAAAATCCGGGATCAGATAGAAACGAAGCCCTTCCGCCGCTCCGGGAAGGGTAACGCTGCGGATGCACAGGATCAGAAGAATGATGAACAGTGCGCCCATCATAAGCTTGGTGATCCTCTCAACCCCCTTCTGCAGCCCCATGCTGCATACCAGAAAGCCCAGCAGTACGGTGACGATCATCCAGAAGGTCATTGGACCGGGAGATGCCAGCATCCCGTTGAACACGCCGCCCACCTCATCCGGGGTCAGCCCTTCAAAATCCCCGCGGAGCATTTTGACGATATAGGCCAGCATCCATCCGCCCACGGTGGTGTAGAACATCATCAGCAGGTAGTTGCCCGCAATGGCGATCCAGGAAAGAAAATGCCACTTGCTTCCCTCAGGCTCCAGCACATGAAAGCTTCTGGCCGCGGACTTCTGGCTGGCCCGTCCCACGGAAAATTCCATGACCATGATGGGCAGACCCAGAATAACCAGAAACAGAAGATAGATCAGTACGAACGCCGCACCGCCGTATTTTCCGGTGATATAGGGAAAACGCCATACGTTTCCAAGTCCTACAGCGCATCCGGCTGAAATCAGGATGAAACCCAGCCGGGATGAAAATTTTTCTCTTTTTTCCATAATAAAAGCCCCCTGAAGAATAAGAATAGATACTTTTCCAGTTTATTCAATTAATGTGGACAAGTCAACCCTAAATGTGGGAATTGCGTGGATTTCCGGATAAGCTGGATATTGATTTACCCGCAGAAAATCAGTATACTTGGGATATTACGAAGGATGGAGAACGCTCACACATGGAACATACAATATGGATTTACACAGGATACGCCGCAGGAGTGCTTCTCCTTGCCGCAATGGCGGCGGTGTGCGTGTTTGCCCTGCGCAGGCTCAGGCGGGGGAAGCATACGGAAATGGACGATATGGAGGGCCGGGAGTTTGAGTATTACTGCGCCGGGCTTCTGGAGCAGAGCGGCTTTACGGAGGTGGAGGTAACCAGAGGAAGCGGGGATTTCGGCGTGGACATTCTGGCGGAGAAGGACGGCATCACCTATGCGGTGCAGTGTAAGTGCTACAATGCTCCCATCGGCATCAAGGCGGTGCAGGAGGTCTATGCGGGCCGGGACTATTATGACCGCATGGTGGGGGCTGTGATGACCAATCAGTATTTTACCCCGGCGGCGGTGAAGGCGGCCGGAAAGCTGAAAATCCTGCTGTGGGACAGGGGCTATGTAGAGAGCCTTCTGGAGGAAGGGGAGTGATTTTTCGTGGCATTCGTGGAATTTGAGAATGTGAAGAAGATTTATCATATGGGCGAGGTGGACATTGAGGCCCTTCACGATGTGAATTTTCAGATTGAGAAGGGGGAGTTCTGCGTGATTGTGGGTGCCTCCGGCGCGGGAAAGACCACGATCCTCAATATTCTGGGAGGAATGGACACCCTGTCGGAGGGGCGTGTGCTGCTGGACGGAAAAGAGATTTCCACCTATAGCCAGAAGCAGCTGACCTCCTACAGAAGGTACGACATTGGATTCGTGTTTCAGTTTTATAATCTGATCCAGAACCTGACCGCACTGGAAAATGTGGAGCTGGCTTCCCAGATCTCCAGGGATCCTCTGGACGCGGCGGATACCCTGCGCAAGGTGGGGCTGGAGGATCGGATGGGCAATTTCCCGGCCCAGCTTTCCGGCGGCGAGCAGCAGAGGGTAGCCATTGCCAGGGCGCTTGCCAAGAATCCCAAGCTGCTTCTGTGCGACGAGCCCACGGGAGCGCTGGATTACAATACGGGCAAGGCGGTGCTCAAGCTGCTTCAGGATACCTGCCGGAGTACGGGGATGACGGTGGTGGTGATCACCCACAATCAGGCGCTCACGGCCATGGCGGATCGTGTGATTACGGTAAAAAGCGGCACAGTGCGCAGCATGGAGCTGAATGAACATATCGTTCCCGTGGAGCAGATCGAGTGGTAATCGGATAAGGAGTGTGGCGTCATGAAATCGTCCATGATCAAGACAACTGTGAGGGAAATCAGAGAGAGCCTGGGGCGTTATATGGCGATTCTTGCCATTGTGGCCCTTGGGGTGGGCTTCTTTGTGGGGCTGAAGGTGACGCGCCCGGCCATGCTGGACACGGCGGGCCGGTATCTGGAGGAAAAGGAGCTGTACGATCTGCGGCTGATCTCCACCCTGGGCTTTGATGAGACGGATATGGAACAGGCAGCCCGGCAGGAGGGCGTGAAGGTCGCAGAGGGAGAGGTCAGCATAGATTTCCTGGCGGTTGAGGAGGATGGCATTGAAAAGGTTCTGCGCGCGCACTCCATACTCCGCGTGCAGAACCAGACGGAGGTGACGCTGGGCAGGAAGCCCAGATACGGAAACGAATGTATGGTGGACGCCCAGGTCTACGGCCGTGACGCCATCGGGCAGACCATACGGGTGTCTGAAAACAACGGGCAGGATACGAAGGACATGCTTCGCTATCAGGAATACACCATCGTGGGGCTGTGCAATTCTTCCTATTATATTAACTTTGAGCGGGGAACCACTTCCCTTGGAAATGGAAAAATCAAGGGCTTCGTCTACATTCCGGAGGACGGCTTTGACACGGATTATTATACCGATCTCTACCTGCGTCTGGATCAGCAGTTCCCCCTGTACAGTGAGGAGTATGAGGCGCTTATCCAGGAGGCGGAGGACTGGGCGGAGCCCTTCTGCGAGGAGCTTGGCAGCCAGCGGTATGAAAGGCTTGTGGAGGACGCCCGGTGGCAGATCGAGGACGGAGAAAGGCAGCTGGCCAGGCAGACCGCGGAGGCAGAAGCAGAGCTTGCGGAAGCGGAAGCGGAACTGGCAGAGGGTGAGGCAGAGCTTGCGGACGCCCAGGCCCAGATCGACGATGGATGGAGACAGCTCCGGGAAGGCCGGGCGGAGATTGCCGAAAACAGCGGAAAGCTGGCGGACAGCCGGGCAGAGCTTGCGGACGGGCAGAGCCAGATCGATGACGGGATAAAGGAGCTGGAGGAGAAAAAGCAGGAGGCGCAGGAGCTTACGGGCGAAGAACGGGAGGCCATGGAGGGAGGACTGAAGCTGGCGGAGGCTCAGGTAAAAGGCAGGCAGGCCCAGGTTCAGGCCGGTCAGGCCCAGGCAGATATGGGCCAGGCCCAGATGGATGGGGCCCTGGCCAACATTGCCCGACAGGAGGAGAAGCTGCGGGAGGCTCAGGAAGAACTGGAAGAAGGAAGGAAAGAGCTTGAGGACGGCCGGGAGGAGCTGGCCGACGCCAGAGAAGAACTGGCAGAGGAGGCGGCAAAGGCCGAAAAGGAGCTGGCGGACGCCCGAAAAGAACTGGACGAGCTGGAGGAGCCTGACACCTACGTGCTTACCAGGGATGAAAACATCGGTTACGCCTGTTTTGAGAACGACTCGGATATTGTGGAGGCAGTGGCGGGCGTTTTTCCCATCTTCTTTTTCCTGGTGGCGGCTCTGGTATGCGTCACAACCATGACCCGGATGGTGGAAGAAGGAAGAACCCAGATCGGTGTAATGAAGGCCCTGGGTTACGGACGGGCGGCCATCATGGGCAAATACCTGTTTTATTCCGGAAGCGCGGCGGTGATCGGCGGGGCAGTGGGCTTTCTGGCGGGAAGCTTCGTATTCCCCACGGTGATCTGGGCGGCATACGGCATAATGTACCGGGCGGGAGAGCTGGCTCTTACCCTGCACTGGGGCTATGCGCTGGCGGCGCTGGCCGCTTCCGTGCTCTGCTCTATGGGAACCACCTTCCTTACCTGCCGCTATGAGCTGGGCAGTATGGCGGCCCAGCTCATGCGCCCCAAAGCGCCGAAGAGCGGGAAACGCATCCTTCTGGAACGCATCCCTTTTCTCTGGAACAGGATGAAATTTCTGGTGAAGGTATCGGCCCGGAACATTTTCCGATACAAGCAGAGATTCTATATGATGGTGTTCGGAATCGGCGGCTGCACCGCCCTGCTTCTCACAGGCTTTGGACTGAAGGACTCCATCCAGAGCCTGACGGACGCTCAGTACGGCAGGATCCAGATCGGCGACATGACCGTGATGTTTGCCAGCCCGGAGGGAGAAGCGGACAGAAGCGGTTTTCTGGCTGCTATGGAGCAGAGTGGAGGTACATACACCTCTGTTTTTGAGGAAAGCGCAGACGTTAAGACGGGGGAAACGGCCAAATCAGCCACTCTGGTGATTCCCCGAAAGCCCCAGGAGGCGGGAACCTATCTGGATCTGCACACCCCCGAGGGAGAACCCCTGCCCTGGCCCCGGGAGGGCGAAGCGGTGCTGACCCAGAAGATGGCAAAGAAGCTTGGCGCCGGGCCGGGGGACCAGGTGGAGGTGGAGGATGCTGACCACAGGCGGTTCACCGTCACCGTGAGCGGAGTGAGCGAGAATTTCATAGACAATTACATTTATCTGTCCCCTCAGACCTGGGAGGCGCAGACCGGGGAGAGCCCTGCCTATAAGAGCGCCTATGTGGCCCTGCCCGAAGGGACGGACGCCCATCAGGCCGCAGCCGTTCTGATGAACTGCGAAGAAGTGGCCTCTGTCTCCGTCTATGCGGATATGGAGACGAGGATGGAGAGCATGATCCAGAGCCTGGATTATGTTGTGCTCCTGATCATCGTGTGCGCCGGAGCGCTGGCCTTCATCGTGCTGTACAACCTGACCAATATCAACATCACGGAACGCCTGAGGGAGATCGCCACCATCAAGGTGCTGGGCTTCTATGCCCGGGAAACGGCGCAGTACGTTTTCCGGGAAAATCATATCCTCACTGCGATAGGCTCGCTTGCCGGGCTGGTTATGGGCAAATATCTGCACCGGTTTGTGATGGATCAAATAGATGTGGATATGGTGTCCTTTGATGTGCACATCGCACCGCTGAGCGTGGTCTACAGCGTGGCGCTTACCTTCCTGTTCGCGGCGGTGGTGAACCGGGTGATGCGCAGGAAGCTGGACAGGATCAATATGGCGGAGTCTATGAAATCTATTGAGTAGGCGGGGACTGCCGGAGACAAAAGGAGGATACCCCATGGACATCAACGAAACGCTGAACGAACTGCTGGTAAAGCTGTTCCGTAATATCAACGCCATAGAAGAACAGGCGATCCGCACCGAAGAATACCGGAATGTGACAGCCAATGATATACATGTGATCGAGGCCATCGGCCTGGACGCTCCCAAAAACATGACCTCTGTGGCCAGAACCCTGGCCGTCACCACAGGCACGCTCACCATAGCCATGAACAGCCTGGTAAAAAAAGGATACGTTCAGCGGGTGCGCAGCGAGGAAGATCGCCGTGTGGTTCTGGTTTTCCTCACGGACAAAGGGAAAAAAGCCTTCCTTCATCACAAGCAGTTCCATGACGAGATGATCAGCCGGGTGGTGGAGGGGCTTTCGCCGCAGGAGCAGGAGGTGCTTCGCAGGTCTTTGGAGAATCTGCTGGATTTTTTCAGCGGGCGGAAGGACAATGATTGGCGGAAATAGGGTTTGTGGAAGCGGATGTACGCATGACACGGACAGAAGGGAGGCACAGGGATGGAAAGAAGGCTGGGATGGCTGCTGAACGCGGCAAGAGTGGAAAAGCATATATCCAAAACGGTGCTTGCCAGAGGGCTGTGCACGGTCACGGCCCTGACACGGTATGAGGAGGGAGAAAGGGTACCGGGCAAATTCCTGGCGGACGCCCTTCTGGAGCGGCTGGGTTTCGAGCCTTTCCGCTTTGAATTTATGGTTTCTGAGGAAGAATTTGATCTCAGGCAGAGGCGGGACCGGCTGGAAAGGCTTCTGCAGTGGGAGGAATACGCAGAGGCAGAACAGGAAGCTGGGGAATTTGGGAGCAGATTGGACGCAAAGGACAGCCTGAATCATCAGTACCTGTGGCTGGCGAGGTCGCGCCTGCTGAGAAGAGAGGGAAGCCTGGAAGAAAGGGAGGACTGTCTGAAAAAGGCCCTGGAGTGTACGCGTTGTGCGGACGTCCCCGAAACGGGTATGAAGGGCAGGCTGTTTTCAGCTGTGGAGCTGCAGACACTCTGCGGGCTGGCGGAATGCCGGTATCAGCAGGGCAGGGAGCAGGAGGCCTTCCGTCTCTATGAGGAGATAGAGGAGTACCGGAATCAGAGAAAATGGGCGGCCGGAAAGCGCAGCTCTTACCATCCGCGTATCCTGCTCCGTCTGGCCCAGAAGGAGGAGCAGAGCCATAATTCGGGAAAGGCTCTGGCATACCTGAACCAGGCGGAGCAGGAGCTGATTACAGGCTACAGACTGGAGCTTTTGGAGGAGGTTCTGGAGATGAGAAAGCGCCTTTTGGAAAGGATGGGCATGGGAAGTGAAGAAAGGGATGGTTTTCTGACAGCGCTTCGCATGATCGGACGGAGCAGTCACGGAAATATGACACAGGAGATACTCAGAGAATGGGAGAATACAGCAAAGCCTCTATCATAAAATATACAAGGAAAAGCCGGGGAATCACCCAGGAGGAGCTGGCCTTCGGCGTCTGCGACACCGTCACCCTGTCCCGCTACGAGAACGGCCAGGTGGAGCCCACAGATGAGAAATTCATGCGTCTGATGAAGAAGCTGGGGGAGGACGGAAACCTGTACCTTTTTCCCTTAGAGGGGGAGAGCCTGGAGCTGGAGCGGGCGATGGACGAGATCCTGTCAGCCGTGGAGCAGTACGATTGGGACAGGGCGGAAGCGCTGATGGCAGTGATGAAGGAGGAGCACGGGCTGTCCATGGAGCATCCGGAAAACAGGCAGTATCTGATGCGGATCGAGACGATCATCCAAGACTGCCGCGGCCAGATCGGATGGAAGGAAGCGTGCGGGAGATACGTGCAGGCCCTGGAGCTTACCCTGGGGGAACAGCCGCTGGAACGGCTGCGGTCGGAGAAGGTGCTGAGGGAGACGGAGGTACTGCTGATTTATAATATTGCGATCTTATATGGAGAATATGGGAAAACAGAGGAAGCAGAAGCATTGTTTCTGTATCTGGATCGTTATTTCCACAGAGTAGATATGGTGAACGATGGGAAACCGCGTTATCTGATCTATCTGGCATACGCGAACTTCCTTGGCAGACAGGGGAGGCATGACGAGAGTATAGAAGTGTGTGAAAGGGAGATAGCGTGGCTGGTCGGGAATAATAAGGCAAACTACCTCTATAATTTCTAT
>CAUWLJ010000049.1:0-23962 GCA_963559585.1 uncultured Eisenbergiella sp. | reverse complement strand
TCCCACAAATTGGGACGCACATCTGGCAGAAAGCAATTTTCAAACACGCTCCAGAATATGCGCCTTGATCGCATGAAAGGATTCCTCGCTGATGTCATGCTCCATCCTGCAGGCGTCCCTTGATGCAACCGCGGGATCCACCCCCAGGCTGATCAGCCAGTTGGAGAGGACGGTATGCTTCTCAAAGGTCTGCATGGCGATCTTCGCCCCTGTCTCTGTGAGTGTGATATAGCCCTCGCCGGAAACGGTGATCAGCTCCCGGTTCCGCAGATTCTTCATGGCTACGCTTACGCTTGGCTTGGAATAGCCAAGCTCCGTGGCAATGTCAATGGAGCGTACCACAGGAAGGCGTCTGCTTAATATGTAGATTGTTTCCAGATAATCCTGAGAGGACTCCTCAGATTTGTGATTCACGTATCCCATAATCAATCCTCATGTCTTTCCTTATCCTCGCAGCCGGTTCAGCCTGCGGCAATGCCCCGCAGGGAGCTGAGGCAGACGGAATGCTGTGAGGGTTTGCTGTATGAGACTATGTTATCATCTGGTGGGGAAGAATGCAAGGTGGGAATGATGGGCAGTCCGGTTACTGTTCACGGCAGCCTCAAACGCCTGCCGTTTGAGGCGTAAGAATGTGATTCAGGAGTGAGCGGGCCTCTTTTACGCAGTAAAACTTTGAATAGGCCCGCGAAAGTTACTGTTTACGGGCTTGCCCGTGAACAGTAACGCAGTCCGCGCGGGGCTGGCAAAAAAATAAAAAAACTACTTGCCAAAATTATTATTATCTGCTATAGTTAAACGCAACGGGGCATTGGCGCAGCTGGGAGCGCGCCACACTGGCAGTGTGGAGGTCACGGGTTCGAGTCCCGTATGCTCCATCTTGATACGGTTCAGGTTCAGAATGTTGAATCTGAACCTTTTTTGTGTCCCAAGAACGGCCTGTATAGGAAATAGAATGTATAATATATGTATATTTTTGCATAATTTATATAAATTTATAAAAATATGGCAATTAATGCTTAATTTAAGTATAATCGGGACGATACATATTTTGTTGCAAATAACAAGAGAAGAAAGACTCAACAGAAAGGAAAAGACAAATGATAAGGCTGAACAAACCTCGAAAATTGTCCGTAAAGCTTGTGCTGAGCCTGGCGGTGATCCTGATTGCACTGAACCTGGTGGTTACACTGTGCATGACGTTCCTCATTGGATCGGGAATGAACGGGAAACAGAATGATTTTTTGGAGCAGAGTACATCGAATGCCAAGAGGCAGGTGGAGCAGTTTGTTGATAAATACAAGGCTGTAGCCGGGATTTTGGCTCAGAACCCTCAGATGCAGAAGATGCTGAAGGAATCCAGTGCAGGCAGTCCTGCTTCCGCAGCAGAGGAATTTCAGGATGTCACAGCGGCCCTGAAGGCGGCCATGGCTTCCTGCCCTGATATTCTGGGGATTGGATATGGGAGCGTTGCCGAGAACCGGCTGTACACGCAGGCGGGAAGCAGGCTGGACGTGAAACTGACCGATCGGGCTTATTACAGCGCGGCCTCCAGGGAGACCTATGTGACGCAGCCCTATGTGGATATGGCCACAGGGGAAATGTGCGTGTCCATTGCCACGCCCGTTCCGTATGGGGAGAAGCTGGCAGGCGTCCTGATCGTTGATCTGAAGCTGACGCAGGTTTCGGATTTTCTGGATCAAATGTCCTTTGGAGAATCAGGCAGGATGATTCTGCTGGCTGAGGATAACACGGTTATGGGCAGTGAGAACCATGATCAGCTGGGAAGAAGTGTTCAGGATATTGGTTTTTCCGGAGAGCTTCTTGAAGAGCTGGCTGAGCCCACAGGCAGAATTGTCACTTACGAGCTGAATGGCGAGAGACGGACGGGGATGGTCAGTGTGCTTTCAGAAGGCTGGAAGGTGGTATCAGGAATGGCCACAAGGGAGTACAATGCCCAGACGATGAAAACCACCGTATATCTGATTCTGCTGCTTACTCTGCACACCATTGTGACGGCAGCGCTGCTTAGCAGAATCATCGTGAAGCAGTTGAAGCCGCTCGCAGAACTGAACCACAATTTGAGGCAGATCAGCGAGGGAAATCTGGAGGCGGAAGTTGCCCATGCCAGCGACGATGAGATGGGAGAGATGGCGGACTCCATGCGTGTATGTGTGGAAAGCCTTTCCTCTTATGTGGGAGAGATCAGCTATATTATGGAAAGGCTGTCAGAGGGAGATCTGACGGTTACATCCCATGTGGAGTTTAAGGGGGCCTTTATTCCCATTCAGAAATCGATTTTTGCATTTGTGGATAAGCTGACCGGCCTGATGCGCAGCATTTCACAGGCATCAGAGCAGGTCTCCTCCGGCTCGGAGCAGGTTTCCTCCGGTGCACAGTCCCTGGCACAGGGCGCGACCCAGCAGGCCTCTTCGATAGAAGAACTGGCGGCAACCATTGCAGAGCTTTCCGCCACAATTAATGCCAATT
Source organism: uncultured Eisenbergiella sp. (assembly GCA_963559585.1). GTDB lineage: Bacteria > Bacillota > Clostridia > Lachnospirales > Lachnospiraceae > Eisenbergiella. The sequence goes on along the minus strand of CAUWLJ010000049.1, from coordinate 21,475 downwards.
CTGAGGCGGCCCAGGCAGCCAGCAGGAATGCGGGACAGGTAAACAGCCTGATTGTGGAGAGCAGTGATAAAATGAACCATTCGCTGAAGGTGATGGAGGAGATACGTTCCAGTGCGGAGAAGGTGGACGGCATCATCAAGACCATAGAGGATATTGCGTTTCAGACCAATATTCTGGCCCTCAATGCAGCCGTGGAGGCGGCACGGGCCGGTCAGGCGGGAAAGGGCTTTGCCGTGGTGGCGGACGAGGTACGTAACCTTGCCGCTAAATCCGCAGAGGCTTCAAAGGCTACTACGGAGCTGATCGGAAGCATGACCTCAGCGATTGGAAACGGCAGCGAGAGTATGAAGCAGACGAAGCAGTATATGGATCATGTTGTGGAGGAAGCCGCCCAGATCACAGAAGTGTTCCAGAAGATTTCAGAGGCTTCCTCGCAGCAGGCCGGCTCTATCTCTCAGGTGACATTGGGAACGGACCAGATTTCCAGTGTGGTACAGACCAACTCTGCAACGGCTCAGGAGAGCGCGGCAGCCAGTGAACAGCTCTCAGGGCAGGCTGAGCTGCTGAGACAATTTATCTCCAAATTCCATCTGCCCCAGGACAGATGAACGGGGAGAACGGCGGAGGATCTGCCATTCAACCGTCTGCTTTTTACCAAAACAAAGGAACCGGATTCAAAATGAATCCGGTTCTCATACGTTCAGCCCTATTCTGGGGAATAAGCAGCAGATGATGGCCTGCTCCCCTCCTGTTTTTACAAAAAAACTGCAGCCGCAATGGCTGCAGGGGCTTCCAATGGACCCGAAGGGATTCGAACCCTCGGTCTCTGCGTTGCGAACGCAGCGCTTTCCCAGCTAAGCTACGAGCCCATAATACATATATAAAAAAATGGAGGCAACGGGGCTCGAACCCATGACCTTTCGCGTGTGAGGCGAACGCTCTCCCAGCTGAGCTATGTCTCCATGCACTTTATTGTACCACTTTTTGCGTATTTGACAAGAGGAAATTTGAAATTTTTTCAAAGCAAATTTTCTGAGTCGGGGTAACAGCCTGTTACCCCGAACAGGGCTTCTCTCAGAGCCCCTGATGATATCCGCTTAAAAAGTCGGCCAGTTTGCCCACGGCCTCCTGCAGCACCTCGATCCTGGGCAGATAGACCACGCGGAAGTGATCGGGCTGCTTCCAGTTGAAGCCGCCGCCGTGGATAAGGAGGATCTTTTTCTCACGCAGAAGATCCAGGGCAAAGCGCTCGTCGTTCACAATGCCGAATTTTTTCACATCCAGCTTTGGGAAGATATAAAAGGCGGCCTTGGGCTTCACGGCGCTGATGCCGGGTATATCGGTGAGCGCCTTGTATACATAATCCCGCTGCTCATACACACGTCCGCCGGGCACAATATAATCGTTCACGCTCTGATGGCCGCCAAGGGCGGTCTGCACGATGGACTGGGCGGGCACGTTGGAGCACAGGCGCATGTTGGAGAGCATGTTCAGGCCCTCGATATAATCCGCGGCCAGGCGTTTGTTCCCGCTCAGGATCATCCAGCCGATGCGGAAGCCGGCGATCATGTGGGATTTGGACAGACCGCTGAAGGTGACGCAGAACAGGTCGGGGGCCAGGGAGGCGATGGAGACATGCTCCTCGCCGTCCATTACCAGGCGGTCGTAGATCTCGTCGGAAAAAATGATGAGCTGGTGCTCCCTGGCGATGTCCACGATCTGCTGGAGCACCTCCCTGGGGTAGAGCGCGCCGGTGGGATTATTGGGGTTGATGATAACGATGGCCTTGGTGCGCTCGTTGACCTTTTTGCGGATATCGTCCATATCGGGATACCATTCGGACTGCTCGTCGCAGATATAGTGCACTGCGGTTCCCCCTGCCAGAGTGGCGCAGGCCGTCCAGAGCGGGTAATCCGGCGAGGGGATCAGGATCTCGTCCCCGTCGTTTAGGAGGGCGGACATGCTGAGGTTGATCAGCTCGCTCACACCGTTTCCGGTGTAAATGTCCTCAATGGCCACGTTGGGGAGCCTTTTAAGCTGGGCATACTGCATGATGGCCTTCCGGGCTGAAAAGAGCCCCTTAGAAGAGGAATAGCCCTCACACTCCGTCAGCTGCTGGCGCATATCATAAATAACCTCATCCGGCGTCCGAAAGCCGAAGGGAGCCGGATTACCGATATTCAGCTTCAGAATCTGGGTTCCCGATTCCTCCATCCTGGCGGCCTCGTCCACCACAGGGCCTCTCACATCGTATAATACATGGTCGAGCTTGGATGATTTTCTGAATTCACGCATGGTGTTCCCTCCTGAAAAATGTTTCTGTGCCCCGCAGGCCTCCGTTCCTGCCTCTGCACCGTCCCCGTCACTGCCCGCTTTAACGGACGGAGCCGTATCGGCAGAAGGAGGCGGACCGCCTCCGGCCTTTTCAATCCCGCCGCTTCCATCAGCGTCCCTTCCGGCTGCTTCCTTTCCTGCCAGCCAGTCCTCGTCCACCTTCAGGGTTTTGGCCAGAAAATGGAGCATATCGGCGCGCGGGACGGTTTTGCCGCTCACGTACTGGCTGACGTGGCTTTTTCCCAGCTTGATGCCGCAGGCTCCGGCGGCGCGGATGAGATCGACCTGACGGATATTCTGTTTCTTCATGGCGGTTCTGAGACGATCCGCAAAGGCTTGGTTTGCCATGGCAGCCTTCCTTTCTTTCTTCCTTTCATCCATATGCAGGGACAGGGCATAGAGAAGTTCAATTTCAATGTCCCGGACGGATAGAAGTTCAATTTAAAAACAGCATAGCACAGTTGGATGCGTGGTTCAATATTATTTTTTGAAAAAGTTCAATTTATTTTCGCGGACGGGTGGATAAGCCTTCCTTCAGCCCTCCGCCGGCCTTCCCTCAGGCTGTCTGGCGATTCCAAAGAAAACCATGTCCAGCACCTTCTCGGAGACTGTGGAGAAGGCGGAAAGATCGGAATGTGCGTTCTCTGTGTCAAACTGGGAAAGAATGTCCCAGAATACAAATTCTATGCTTTCAAAATACTGCACAGCATCCCGGGCGGTCACCTGGCTGCGCAGGGGGAGCCGGGATACGATCTGCTGAAAGAAGGCCAGGTTCATTTCGTGCAGGGGACGGCGGAGGAGACGGATCTGCTCTTTCAAATGCTCGGGAGAATGAAAGAGCGCATTGTTGAACACATTCCGCTCCAGAGGACGCTCCTGAAAATAGGCCTCCCGCAAAAGGAGAAATTCATGAGTGCAGGAGGCGGGATCGGCGTTTGCGGCGGAGGGCAGATGCTTTTCCAGATACTGGCCAAGCCCTGTAAAGACCTCCCCGGCACAGAGAAGGAACAGCTCGTCCCTGTTGGAAAAATAATGGTACATCATGCCTTTGGAGATGTGGTGGCGGGAGCAGATCTGCTCCATGCTCACTTCGCTGTAATTGCGGGTCCCGAATTCCTCCATGGCAGCCAGGCGGATCTCACGCTGGCTGCGCTCCTGACGTTCCTTCTGAGTCATGTGAAGCCCCTCCTTTCCCTGACTGGTTCAATTCCCCGGCCCATTCAAAGCCCTTCTTGGTGAGCAGGACGACGATGACCTCGTTGATAACGGCGGCAGCGGCAATGGTACCCTGGATGATGGAGGCAAGCTCCGGTTCAGCCCCCTGAAGCACGGAGACGGCGATTCCGGTAAAGACCAGAGAGACGCCGGAGTGCGGCAGCAGGGTGAGCCCCAGGTAATTGAGCACACTCCTGGGAGAATGAGTAATGGATGCACCGAAAAAGGCGCCCATGTATTTTCCCGCAGCACGGGACACAATATAGACTGCCGTGTAAATACCGGCGCCGAAGATCAGATGGTAATCCAGCGGTGCGCCCAGGTTCAGGATTACGATGATCAGGGCGAAGCCGATAACAGGATTCATGATGACCATGATGCTGTCAAGCAGCTCCTGGGGGATCATGTTGGCAAAAACGGTGGAATAGGCCATGCCGATCAGCAGATAATTCAGCACGGGAGCGGGAAGTACAGCCGTGTTCAGATACAGGCCGATCCCGCAGGATACAAGAAGCATAATCAGCATGACGCAGAGCGCAGAACGCAGGGAACGCGCCTTCTGCATCAGCTTTCCGGCCAGAAAACCTGTAACGGCGCCGATCAGCACCGGAAGAAAGACGAGGAAAAGTACCACAGGAACGGGAACGTTCTGAGTGGAAACCCGGGCGCTGACCAGGGCGGTTACCGAGAAGAAGATGAGCGCGCCCACCAGATCGTCCAGAGCAGCCATGGGGATCAGGGTTTTGGTGACGGGGCCGTCCGTTTTCATTTCATTGACGATGGACAGGGAGGGAGCCGGAGCCGTGGCCAGGGCAATCCCGCCGAACAGGAAGGCCATATAAAGAGGAATACCACTCAACAGGAAGATGATTCCGAAAACCAGGGAAACGACCAGAAAGGTGCCCACGGATTCGGTTATGGTGGTCACGATAATCTGCTTTCCGGCGCGTTTCATGCGGCTCCAGATCAGCTCTGTGCCGATCATAATGCCGACCGTGCATTCCAGAATGCTCTCCACCACACCATACCAGCCGGCATCCATCAGAGATTCATCCATCAATCCAAGCGCATGAGGGCCAAGGATCATGCCGGTGATCAGCCAGCCGAGAATGGCGGGAAGCTTGAACCGGGAAATCAGCTTTCCGGCCAGGAAAGCAAGGAATATTGCCAGCAGCAGTTTGAGAATACCTGAAAAGATCATGATTTTCACACTCCTTTATCAATATAGACGGAATCGTCTGTTTCTGAAAAAGCGATTATAACAGTTACAGACGGATTCGTCTATATTTTGAAATGTGAAATTTTTGTGTACCGGCAGGGCTGCTACTGTTCACTGGCAGGCCGGTAAACAATAACGAAAGCAGGGACAGACTGCAGCAGACAGGTGCTTTTGGTTCACATCAGGCACAGATTATTGCGCCGCAGCCTGGGCAAAGGAGGGATCCACCAGGTCTGCATAGGGAACGCGCTGGGACAGCTCTCCCGCCTCCTCCAGGATATTCTGAAGCAGAGTGAAGGAATCCTCCTCAAAGACCAGGTTTTCCTTCCAGGTATCCTGGTCGTAATAGCGCCGGACGATGGCGGTGAGGGTTTCCTCATCCGTCTCCCCAAACTGTGGCTTGATAGCGGCGGCAATCTCCTCCGGGCTGTGCTTCTGCACGTAATCCATGCCCTTCTGAAGCGCGTTGGTAAAGGATTGGATTACGCCGGGATTGGCTTCGATATAGCTTTTCTTGGCGGAGAAGGCGGTGTAGGGCACGTAGCCAGAATCCTCCCCAAGGGACGCCGCCACATATCCGTCTCCCTTCTGTTCCAATAGGGTGGCGTGAGGCTCGAATTCCACCGTGAAGTCGCCCTGTCCCCCGGAGAAAGCGGCGGCAGTGGAGCCGAAGTCGATGCTCTGGTCGATGGAAAGGTCGGCTTTCGGATCCAGGCCGTTCTTTTTCAGAATGTATTCAAAGATCATCTGGGGCATGCCACCTGCCCGGCCGCCCAGCACCTGGGTTCCCTTCAGCATATCCCAGGAAAAATGCTCGACGGGCTCGCGGGAAACCAGGAAATTGCCCGCCCGCTGGGTCAGCTGGGCAAAGTTTACCACGTAATCCTGGGTGCCGCCCAGATAGGTGTAGATGGAAGCCTCGGAGCCCATAAAGCCGATGTCGGCTTCACCGGTGAGGACGGCGGTCATAGTCTTATCGGCTCCAAACCGGGTTATATAGTTAGTAAAAGACAGATCAGAGAAAATCCACGCTGGTTATCTGCGCATCCGTATTGATCTGGATTTTTGAGATAATACCGTGCCAGAAAGTCTGCCGGTGTTCCTGATCCAGAGATTCATACATCTGCATAAAATCTTTCTGCTTCAGCACTTCTTCCGCACGGAAATGGTGCGTCTGTTCTTCCAACAGGGCAGACGCGTTTACCTGAGATAATTCCTGGTTCAAACGCTGATATTCTGCGTCATAATCCTCAAAGGAGATACGTTCCTTCACATACAAGAAATTGAGCCGTTTCAGTTCTCCCTGGATTTTTTCGGGAGTACGGGAAGTTTTCTTCTTGCGCTGCGTCTTCATGATAGTGGCTTGGCGTACCTGATAATCTTCAAAAGTCCAGGAGAGATTTTTAAGAAGATCCTGTTCGAGTAAATTCTGGCTGGTAAGGCGTCTCCATTCGCAGGCATGGTCAAGGAAGGCCTGATTGCATCGGTAATAAATGTAATAGCGTTTTTCACCGGTTTTGCGGTTTATAATGGACGGCTGGCCTGCCCCTGCCATCAGGCGGCCGCATAACGGGCAGCAGATCAGTCCGGAGAATAAATAAACACGCCCGCTTGGCGGGATTTTTGTATTCTTGCGGGATATTTTTTGAATTTCAGTCCATTCTTTTTCTGTAAGGTAAGCAGGGCAGTAATTCTGGTTTTCCCGGTATTTTCCAATATAAAATTCGCTGGAAAGCATGGTGCGGAGCCTGGAATAGGTAAAGGGAATTCCGAAAGTTTCACGCATGTGCAATACGGTCTTGGTTTTATTTTGGTGGATACGGAAATAGCGGAAAAATTCCTCTACCATAGGGGCTTCTTCTTCATTCTTGACTACCGCCTTGCGTCCGTTCAATTCGCCGATTTTGAATCCCAGCGGGAGATTGCTGTTGCCCCACACAATGCGGCCGTTTTGGATCATGTTATCCACCGTGAAGCGGATTCTTTCACTGGTGGTGTCTACTTCATTCTGACCAATGGCAAGTACCAGGTTCAGGTTCAAACGTCCGTCACGGGTTTCCATGCTGATATTGGGTTCAGAGGTGGAGATCCAGATGCAGTTGTGGGCATCCAGGATGTCCTGAACCTTATAAAAGTCAGAAACAGATCTGAACCAGCGGTCCATCCTCCAGAACAGGATGACGTCTACCTCATCCCGTTCCACGGCTGCAAGCAGCTGGTGGATGGCCTTGCGCTTTTTCAGTTCTTTGCGGGCAGTCTGTCCTTCATCGGCATAGACGCCAACCACTTTCATGCCATGCTCATCGGCATAATTTTGAAGATATTCCATTTGAGCCTGCAGGGATTTGCCGTGGATAGCCTGTTCAGCCGTGGAGACGCGGATGTAGACGGCCGCCCGCTGGATCCGGTCGGTGCTGGGTAGATGTTTCATAAATTTCCTCCTTCTGTGATTATGATACGATTGTATGTAAAAGGGTACAAAAATAACACCTGTACAGGTGCCGGAGGATTGTGGTATAATCAACTCGTTGAGGGAAGATTGTATCAGCCTCCGGGCTGTATAGTTTTCTGAGATTGCCCCGGTTGCCGCCGGGGCTTTTTGCTTTGGACAGAGTTGTAACAGAAACCTTCGCAATCAATTATGATTTTTTATGACAGGTTTTCTTTCAATTTCAAGCTGACGCGATACTGTTCTGCATCCGGCACATCGTGGAATTCCACGGTTTTATCAAAATTCTTTTTGATAACATCTTTGATTTCATCCAAAGTAACATTGAAGAATTCCCGACGTTGATTAACCATATTCAGCTTCCGGTTTTCAAATGCTCTATGAAGTGCGGCTTCAAGCGCGGGGGCATCATCAGAAAAGATCATGGCGTGAACGTCAAAGTTAAAAGGAACAGAAGCGTCTCCCAGTTCATCAATTCTGTCCTGTGGATCAAGACGGCGCGTCATACCAATCTTATATACGTTTTCCCCGAAAGCTCCAATATTGGAAATCACGTATACATATCCGGCCCGCATGTTGGCCTGGCGGTAGTCGATATCAGACAGGGCTTTATCAATGTCTGTCAGATGATCTTCCATCTGAGCCTTCTTGGCAAGGAGATCCGGGTCATCTGGACGCAGTTCAAGCTGGGCCTGTAATTTCTCAAAAGCAGTCTGGTAATGGGTCTGCTCTTTTTCGATACGTTTCCGTTGTTCTTCAAGTTCTTTTTGGATTCTGGCCTGTTCACGCTGTTCAGCTCTTGCGGCTTTCTGATCTTCCTTTTCCTGTTGCTTTTTAAGCTGGTATTCAAAGGCAAGCCGGAGTTCTTTTGTCTTGGCGGTCAGGTACTGCTTGGTTACAGCAATACCCATTGTGGTGCCCAGCTTTGAGATGGTTTCTGCAGATTTGTGGATTTTGTCTAGGGACGCATCAAAGTTGGTGTATTTAACCTTGGATATGAGTTCGTCACATTCAAAATTGAAAGCGCGGAGAAGAAGTTTCTGGGTGTCAGAAACCATTTTTTTGCCTTGAGCTGTGCTGCCGTTGACCTGCCATTGTGTATTGCCAGTAACAGCCTTTCCGTTTTTGATCAGTGCTTTTTGGGAAGATCTGATATCTGCAAGAGTTTCCTTATAATCCAGAGCGGAAGCAAAGTCAAATTGTGGCTGATACAGCCCAAATTCCTGTACAAGGATTTCATCGTCCATCTGGATCAGAATGTCTTTCTTATCGTGAATGGTCTGATCCAAACCGGAAATCTCATTCAGTTTGGCATTCATGATCGAATCCAGATCGGAGATTTGCTGTTGCTTAGAAGACACTTCGTTTTGCAGTCTGGCAGTCTCATTCTTTAAGAAGTCAATATTCTGCATTTCAGGGGTGAAAAGAGATTTAAGGCGTTCACATTCCTGCTTTAATGCTTCGACCTCAGACTTGTACTGATTTCCTTTAAAAGTATCCAAGAACCCCATTTTCTCAGCCCTCCCTTGTTATACATAGTATGGATTTGGTTTCAGAGCAAGCAGAATAATATCCACAAACCAACCTATTCCAAACAGCCCTCCGGTGATAAGATAAAGAATCCCCATTCCAATCTTACCTTCATAAAATTTATGACCGCACAGTGTAAATATACAGAGCAGCAGGGCGATCCATTTATTTTTGGGACGGCTGTTCACATATGCTGTAGGAGCAGAGCCGGCATAAGCGCCTGCCGAACTATTGTTATTGATAACAATGGTTTTATCGGGGCTGTTATTCAGCGCTTCGGTCGGTTTGTTTAAGCTGTGCGGCCTTCCGCAGTTTGGGCAGGCTGCTGCCTGGTCTGAAAATTCCTTCCCGCAGTCGGGACATGTGATAAGTGCCATGATACCTTTCCTCCTCATAAGTTTTTTATGGAGCTATAGTTAAAATTACCAAAAATTACCATGTAATTTTCTGCCAATATAATGGTAGAATAAAGATAGGAAAAAGACGCTTTACATAAAGGTTTCCCTGTAAAAACAAATGTTCTGTATAAATATTGCATGTTTTGTTCAGATGTGGTATGATAAATATACATAAAGAACAAACGTTCTAATGCAAAGGAGGGGATTTATATGACGGGACAGGAGTATAAAGTATTAATCATCAGGATGTTGGAAAAAATCACATCGGAAAACGACCTGAAAAGAATCTTTGCCTATGTCCATCATATATTTATCAACAGAACGGGTGAATAGCCCGTTCTACTTATGTAAAAATGCTTTTCATATAATTTTTAATGACCTTTCTTTCTTCCGGCTTCAACTCCAAAAATTTTGTCAAAATTTTTTGGTCGAGTTCGTCCAGATTATATTCTTCGGAAATTTTTTCTATGATTGTCTGTGGAGTATCAGTAAACATTTCCCCCTTTCCCTCGGTTAACCAAAAGTAATTTACATGGTATTCACGGCATATCGATAAAACGGTTTGTTCAGATAGTCCTGAAGAACCATTTTCCATTTTACTAATGCCAGAACGTGATATACCAATTCTGGAACCGAATTTTTCCATAGTAAGATCAAGAGCATTCCTTAATTCTGCTAGTCGTTCATTCATTTTTTCACCACCTAAAATCTTATGAGATCATATTAACATATGTTGTGGAGTAATTCAACATATTTCTAAAAAGGTGTTGACAGAGTGTAGTGACTCACCTATAATGTGGAGTAAAGAAACAAAGGAGGTGATTAATTGAACAGAAATGATTTAGAACAGCAGGTGAAAGAAGGGAACGAATTTGCACAGGAAATTCTCTCAAAGCTGACGCCGGAAGAAAGAGTGCGGGCCCTTGATATTCTGTCGGGTTTTGCTTTAAGAGCAACGTATAACAGAGAAAAGGGAGTGAGCCTGCAGACGGAGAGCGAGAGAGAATTGCAGAAGGTATAGGGAGGTGATTCTTTATTAGGGTTTAGTCAGAATCGAAAAGAGAGGTAAAAAGGATGGAAGACAGAACAGAATATAGGATAAATCTACTCGAAACAGAGTTTGAAAAGCTGAGAGCAGAATTCAGCCGTAATTCAGGAGCACGTAATCTTAATCTGGAGAGCGACAGCAAATTGGTGGATTCAGCGGCTTTCTGGGCGATAACAGCGATTATGCTGACACTCAATCTTGTGGTAGGCCTTGTGGCTTTGCCGCTGAAAAGGGCTTTGGCGGCATTGTGCATCATAATTGGATTGGCAATTACCGCCAAAGTAGTAGCAGCTCTGCGTAAAAGAAAACAACAGGCAAATGGTACAAACAGTATTACATAGACTGTGAAAAGGGGTGATTTGATGGACATGGAAAAAATTTTTGCCGTCCTCATAGCACAGTTGGAAGACCAGGAAGGTGTGGAGATACAGTACGAACTGGAAAAGATACCAAAAGAGGAACCGGCGTAAGCCGGGAAAGGAGGACAAGCCATGACAGGCTATAAAATCTATCTGACAAGATCGATGGAGGTGGCGGCCCTGATCGCAGAGGCCAGCAAACGGGAAATGGCCGGAGGGCATGTGGCGTCTATCGCCCACGGGATCCTGCACAGCAGCAGCGTGATCCCGAAGATCTACCAGGAGATGGGATACTATTACTGCACCGTGGAGTACCGGGATCTGGATGTCCCTGTATATGAGATCATTTTTGCATGAGGGGGACAGGCTGATGGGAAGGATAGAACTGACAGATATTCTTGCGATTATCATGATAGGTTCCGTGTTCCTCTGCCCGGCGGCGCTGGAAGCCGGAAACATATCCCTGGGGGCAGCATTCTGTCTGGCCGGTGTGGCAGCAGGGCTGATCCTGTACTTCCACGAAACAAGGAGGACAAGATGGAGGACTGCAGGGAAGCGTGGAAACACGCGAAAAGCATGGAAAACAGGGAAGCATGGGGTGCGGCACACCTTGGAACTGAGTATATCGGAAGCAGTGCGGAAAGAGGACGGGTCTATGATTTTTACCGTGACAGCGAAGGAGACTACTGGTACACGGTGAGGCTCCCCCTTGCAGACGGTACGCTGGTACCGGAGCGAAAAGCAGTTTTCAACAATAAATAAAAAGAGGGACATGCGTTGGCGCGCATGTCCCAGTCGTCCGGAGACGAAAAACCATCTGCTGAAAGCATAGCACTCCGGCCGGAAAAAATCAAGAAAAAAAGCGGAAAATCCGCTTTAAAGCTTGGTAAAGGATATTAACCATAGGGGTACGGATGATATGGCGGTAGTGGAGAAACGGGTCAGGGCAGGCCGGACGGTGACCGTGCTGCAGGGACAGCGCCGGACAGGACGGAAAGGGCCGAGGGATAAAAAAGAGAACGGGACGACACAGGCACAGAAGGAGGGTAACCTGCGGAGGGCAACCCGGATGCTGGGATGGCTGATGGCGGAGAACTTTCGCGATGGTGACCTGCTTGTGACGCTGGACTACAGGAAAGAGGGCCGGCCGGATGGATCAGACCGGATGCAGAAGGATTTTAAAAATTTCTATGACCGTCTGAAGCGCCGTCTGAAAAAACTGGGGCTGCCGCCGTCGAAATATATCCGCGTGCTGGAGATCGGGAAGAAAGGGGCCCGCCACCACCACATCGTCATGCAGGAGACGGATCTGAAGCTTCTGCGGGAGTGCTGGACGGAGGGCGGCATCCATGTGGAGCCGCTGTACACGGACGGGAACTACCGGAAGATTGCGGAATACTTTGTCAAATATGCCGGAAAGACGATGGAGACGGAGGGCCGGGAGACAAAAAAACTCTGGTACCCGTCAAGGGGGCTGAAAAAGCCCAGGATCGGGGAGCCCAGGTTGATCAAGAGCCGGGAACTGGGGCAGATCCGTGTGCCGAAGGGCTATTATCTGGACCAGGATAGTGTGCGGCGGGGCGTAAGCAGCTATGACGGGCATGAAACATTCGTTTATACGCTCGTGATGCTGCCCGGATACAGCCGGAAACGGAAGAAAGGAGGGAAAGGCCGTGGAAAGTAGCCCGCAGGTGAACCTGTACATAGAGACGACGGTGCACGGCCCCCGGCAGCAGGGCGGCAGGTGGATGTACCTGCTGGAATTTGTCACGCGCCGGGGCGAGCCTGCGACCCTCTGGCAGACCGGGGACTGGCAGCCGGAAAAGGAAAACGCGCTGATCCTGCGGGCCCTGTCAGCGGCCCTGGACCGCCTGCGGATGCCCTGTGTGGTGGACGTATACGCAGACAGTAGCCAGATCAGGAGCGCGGTCGAAAACGGATGGCTGGAGGAGTGGCAGGCGCGGGGATGGAAAACGGCGAAAGGGAAGGAAATCCGGAATAAAAAGCTGTGGGAGGAGGCTGCGCCGAAAATGGAGCCGCACCTGGTCTTTATGCGGTCCGGCGGCCATTCCTACCGGCTCTGGATGCAGGAAAAACTGAAAAAAGAAATGGTTGGAACACCTCAAGAAACCCGGTAACTGCCATGCGGCATATATCACAGAATACACCGCGGGGCGGGCAGCCCCGCAGGGAGGGATCAGGATGTTATACGAAAAATTTGGAGAATTTGAGTCTGCGGAGGAGATCAACCGCGCCGCCGCGGCACAGATGGCGGAAGGGGATACGGAGGCGGTCTATGTGATCGCAGAGGAAAACGGAATCGACCGGGAGGACGCGGAGGACTATATAGACGGCGCGGCGCCGGAGCTGTGTACGCCGGTCATGGCCGCCCTGGGAAAATTAAAAGTAGAAGCGGAGGAACTGAAACCGGAGGAGATCATGGAGGACTGGCTGACTTATATCAGGATCCAGTGCGCGGAGCACCCGGAGACGGCGGCAGCAGTGCGCCGGAAGGGAAAGAGCCTGAGAGGGTGCATCGCAGAGCTGCTCATCTGGAGCTTCCACAATGCGGCAGCCGTGGATCAGGGGATCGTAAAGGCAGCAGGGATAAAACAGAATTACCCGGTAAAGCTGGGAATCCCCGGCATGGCGCGGGCCCGCCGGATCATCACGGAATATTACACGGAGGCAGGGAAATGACCGCATACAAAGGATTTGCACCGGATTTTACAGCCGTATATGGACACGGCAGGAAGCAGTACCATGTGGGGGATGTGCTGGAGGAGGAAGGCTCAAAGACAGCAAGAGAGGGGATGCACTGCGCGGAATATGTCCTTGACTGTCTGCGCTGGTATCCGCTGGGCGGACAAAACCGGTACTGCCAGGTGGAAGTCGGCGGGAGCATCGATGAGGACGGTTCTGTCCAGATCGCCTGCACCAGGATGCGCATCGTCCGGGAGCTGAACATCAAACAGATTGCGTCAGCGGCATGTATGTATATGGTGCGGTATCCGGAACGGGACTGGAAGCGCAGGGGTGTGATGCTGGACGTGGCGGAGGACGCTGCAGAAGGGCAGGGAAAAGGTGCGATCGCTATCGCGCGCGGGAGAGAGCCGAAAGTAAAAGGCAGGGCCGGGAGTGTGATGGCGCTGGTCCGGGAGACAGGGCCGGGAGAATTTGAAGCTGCAAAGGTGTTTGAAGCTGGCAGGGAGGTCCTGCCGGATATATGGTATACGATCAACAAAGCCGGAAAGGTGGTAAAAGCCGAATGAAAAGACGAATGGTACTGCAGGAAACGCCGGTAAAGACCAGAAAGAAAGGGAAAGTGGTCACCGTCCAGACTGTGGAAAACATCCTCATCCTGAATATATACCAGGACAGGGAGCTGGAATGCCGGTACTGCATGAATACAGATACCGGAGAATATGAGACGTGGAACGCAGGGACTGGGAAGTGGTCGGTGCTGAAAGCGCACCGGGCAGCAGGAGGGATGTGCTGGTACGATGACGGGAGATCTGTTGAGAAAAATGTGAAATATGATCCGCCGCAGTCCCGCGCAGTCATCAAAAAAGCCCTGGAAGGCAGTACGTGGAGAACATGGGGAGAAGGCCTTGCCCTGATTGACGGGGTTGAGCAGGACTATGGCAGGGATATGAGGGAAAAGAAAGAAGAACGCCGCATGGAGCGGGAGCGGAAGCTTCAGGAACGCGCACCAAAACTGCCGGAGGATTTCCGGGAATGGACGTTAAAGGCAGCGGGCGGCGGGAAGCACTTCCTGTTCTGGGACAAGGAAAAAGGGGAGTATGCCTGTACCGCCTGCGGAGGCCGGCCGGACGTTAAAAGCGTGCCGGGAAAACACAATGAGTGGGCGGTATGCCCGTCCTGCGGCGCGCAGGTGCAGATCAAGCGCCGGACAGGGAAGGTCATGGAGCGCGGGAAGGTGTGCCTGATGCAGGACATAGGCACAGATATGTCGGTGTGCAGGCATTTTGATGTGAGGATGGAGTGGACGGCAGACGGGGAGTGTGTCCGCCTGTCGGAAGGCGTGCGGATCATGCCGCTCAGGGGGCATAAAAAATATGCCTGCCAGATTCGGTATAACTGCTGGGGGCGGGATGATAACGGTGTGTGCTTTGACAAAAGCAATCCGGCGAACCGGAGGATGGGAAAATGCTTTCTATACCCGCAGGGCATCCGGGAATGCCTTGCCGGGACGGAATATGAGGGCTGGACGGGGATCATGGAGTGGATGGCGCAGCAAGGGATGTGCGCAGACTATAACCGCATGATGGCCTGTGCTGACAGCCGGATGCATAGCGTGGTGGAATATCTGGCAAAAAGCCGGTTTTACAGGCTGCTGGAAGAGACCACCGAACAGATCAGCCTGTTTTTCTGCGAATACAGCGGAATCCTGCATATTTATGGGGATACAGCAGAAGAGGTGCTGGGGCTGGAAGACCGCCAGAAGGTCAACCGCCTGCGGGATGCGGACGGCGGGGAAGCAATGCTGGAATGGCTTCGCTGGTCAGATGAGTTCGGGGAGAAGCTGCCGCAGGAAGCCCTGGAGTGGGCACTGCAGGAAGGGGTATCACCAAAGCAGATTCCCGGGGGGATGTCCCTGCTGAAATTTAAACATTACATCACGAGGCAGCAGAAAGAATCCTATCCGGGAAAATCAGTGAAAACCGTGATCGAACAGTACCGGGACTACCTGAGCATGTGCCGGAGGCTGAAAAAAGACCTGTCCGATGGGATGGTAAGCCGGCCGCGTGAACTGAAGCGGCGCCATGACGAAGCTGTGGAGGAGATCCGCCGGCAGGAGATCATGGACAGCATCACGCAGAACCGGGAAGCGTGGGAGAAAAAAGCGCAGGAACTGGCAGATAAATATCCAGGCGCGGAGGAGAACCTGGCAGCAGTCCGGGAGATTTACGAATACACAGGCGGTGGATATATGGTGGTCGTTCCCCGCAGGCTGGTGGATATCTCTGTGGAAGGGAATGCGCTGCACCACTGCGCAGGATCCTCAGACCGGTATTTTGAACGGATCCGGAACCGGGAAACCTATGTATTTTTCCTGAGAAAAGAATCCGCGCCGGATACTCCGTATTACACGCTGGAGGTAGAGCCGGGCGGCACGATCCGGCAGCACAGGACATACCTGGATGAGGAGACAGGGATCGAGAACGTACGGGGATTCCTGAGGGAATGGCAGAAAGTCATCAAAAAGCGCCTGACGGCATCGGAAAGGGAGCTTGCAAAGATCAGCGCAGTCAAGCGGGAAGAAAACCTGCAGGAGTTGAGGGAAAAGAACAATACCAGAGTCTTACAGGGGCTCATGGAAGATTTTATGGAGGCAGTCTGATGGGAGAACTGATCGAATACGGAAAAAGGGCCGTGGAATATGGGAGTTATGCGGATTTCAAAAGGACGATGGACACGGTAGTGGAGGAAGTCGAGGAAGGGTTTGTAAAGATCGGCTACCTCCTGAAGGTGGCGCGGGACACGGCGGTGCTGCAGGAATCGGGCTATGCGTCGGTCAATGAGTTCGCGGAAAAGGAGTACGGGCTGGACAAGTCGGCAGTGTCCCGCTTCATTGCGATCAATGACCGGTTTTCGGAAAATGGTTATGCGCCGCGCCTGCAGGAGCATTACCGGGGCCTGGGACGGGCAAAGCTGTCGATCATGCTGATGCTGCCGGACTGGATCAACGGGGAGATCAGCCCGGAATACAGCAAGTCCGATATCCAGGTGATCCGCGGGGAGGTTGCCGCGGAGGAGGATACAACAGACCTGGAAATCCTGATGGAAGAGCGGGAAGAAGTTTATGACAGGCTGGAAAACGACCTTCAGAGGGTGGTCTGGAAGCTGGGGAAGGATATGCCGGAACTGTACCGGAAGCTGTGGAAGGCGTATATGGATACTCCTGACACGGGCCGGATGGCGGCAGCAGTTATGGAGATCATGGCGCCGGCCGGCGAAGGGATACACAGCGCCCGCATTCCGGGCACCGGCCGCATGATGCTGTCGCTGAAGGGAGCAGACCGGAACATGGTGCTGATCAATGTCAGAAGCGGTGAAAAGCAGGAATATGGCTGGGCCGATATGGAAGCGGCGTTTGATCTCCTGATGGGGAGGGACAGCGCAGAAGAAAGCTGGGAAACCGTGTACGGCGAAAAAATCCCGGAGATTGCACCGGTGCAACAGGAAAGCAGGAAAACGACGAGGGTCAGCCCGGCGGTCACGGAGGGAAACAGCCCGGAAGGAAACGGAGCGGCGGGAAGCAGGGCGGCAGCAGGGGAGCCGGAGGGCGGCGCTCCGGACGGAACGGATCTGGGAGAAACCGGAACGGAGCCGGAAGAAAATGGTACAGGGCAGCAGGAAAACGGAACGGAACCCGAAGAAACCGGGACGGAAGTGCCGGAGGAGATCGGGCGGGAGCGACTGCCGCGCGGGGAAGCCAGGAAGAAAGATTCTGTGACGTGGAAAGAGCCGGAGAGAAAGGAACCGCATCCCATAGAGCTGCCGCCGGAGGATGCGGTCTATACCTATCCGATGGGAACCAACATGATGACAGACATCCGGAAAGGTCAGCGTTTTCTGATCCTGCGCACTCAGGATCCGTACCGTGTCGGCAATACGGTGTGCCTGCAGCACCAGAAGGACGGGGAACAGACCGGGGCAGAGATCCATATCCGGATTACGCACCTGATCAATGACCACGGCGGGCTTGTGCCGGGGTATGCGGCGCTGCAGTTTGACATCCTGCCTGCGCCGCCGGAGGAGATCCCGGGGCAGATGAGCATCGGACAGATGGAAGGAACAGGGGAGAGTGAAGAAGATGAAAAAGAGAGTAAAAAAGAAGCTGACGCGTCATCTGGAATTCACGGCGAAAGCGAGGAAAGCGGTACATAAACGGGATCAGGAAACCTGCGTCTTCTGCGCGGCGGGATATGCGCCGCCGGAAGATCCGGCATACTGCCGGACCGGACTGCAGATCATGCACATCGTCCCACGCTCTCAGTCAGGAATGGGAATGGAGCAGAACGGGGCCCTGGGATGTGTGTGGCACCACAATATGATGGATAACGGAAACCGGGGGAACCGGAAAGAAATGACGGGTATGCTGGAGGAGCGGATGCGCAGGTTTTACCCCGGATGGACGCGGGAACAGGTCACGTACCGGAAGGGGGGCCGGGATCCGGCGGCAGGCAGGGAGAGGCCGGCAGCAGGACAGGAAGAAACAGCAGGACGGGAGGGCGCGGAAGTGCAGGGCGGCAGCAGGAGAGACGGGCCTCCGGAGGGATTCCGGTTTGTGGAAGAGACTGCGGAAGAATAGAAAACTGAGCATTTAATGGAGGAATTGGAAAATGCCAGAAAAAATGAGCTTTAAAAAAATGATATTTGCTTTAAACAGGGCAGACAATCAGCTGATTGTACCAGCGTTTATGAATCCGGCGGCAAAGGAAGCGAAAGAGATGATATCAAAAGTAAAAGTTTCGTTAAAAGAATGGGAACAGGAATTTGAAACGAAACATGAGATTTTAGCGGAGGAAAACATAGAAGAAGTGGCTGAGGCAGATCGTGGGAGTTTTGGCCAACATACACCTATACCAAAAGAGATATACCGTCATTTTAAAGGCAATTTGTACCGGATCATTACGCTGGCAGAGCACACGGAGACCGGGGAGAAGCTGGTAATCTATCAGGCACTGTACGGAGAATATCAGGTGTATGCAAGACCACTGGAATCCTTCCAAAGCAGGGTGGATCACGGCAAATATCCCGATGTGCAGGAGGAATACCGCTTTACACTGCTTCCGCCGATTTAGACAAAGTAAACTGAATTTTTATGGAGATGTAAGTCACCCGGAAAAGAGGCGTGGAAAATGAAAATAAAAAGTGCGGAGACATCAGTAGACGAACACGGATTTATAAGAAATTATGTAGATTTATGGGGCGATGGCAGTAGGGAAAGGCGTGACGAGTGCACACTTATTACATCGGGTAACTGGGTGATGATTATTAAGAACATTCCAGTATCAAAGTATTTAGCACCGCAGCTTTATGGGATTTACTGGGCTGTACCTTACATGCGCGAGGGTAAAGCTGGTATAAAAGATAAACTCGGAAACTGGAGTGGTACGGAGATAAAAAACCTGGTGGGCGTGGACGAATACGGCAGGCAGTGTGCAAAAATCTATACGCCAAATGAAGTAAAGATTTTCCCAGACGAGTACAGCATATTAACGCCAGAACGCTTAGAAGAGTACAAACAGGCGGGATGGTATTTGCAGGAAGTAAACGCAAACGCAGAGCAGCCCCTGAACATGGAGATCATTAATGGAGGCAGGGCGCTTGTGGAAGAAGAAAGAGAAATTATATGGGCGTTGATGCTAGAGGGGCTGACAGAACAGCAAGCCTGCGAAGAGTATTTTTTAACGCATCATACAGATTACCAGAATACGGATATATGTTATCTGCCCACGTCAGAGATTTTAGCAGAGGCTATGGCTATATTCGGGGAAAGGTAGAAAAAGCAAACTGAATTTTGAAGGGAAAAAAAGGAATATGGATTTACCAAAAGAAGAATATATCCATGTTGATAAAGATGGGCAAACCATTACCTATTGCACATTGCGTCAAAAGGCGCTACACACGATTGGTTTTAATTCGAGGCATGTTGGGAGACGGTTATACACCAGACATGGAAAAAAGTTTTATAAACCGTTTCGTAACTACTTCTATGGTAACGATGCAGATTTAGATGGTTTGGTTGATGCAGGATATATGAAATGTTCTGAAGAAATGTCGCACGGTAAAAAGGTCAAAACATACTGGTTTAGCCGTAGAGGTCTTGACTGGCTTGGGGAACAGATTGGTGTATATATCTATGGGGAAACTGAACTTTAGTGAGGGCAAAATGGTGGATGAAGAAAGTTACAGAGGATTTATGCTGAGCCTGGCAGTTTTAGGAGGAGGTATAGTTATATTTGCATTTATTTTACTTTAAATAACACTTTAACGGAGGATACCAATGATCAAAAATATACTGGTCACAGCCGGCTGCATCATTGCCGCAGTATACATTGTGGCTGCTGTGGCACTCATGAAAATGAGGTACGAGGATAATTTGCTGGGTTGATGGTTTGTATGGGAGAAAGAAAATATCTGCAGGAGGTGATACCAATGGAGCAGTACAAATGTGGATCAGGAGGATAAAAACAGCGGCAGCTCCACCCGCCAAGATGTTCGCTGCCGCCTTACGCCTAAAGGTATCATAACATAACTGTACCTTTGGGGCAAGTGCAAAGGAGGCCAGTATGAAAGAAATGATAATCAATGACGTGCTGCTTAGAATGCAGGAGCATATCACACGGGAACAGCTTTGTATACTGGAAAAAGTATTGCTGACAGTGCTTTACACGGTTGAAGTGGTAAAGATGGAAACGGCCTTGTCTACGGATTTTGACGACAATACATACATGCTGGATTACATCCGGCTGAATATGCAGAAGCGTGATCTGTCTGATAAGACCATAGAACAATATATGCGTACTGCAAATAACTTTCTGGATGTGGTACACAAGAATCTGAGGCATGTGGAGCCAACGGATATAGAATTTTACCTGAACGAATATGCAAAGGGGCACGGAGGTAAACCAAACAGCCCGACAACGATCAACAATGAAAGAAGCTTTCTGTCAGCAGTGTTCATCTGGCTGCGGCGGTGTAATTTTGTAAGCCAAAATCCAGTTGAGAGCGTGCCAAAGAAGAAGGCGCCAAAGAAGCCGATTGATTATCTGGAGGGCACGGAAGTGGAAATTCTCCGGGCCTCCTGCGGCACGGATACGATACAGGAACGCCGGGAAAGGGCTGTCATGGAGTTCCTGCTGTCCACAGGAGCGCGGGTGGGTGAAGTACCGGACGTAAAAATAGAGGAGATCAATTTCACAACAGGTATATTGCTTTTATATGGGCATAAGGACAGAGAGTACAGGGAGGTGTATATCAGTGACGCCGCCAGAGTCCATATCAAAAGATACCTGGAAATGCGGACAGATAACAGTCCATATCTGTTTGTGAGTGTCCGCGGGGAGACGAAACCGATCAAAGAGTGTGCGATCCGGGCGGTGCTCCGCAAAATCAGGGATAAGTCAGAGCTGACGCGCAGGATATATCCCCATCTGATGCGCAAGACGATGGCATCGAGGCTGCGGCAGGATGGGAACCATCTGGAAGACATCGCAGAAATTCTCGGACACGCAAACTGTCGAGTAACACAAGAATTTTATGCGGCTCCAAACAGCCAGGAACTGAGACGCATTCATAAGAGGAGTATAGCATAGCTAAAAAATCCTGGTGGCAGCAGGCAAGGAGGAAGCAGGAGACATGAAAATAAGGAAAGACAGTTGGGCTATTACGCAGGCGATTATCAGAAGATATCCTGAAAATAAGCGAATGTATGAAGAAAATAGGATGCGGCTTTTGGAAGGATCGGCACCGTTATCAGATGGACAGCCACGGGGAAATCTGCATGAAAACAGGCTTGAAAAAATAATATGTGATCTGCATGATCCTAAAATGGAACGCATGGCAAGAGAGATTGAAGCAGTGGAAACGGTATACAGAAGCCTGCAGGAGGATTATAAACAGGCTGTCAGGATACGCTTCTGGTCATATAGACATAAAAATATGCCGTATAAATGGATGCCGCAATGTGCGAACTACTCAGAACGCCAGATACGCCGTATATGTGATGGTTTCGTGAAGGAGGTTGGAAAGAAAATCGGAGAAATATAAAGATGGCCATTTTAAGCATGTAAAGTGTGCTAAGATGTTAATGTTAAAAAAAGGGAAATATCTTGTGAGACAGATTCCCACGACAAACCATATATCCTATGTAGAAGATTCCATGACACA
>CAUWLJ010000048.1:0-24768 GCA_963559585.1 uncultured Eisenbergiella sp. | reverse complement strand
CAGGGCTTTGACCACAGCACAGACGTGGAGGAGCTGCTGGAGGCCTGCGAGTTCGTGGCCAATCTACTGGAGGGCGGCGGGCTGGTGCCCATGGCATATCCGTCCACGGCTAAGATCGCAGCCTACAGAAAGCACAGCGATCTGGATTCCATGGAGATCGCAGATTATCTGACGGAGCTGATCGACACGCTGAAGAAGGCGTGCCATGTGGTGGAGATTCAATAGTAATTAAGAAATTTTGCGGAGCGGAGGCTTCGGCTAGCCATCACAGGGGATAGCTGGCGGATCCTCTGCCCCGCTTTTTTGAAAGGCAACCGCTGTTCATTTCCTTGGAGGCGGTCGTCTGGCTGATAAAGCCGGTGGAATATAGAAGATAAATGGAAATATCCAGCGTATAATCAGAACTTAAAACTCCGCTAACCGCATTTTGCGGAAATATAAAGTGATATGTATTTCCATTTCTATTGATTAATGGAAATAAAAGAAGTATTATAGGTATTGAAATTTCCATTAAAGATTTTGAAGATGTGAAAGGAGCTGAAGGCTTTGGAGAATCGAGCGGGCTATTTTAGATCAAATCTGTCCGGTGACATGGCTTATCAATCATTTGTTCCGGCTCCGCTGCCACCCACACCGCCTGTTGATCTGGGGAATGAGGGCTTAAACCTTTTAATACAGGCAAACCGGCAGCTTGCACTTCTGGAGGGCCTTGCCGCCCGTATTCCCAACATGGATTTGTTTGTTTCCATGTATGTACGGAAAGAGGCGCTTTTGTCCTCGCAGATTGAAGGTACACAGGCAACTCTTGATGATGTGCTGAATCCGCTTATGGATAAAAACGCGAACCGGAATGTGGCGGATGTTATCAACTATATTAAAGCAAGTGAATTTGCCATAAAGCGCCTTCAGGAGCTTCCCCTGTGCAGCCGCTTGATAAAGGAAACTCATGCGGTGCTGATGGAAAATGTCAGGGGGCAGGAAAAAAATCCCGGCGAGTTCCGATACTCTCAGAACTGGATCGGCGGCCAGGGCAGCACATTGAAAAACGCAAGATGTATTCCTCCCAATCCAGAGGATATGAAAGAAGCCATCTCCGATTTGGAGAAATACATGAATGCGGAAGACAGTCTGGACCCTCTGGTTCGTGCGGCGCTGATTCACTATCAGTTTGAAACTATCCATCCCTTTTTAGATGGAAACGGGCGTGTGGGGCGGCTTCTGATCACCTTGTTTTTGATGGAAAAGAAGATTTTGACGACCCCGGCGCTCTATATCTCTTATTTCCTGAAGCAAAACCGCATCGAATATTACGACCGAATGACAGAGGTGCGCCGGAAAGGAAACTATGAGCAGTGGATCACTTTCTTTTTGCAGGCAGTCATGGAATCGGCGGAGGATGCAGTTCACACAATCGACCAACTGACAGCTTTGCATGATAAAAATATAATTCGGCTCATGGAAGGGGTGGCAAAGCGGCAGTCCGACACGTTGAAAAAGCTGTTTGCTTATTTGGAGGCAAATCCAATCATTGAGGTAAAAAAGACTTCGCAGGCGTTAGATATGGCTTACAATACAATCGCAAGAGCGGTGTCTGTTCTGGTAGAGAAGGGAATTCTGGTCCAGAGTGAAAAGGCCGGGAAAACACGCATTTACTCCTATTCTGAATATTTGGAGATTTTAAGAAAAGATACCTGATGAAAAAAAGATCGTCGTTTGAGGCTGCTGGGAATAACATCCGGCGGGTGTTTTCCTTTGCCGAATGGCCGTCCACCCCCTTGACAACCCGCCATTTTCAAGCTTATAATACGAAAAGATATGGATAAAGGCTGTGAGGAAGACAGTAATCATCCGGAGAAAGTGTCAGCGAGCCGGTGCAGGTGGGAGACCGGTACGAGTAACGGATGGTGAAGATCACTTCTGAGCCGCAGGCTGAAAGGGATAGAGCCCCAAGTAGGCAGAGCCGGGATTCCCCCGTTACGGGAAACCATATTTTCCTGCCGTGTTCTATTCTGACCCGGCAGGCCGTATGATGTAACAGGTGGTACAGCGAGCAGACCCTCGTCCTTTTACGCAGGACGGGGGTTTTTTATATGACAGGAAAGCGCATTCCCTGTTGTACGAAAGGACGCTCCGTTTTGGATGCGCGCTTTTTTATCTGCTGTCACCGCCCGGAAGCAGCCGGAGTATGTTTGAAATTATAATGAAAAAGAAAGGATGGTAGACATGTCACTTTACACGAAAGTCAGCACAGACATGAACTTTGTGGAACGGGAACAGGAAGTCCTGAAGTTCTGGGAAGAGAATCAGATTTTTGAGAAAAGCATGAAGATCAGGGAAGGCTGTCCCACCTATACCTTCTATGACGGCCCTCCCACGGCCAACGGCAAGCCTCACATTGGCCATGTGGAGACCCGCGCCATCAAGGATATGATCCCCAGATACCGCACCATGAAGGGCTATATGGTTCCCCGTAAGGCAGGATGGGATACCCACGGCCTGCCTGTGGAGCTGGAGGTGGAGAAGCTTCTGGGCCTGGACGGCAAGGAGCAGATCGAGGAGTACGGAATCGCTCCCTTCATCGAGAAATGTAAGGAAAGCGTGTGGAAATACAAGAGCATGTGGGAGGATTTCTCCAAAAAGGTGGGCTTCTGGGCCGATATGGACGACCCTTACGTGACCTATCACGATAATTACATCGAGTCCGAGTGGTGGGCGCTGAAGAAGATCTGGGATAAGGGCCTGCTCTACAAGGGCTTCAAGATCGTCCCCTACTGCCCCCGCTGCGGAACCCCCCTGTCCTCCCATGAGGTGGCCCAGGGCTACAAGGATGTGAAGGAACGCTCCGCCATCGCCCGTTTCAGGGTGAAGGGAGAGGACGCCTATATCCTGGCCTGGACGACTACACCCTGGACGCTGCCCTCCAACGTGGCTCTGTGCGTGAACCCTGACGAGGCCTACGCAAAGGTGAAGGCGGCGGACGGCTTTACCTATTATATGGCCCAGGCTCTTCTGGACACGGTGCTGGGAGATCTGAATAAGGAGACCCCGGACGTACCGGCCTACGAGGTGCTGGAAACCTACGTGGGAAAGGATCTGGAGTACAAGGAGTACGAGCCTCTTTTTGACTGCGCGGTGGAGACCTGTGACAGACAGCACAAGAAGGCCTTCTATGTGACCTGCGACAGCTACGTTACCCTGACGGACGGTACCGGCGTGGTTCATATCGCTCCCGCCTTCGGTGAGGACGATGCCAACGTGGGACGCAAATACGATCTTCCCTTCGTTCAGCTTGTGGATGCCAAGGGTGAACTGACGGCTGAGACTCCCTGGGCAGGCATGTTCGTGAAGGATGCAGACCCTGAGGTGCTCAAAGCCCTTGCGGAAAAGAACCTGCTGTTCTCCGCGCCCAAATTTGAACACAGCTATCCCTTCTGCTGGCGCTGTGATACGCCCCTGATCTACTATGCGAGAGAGTCCTGGTTCATCAAGATGACCGCTGTGAAGGAGCATCTGATCGCCAACAACAACACCATCAACTGGCTGCCCGAATCCATCGGAAAAGGACGCTTCGGCGACTGGCTGGAAAACATTCAGGACTGGGGACTGTCCAGAAACCGTTACTGGGGAACCCCTCTGAACATCTGGCAGTGTGAGTGCGGCGAGATGCTGTCCGTGGGAAGCAGGGAAGAGCTGGAGCGCTTAAGCGGCAATCCTGAGGCAAAGACGGTGGAGCTGCACCGCCCTTATATCGATGCCATCACCATCCCCTGCCCTCACTGCGGCAAGCCGATGAAGAGAGTGCCTGAGGTGATCGACTGCTGGTTTGACTCCGGCGCCATGCCTTTTGCACAGCATCACTATCCCTTTGAGAACAAGGAGACCTTTGAAAAGCAGTTCCCCGCCCAGTTCATTTCCGAGGCTGTGGATCAGACCAGAGGCTGGTTCTATTCCCTGCTGGCGGAATCCACCCTGCTTTTTGACAAAGCTTCCTTTGAAAACGTGGTGGTTCTGGGACTGGTTCAGGATGAAAACGGCCAGAAGATGAGCAAGTCCAAAGGAAATGCGGTGGATCCCTTCGACGCCCTGAAGGACTACGGCGCAGACGCTATCCGCTGGTATTTCTATACCAACAGCGCCCCCTGGCTGCCCAGCCGTTTCCATGGCAGGGCCGTGATCGAGGGACAGAGAAAGTTCATGGGAACGCTGTGGAATACCTATGCCTTCTTCGTGCTGTATGCCAACATTGACAATTTTGACGCCTCCAAATATCAGCTGGAATATGATAAGCTTCCTGTGATGGACAAGTGGCTGTTAAGCCGCTTAAACTCCCTGATCACCGAGGTGGATACCCGTCTGGATGCGTACCAGATTCCCGAGGCCGCCAGAGCGCTGCAGGAGTTCGTGGATGCGTGCAGCAACTGGTACGTGAGAAGAAGCCGCGAGCGCTTCTGGGCAAAGGGAATGGAGCAGGATAAGATCAATGCCTACATGACCCTGCACACCGCCCTGGTGACCGTGGCCAAGCTGGCCGCTCCCATGGTGCCCTTCCTTTCCGAGGCCATCTATCAGAACCTGGTGAGAGGCCTGGATGCTTCCGCACCGGAAAGCGTGCACCTGTGCGATTTCCCTGTGGCGGATCCGGCTGTGATCGATAAGAAGCTGGAAGCCGATATGGAGGAGGTTCTGGACATCGTGGTGATGGGCCGCGCCTGCAGAAACACCGCCAACATCAAGAACCGCCAGCCCATCGGAACCATGTTCGTGAAGGCGGAGAATGCCCTGGATGAGTTTTACAGGGAGATCATCGAAGACGAGCTGAACGTGAAAAAGGTAACCTTTACCAGCGATGTGCGTGACTTCACCACCTACACCTTCAAGCCCCAGCTGCGCACCGTAGGCCCCAAATACGGCAAACAGCTTGGCGGTATCCAGAAAACCCTGGCAGCCCTG
Organism: uncultured Eisenbergiella sp.; assembly: GCA_963559585.1. Taxonomy (GTDB): domain Bacteria; phylum Bacillota; class Clostridia; order Lachnospirales; family Lachnospiraceae; genus Eisenbergiella. The sequence goes on along the minus strand of CAUWLJ010000048.1, from coordinate 19,818 downwards.
GACGGAAACGCCGCAATGGATCAGCTCAACGGAGACGGCGCTCTGCGCTTTGATGTAAACGGCGTGGAGGTGGAGCTGACCAAAGAGGATCTGCTCATCGAGATGAGCCAGAAGGAAGGCTATGTATCCGAGGCGGACAATCAGGTGACCGTGGTGCTGGATACCAACCTCACCGAAGAACTGGTTGAGGAAGGCTTCGTATACGAGATCATCAGCAAGATCCAGACCATGAGAAAGGATGCGGACTTTGAGGTGATGGATCACATCCGGGTTTCCCTTTCCGGCAACGCCCGTCTTGCCCGGATCGCAGAGGACAACCGGGAGATGATCGCAGGCAAGGTGCTGGCCGATTCCATCACGGCGGAGGAGACCTTTGGCATCAGCAGGGAATGGAACGTGAACGGTGAAAAGGTGACCGTTAGCGTGGAGAAAACGGTATAAAAGGAGAGAAGAAATGCTTAAAAAACCTGCAGACCAGACGTTTGACAAGGAGATTTTTAAGAGAAGCGTACTTTACAATATCAAGACCCTGTACAGAAAGACCCTGGAGGAGGCCTCCGAGCAGCAGGTATTCCAGGCGGTGGCCTATGCCATCAAGGACGTGATCGTGGACAACTGGATGACCACCCAGAAGGAGTATGAGAAGAAGGATCCTAAGACCGTATACTATCTGTCCATGGAATTCCTTATGGGACGCGCCCTGGGCAACAACCTGATCAACCTTCAGGTGTATGACGGAGTGGAGGAAGCCCTGGCGGAGCTTGGAGTGGATATCAATTTGGTGGAGGATCAGGAGCCGGATGCGGCTTTGGGCAACGGCGGCCTTGGCCGCCTGGCCGCCTGCTTCCTGGATTCCCTGGCTACCCTGGGCTACGCGGCCTACGGCTGCGGCATCCGCTACAGATACGGTATGTTCAAGCAGCAGATCAGGGACGGCTTCCAGATCGAGGTTCCCGACAACTGGCTGGCGGACGGCAATCCCTTCGAGCTGCGCCGCCCGGAGTACGCCAAGGAAGTGAAATTCGGCGGCTACGTGAACGTTTATATGGATGAAAACGGACGGAACTGCTTCCGGCAGGAGGGTTACCAGTCTGTGAAGGCCATTCCCTACGACATGCCCATTGTGGGATACGGAAACGGCATCGTCAACACCCTGCGCATCTGGGATGCGGAGCCGGTGGAGTGCTTCAAGCTGGATTCCTTTGACAAGGGAGACTATCAGAAGGCAGTGGAGCAGGAGAACCTGGCGAGAAACATCGTGGAGGTGCTTTACCCCAACGACAACCACTATGCAGGCAAGGAGCTGCGCCTGAAACAGCAGTATTTCTTCATCTCAGCCTCCGTACAGGAAGCGGTGGCCAAATACATGCGCAAGCACGACGATATTAGGAAGTTCCACGAGAAGGTGACCTTCCAGCTCAACGACACCCATCCTACCGTGGCGATTGCGGAGCTGATGCGGATCCTGATGGACGACTATTATCTCACCTGGGACGAGGCCTGGAGCGTGACCACCAGGACCTGCGCCTACACCAACCATACCATCATGTCGGAGGCGCTGGAAAAATGGCCCATCGAGCTTTTCTCCAGACTGCTTCCCAGAATTTACCAGATCGTGGAGGAGATCAACCGCAGGTTTGTGGAGCAGATCGCCAGACAGTACCCCGGCGACCACGGCAAGATCGCCAGGATGGCGGTGATCTACGACGGCCAGGTGAAGATGGCCCACCTTGCCATTGCATCCGGGTATTCTGTCAACGGCGTGGCAAGGCTGCATACGGAGATCCTGAAAAATCAGGAGCTTAGGGATTTTTATGAAATGATGCCGGAGAAGTTCAACAACAAGACCAACGGCATTACCCAGAGACGCTTCCTGCTCCACGGAAATCCCCTTCTGGCCTCCTGGGTGTCCGACCATGTGGGAAATGACTGGATCACCGACCTGTCCAAAATCAGCGGCCTGAAGATCTACGCCGACGATGCGAAGGCTCAGAAGGAGTTCATGAATATCAAATACCAGAACAAGGTGCGTCTGGCCCGATACATCCTGGAGCACAACGGCGTGGAGGTGGATCCCCGCTCCATTTTCGATGTGCAGGTAAAGAGGCTGCATGAGTACAAGAGGCAGCTGCTCAACATCCTTCACATCATGTACCTGTACAATGAGCTGAAGGATCATCCAGACATGGATTTCTACCCCAGAACCTTCATCTTCGGAGCCAAGGCGGCAGCAGGCTACCGCAACGCCAAGCTGACCATCAAGCTGATCAACGCAGTGGCGGACGTGGTGAACAACGATCCCGCCATCAAGGGGCTGATCAAGGTGGTATTCATCGAGGACTACAAGGTATCCAACGCGGAGTGGATCTTCGCCGCGGCCGACGTATCCGAGCAGATTTCCACCGCCAGCAAGGAGGCCTCCGGCACGGGCAACATGAAGTTCATGCTCAACGGCGCCCTCACCCTGGGAACCATGGACGGAGCCAACGTGGAGATCGTGGAGGAAGTGGGAATGGAGAACGCCGTGATCTTCGGCCTGTCCTCCGACGAGGTGATCCGCTACGAGAACTACGGCGGCTACAACCCCATGGAGATCTTCAACAACGATCCTGACATCCGCAGAGTGCTGATGCAGCTCATCAACGGAACCTTTGCTCCCTACGACACGGAGCTGTTCCGCCCCCTGTACAACTCCCTGCTCAACACCCAGAGCACCTCCAGGGCGGATATGTACTTCATTCTGAAGGATTTCAAGCCCTACGCGGAAGCCCAGAGAAGGATCGAAGCCTTCTACCGGGACGAGGCTGCCTGGGCCAGAAGCGCCATCCTGAACGTAGCCGGAAGCGGCAAGTTCAGCTCCGACAGAACCATCCAGGAGTACGTGGACGAGATCTGGCACCTGGACAAGGTGGTGCTGCCCAAGGTGACGGTGAAGGTGGAGAAGCCGAAGCTGGTGTAAGGGAAGGATAGAATAGAGGCTTCTGTTTACCGGCCTGTTGATGAGCAGGAAACAGAAGAAAACCAATGGCCTGAAAAAAAGATACGGCCCTGTACGTTTTGGCGATGGAAACTTTTGGGTTTCTATCCGGAGAAAACGTGCGGGGCCGTATTCAGACAGCAGTAACGGTGTGTTTTCAGCTTTTAGTGACAGGAATACAGAAAGTATCCATATTGCTCCATGACTGCCAGGGCTTCTTTCGACGCCATTCCAGTAACGTCTGGAACATAGGAATTGAGACAGATTGAAACTGAGCCGGGAGAAGGCTTATTGGTGTAAGGGGATAATGTGTATGCCCTGCCCGCAAAAGGGGATATAAAAAGGGTAGAGATGAAAAGGAAAATGAGGAAAGAGCATGCAGCTATTGCAAGTGCATTTTTTTTCATTCGATTCCCTCCCAAATGGCAGGGATGCACTGCCAAAATTTCTAAAATACGTTTTTTTAAATGATTGTATCCAGAGCTTTTGCAGATATTCGGCTCAGATACAGATGCTGAATAAGATAAAAGCATTTCTGCATATTCTTTTCTCTGATGCACGTTTTTATCTGATAATACAGACTCATCACAGGCAAATTCAATATCACGATTTATAGTAAAAAAAGAAGCCAGACCATGGGATTAAACCAATGGACACATAAAGCGGCCATTGCCATGTATTTAATGAGTATATCAAAGTGAATGATGTGGGTGTATTCGTGTTCGAGTAATAAAAACAATTTCCTGTCTTGCATGTTTGTGTCCAGAGGAAGAACAATTTTGGGATAAAAAAGGCCGTAGACAAAAGGAACGGCTGTTCCTTGGGAAGATACAACCTGAAAAAGGAACGGAAGCCTTTTTGAGGATTTCCAGCTCTGTATATAGATCATTGTGTCGCAGGATAACAGGGGCTTACATTTGCGTATGGTTCCTATATGATGAATGGTAAAGTATAAAAATAAGAAAGCCGTTCCGGCATAGCAGAAAACAAAAAGCAAAGAAAAGGAAGCTTCAGGCGTTTTTGGGATAATTTGTGCAGAAACGAAAGGAACCGGACAAGGAAACGAAAAGGGGATAAAAAGGCGGACGAGAGGAATGATACCAAGTATTTTGCAGAAATTCCAGCTGTACCTTTTTAAAAAGCAACGCAAAAATAAGTAAATACCGATTATAACTGTACCGCCTATTGTAGCTTGAAATAATCTCATAAGGATTCCTCCTGAAGTAGGTTTATGGTGTGAAATCTTCTATGATTTTCTGTAAGCTTTTTATTTCTTCTTCTGTAAAGGAATGCTGTTTGGCAAGAGTGGAAATCAGACAATCGGCCTTGCCGTTAAAAAAACGCTGCAATAATTCTGCGGTCTCAGATTCCTGCACTTGTTGTCTGCTTATGAGCGGATGACAGATAAATTTGGGATTCCTGCGCTCTATGATTCGTTTGTCAATACATTTTTTTATAATTGTATACGTGGTAGTGACGCTCCAGCCATATTTTTCGTTTGCTTGTTTTGCTATCTCTGCTGCAGGAGTATCACCTGATTCCCACAGGAGATCAAGTATACGAAGCTCGCTTTCAAACAATTTCATTGCAGAATGATCCTTTCTGATTTTTCACGGCTTATATTTTGCTGATGTGCTGTTGACAGGTAACCTGATAGCCGGCCTCCAGGATTGTGTAGACCGCATCTGGCGCCTTCATTCCAATAACGTCAAATTTGATGTTGGCGGCGGAATGCTGAATGAAATGTGTTTGGATACCTGATAAAAAAATGGCGGCATAGCAGCTGTATAATAGGACGCGCAATCTATCACCTTCCTTTCATAATATTCTATTGTAATAGAATTTACAAATTTATTCTATCATAATAGAATAAAAAAAGCAATTTATTTTTATGTGAAGGTGCGGTACACTGAAAAGGAAGAGCCTTGGAGTGCTTGGGGGGGCTTGTGCACTCCGATCTATCTGCAGCCGGGAGGAAGTTTATGCCGGATGAAGCAGTTTAAGGAATGGGAGCATGGGTATTTTGTTGTTACGGAAGAATATGAAGGTGGTAAAAGCTGATCTGGAATGGTACTTTAGGAGTAAAGTATATGAGCAAATATCTTATAAAGCCTATTGCACAGGCTGAGAAATTAGAGACTGTGAATAATAAAGCTGATCATAAAAATAGATGTCCGCAGGCCGTATTTCTTGATCGTGATGGAACAATCGGTGGAAGCGGGAAATTGGTGAAACCGGATGATTTTGTTCTGTATCCATATTCTCTGGAAGCGATCGGGCTGTTGAAACAAAATAGAATAAAGGTGTACTCATTAACAAATCAGCCTGGGATTTCAAGGGGAGAAACAAAGCTTTCGCTAGTGAGAGAGCAGCTTATGGCGTATGGGTTTGACAAAATTTATATTTGCCCACATACAGATCAGGATAATTGCCAGTGCCGAAAGCCAAAGCCTGGTATGCTTTTTGGGGCGGCAGCAGAAAATTTTTTGGATTTGACCTGCTGTTTTGTTATTGGTGATTCCTGGCGGGATATGCTCGCAGCGGACGCAGCGGGAACGCGTAAGATTCTTTTGAAAACAGGTGATGGAGAAGTCTCATATAGAAGATTACAGGATATGTATTCGTATGTATCTTTGGATTATTATGCGAAGGACTTATATGATGCAGTAAAATGGATCATTGGAAGAAAATCAGGTTGAAAGAAAAGAGGAAACCAAAAGAACTGTAAATGAAAAAGTCTTATAATCCCCCATCTGAGATGGGGGAACCGGCAAAGCCGCAGCTTGGGATTTATCAAAAAAGATAATAAATATAGACTTTCTCCTGTTTTTGATAATGGTTCCGATCGTAGTGGCAAAAAGAATGATCACAAGACGTGAACATGCGGCAAATAGAAGAAATGGTATGGGGCAGGCTAAAAAGAATGGAAGGTATAGCGGCAGAAAGCCAATAGAGGTGGATGAAAATGTGCTTCGCCAGGTGGATCAGGAGCTGAAGGATGGGCTGATTACTGTGGAGGAAGCGATGCGGAGGGCGAGGATCGGTTCAAAATCCACTTATTATAGGAAGGTAAGGGCGTTGGATTAGCGGACAAGTTTTTAGAGCCGGTACAGAAAGTGAGGATCCGTTATGTGTGATGTTATGGAGGTGGCAAAGGCTGCTGATCTGAGAAGAAAACTAGAACACGTTTACTTCATAAACGGAACGGCTTACGCCGGAAAATCAACCATGGTGAAAATGCTGGCGGAAAAGCACCATGGAATTGCCTGCGAAGAAAACTACCAGGATTCGCTGCTTGCCAGCCTGAGCAGTGAAGAATTTCCATGCCTGACATACACAAGGAACTTAAAGGACTGGAGCGATTTTGTCCGGAGGACTCCCGATGAATACGAAGCCTGGATTGATGGATGCACAAGGGAATGCACGATCTTAGAGCTGAGGATACTGGAAAAGCTGGAGGGGCAGAATAAAAAAATATTTGTGGATACCAATATTCCTGTGGATGTGTTAAAGCGGATTTCGGACAGAGAGCATGTGGTGATCATGCTCGCAGACCCGGATATTTCGGTCAGACGCTTTTTTGACCGCCCTGATAAGGAAAAACAGTTTTTGTACCAGTTATTATTAAAGGAGAACAACCCGGAGCGTGCGTTGGAGAATTTCAGGGAATGCTTAAGGAGGATAAATTCTCAGGAAAGGTATGACGAATTCTTACATTCCGGTTTTCATGTAGTTCTGCGGGATGAACAGCGTACGAAGGAAGAAACGCTTTCGATGGTGGAAAGTATATTTCGGCTTTGCTGAGGAGGTTCCCTCGTCTGTTTGTGTATCAGGAATAGAATTTGAACAGATCAGGCGGGCACAAACTGTGAGCACGTTCCGGGGGAGTATGTAAATAAAGGAAGGTACAGCAATGGCAGCAAAGCAGATCGAAGATTACATAAACGAAAATTTAGGTGAGGAAGCAAAAGCAGTCGCTTTGGAATTTGTTACCTTTTTAAGGAGCAGCAATATCGAATTTTACAAGGATGAAGGTATTTGCTGGAGAGATAAAATATATTACTGGCTTAAATTCAGGAATGAATGTATCGCTTTCATTGCTATTAAGGATCCTGACGAGCCTGAAAATTTTTGGACAGTCTGGTCTGGACATAGCAAGGCTTTTGAGGATGGCGTTATAGACGATGAAATAAAATACAACGCCTGGAAGCATATTGACTTTTGCAGCCAGTGCGGCATTTCCTAATACTGGTTTAGTTGTGAAAAAAATTTAATAATGAAGAAAATTCTGTTTTGGTACCCAAAATCATAATTTTCGACGATAATAAGAATTACAAAAACTCAGTGATTACCAGTTAGAAAATAACCGAAAAAAGGGTTGAATAACTATAACAGACAGTTCAGTCGCGCCCACGAAGCGGCAAGGTGCTCCGAAAAAACACCCATTTGGGGTTTTCCGTTACTTTGCAGCTTTTCTTGCCCTTCAACGAGAACTCAGCTCCTATCGGTTTATGATTGATTGAGAATTACAATTCAAAACTTGACTAAGTAGGGAGTGGACAAAACTCAGGGTTATGTTATACTTTTTTCATAAAACAAAGGAAGGAGGGAGAAGCATATGATCCAGAGAAGAAGTATTCCGGTATGTATTATTTTAAGCCTTGTTACCTGCGGCATTTATGCTCTTTATTGGATGGCGTGCCTGAACAATGACGCTAACACAGCGTCAAACACATTCGGGACATCCGGGGGCATGGTGGTGCTTTTGAATCTTGTTACATGTGGGATTTACGGTATTTACTGGGCATATAAGCAGGGTGAGAAAATCGATTTGGCAAAGAGCAGGCGCGGCATCAATTCTTCCAACAGCGGTATTCTGTACCTGCTGCTCACATTGTTCGGGTTCTCGATAGTGGCGATGCCTCTGATGCAGAACGAGCTGAACCAGATGGCGTCCTGATAGAAAAGCGTCTGCGCAGGGGGATGGGCAGGACGGGCGGTATCCGGCTGAAGCGGCCGGATACCGCTTTTATGCTGTGAAAATCAAACGCTGGCTGTTCTTCAGACGGATTCCAGCATCCACCTGGCCCTCATCAGGGTCAGCCGGTTTCTGGCGCTGGGGGAATAGTGCAGAAGCATCTCCCTGGCTGTTTCCGGAACCTGAATATCGGCCAGGCTTTTCTTCGCGCCGATGCGTGCATAGAGCTCTGTCAGCTCCTCCGCAGTGGGAATGGAAGCAATGATCTGCCGGATGGCAGGCCAGGAGGCGGCCAGCCTTTCCGGGGTCACGCCTTCCATGCAGTCTTTGGCGTTCTCCGTCACGATGGAGGGGTAGAGGGCTTCCCCGTAGAAGCGGGCCGTCTCGCCTGCGTCAGGGAAGGCATAAGGGCGGAGCAGACCGGAAACATCCTTTATCTGTGCCAGCCTGTGGTACTCCTCTGACACCAGGATCGTGCCCACGCCCACCTTTTCCCCGTGCAGGGCATCGGAGCGGAAGGCAAAACCGTCTGGCCCCATTTCGATCAGATGGGAAATGTGGTGCTCCGCGCCGGAGGCGGGACGGGAGTTGCCCATGAGCTGCATGGCAAGACCGGACAGGGTCAGGCCGTAGGTGAGCTGCTCGTAGGCTTTTTCGTCCTTTTGAGCCAGCCCCTCACAGCAGGAGCGCACCGCTTCCACCGCGTCCCGGGTCATTTTCTCAATGACGGGACAGAGGTATTCCCCTGTGAGTACGTGGGCAATATTCCAGTCGGCCAGGGCGGTATATTTACCGAAAATATCCCCTGCGCCGGAAAGCGCCAGATGCAGAGGGGCTTCCTTTATGATGTCAATGTCGGCCAGGACGAAAAGGGGCGCCACGCCGGGCATGGTTTTCTTGTAGCCCTTCCAGGTCATGGCGGAGACGGTGGAGCAGAAGCCGTCCACGCTGGCGGCGGTGGGACAGGAAATAAAGGGGATGCCCAGCTCGTTGGCACAGTACCTGGCGGTGTCGTGGATGGTTCCGCTTCCCACGGCAATCAGATAATCCATGTCGTCCTGAAGCTGCTCCTTCACCATTCCCACCGCAATCTCGTTGGCGTGCAGATTGTGGGGATCCAGAATGATCTCCTGATCGGCGGCCGGGTGCGCCATGTTGGCGGCTCGGTAAGTGTTGCGGTCATAGATGGCGGCCCGCCTGCCGGACAGGCCGTATTTGGCGGCATATTCGTCCAGCCTGCGGATACAGCCCGGCTCAATCACGGCCTCTCTGGTCAGCATTTCATGGCTCCTGCCGCAGGAGCAGGGCCCGTTCAGTCTGGTACTGTCGATGATCATAAAAACCTCCATTTCAAGGTATTTCCTTTGGTTATCAAAGGGTTTTCTTTGATTGGGAATCCTGTGGACTGATTGGAAAGGAATGTTACACCCTGATTATAGTACCGGGAAAAGGATTTGTCCATCAGAAACGAAAGTAAAACGAAAATATATGAAACCTGGTGCGGCTGTCGCCGTTCCTGTCCACAGCAGCCTCAAACGGCAGGCAGAAAGGAAAATCCAATGACGCAGGATGAGAGACGCAGATATATACTGGAACAGCTTCAGAAGAAATCCTCCATCACCGTTTCGGAGCTGAGTGAAGCTTTTTCACTTTCGGAAGTTTCGATACGAAAGCTTCTTGCGGGAATGGAGCAGGAGGGCGTGCTGAAGCGAACCTGGGGCGGGGCGGTGAGCGCCTACGGCTCCCTGCGGGAATTTTCCCATCAGGAGAATCAGGTGCGCCGGATTACGGAGAAACGGGCGATTGCAAGGGAAGCCTATGCCTGTATCCAGGACGGGGAGGCGGTTTTTCTGGACAGCGGCACCACCACCCTGGAGCTGGCGAAGCTGATTGCCGCCGGGCCAAAGCGGCAGATCGTACCCTGTACCAACAATATTTTTGTGGCAATGGAGCTGGCGAAGGCGGCAGACATCCGCAGCATCATTGTGGGAGGGGAGCTTAGGACCAACATTTACTCCTGCGTGGGCTACCTGGCGGAACAGGCGCTGGCCAACTTTTTCTTCGACAAGGGCTTCCTGAGCGGCAATCATTTCACGCTGGAAAGGGGATTTTCCACCCCTACGCTGGGCGAGGCGGAGCTGAAAAAGAAGCTCCTTTCCATCTCCAAGGAGAAATTCGTCCTGATGGATTCTGCCAAATTCGGGGATGATTCCATGGTTTTGATCGCGCCGCCGGAGGGCGTGGATGTGCTGATCACGGACTGGCACATCCCCCGGAAGGTGATAGACGGCTTTGAGGAGAAGGAGGTGAAGGTGATCGCGGCGCAGCCGTAGTGCAGGAGAGGAAAGCCCCCTGCGTCAGGCGTGAGAAAGTGTGGGAAACCGTTTCGCCTCTCCCTCAAATCCCTCCAGCCAGGCTCCCCGGATGAAAAGCGTGGTATCCTCCTCCTGAACCGCGCTGCCTGTATAGCCTGAGGGATCGGCGGGGGTGAAACCAAGCTGAAGCCTGCGGAACCCTCTGCCGAAGGCTGCGGCAGCCAGCGCCGGGTCAACCGGGGAGGGAGCAAAGATACCGTGAAGCAGAAGGGTGTCATCTTCCGCCTCGGCGATCACATAGGCGTCCAGGGATGGGATGACATACACATTTTCCTGCATGAATTTGGTCACATAAAAAAGGATCAGCCCCGGATTCTCCCTCATGTCGAACCGCCCGCAGACGGCGGAGCGGGCAATGGCCTGCTCCAGAGCCATGCGCTCCCCGGGCGTCTTTACGGAAACCCTGCGGGCACAGGGGCGCTGCAGAGCGAAGCTGCCGATTCGGGACGAAGCCCGTGTCTGTGCGCTTCCGATTCCGGTGCTGAACGGCTCCTGCATGCTCCTGTTTCCAGCGTTATTGTGCGCTGCACCGCCGCCGGCCTCCGCCGTCCCTGCGGGAAGCGCCATGGAATAGCCCGTCTCTTTTACCGCCCGATACCCGAACCGGGGATAAAAGTCAAGCACGGAATCGTTGGCGAACAGGTAGAAGCCCTCCGCCTTTCCTTCATAATCACGGTCGATCTCCTCCATCAGACGGCGGGAGAGCCCGCGCAGCCTGTACTCCGGCGAAGTCATTACGGTTCCAAGCTGGATATACCGATGGATTCCGTCCGGCCCTGCAAAGGTCATGAGATTCACGGAAACATTTGCCACGACCTGGCCCTGGCAGACCATAGCGTAGGGAATATAACGAGTGCCCCAGTATCCGTTCTGATACCAGTCCTCAAAATCAAATCCCCAGGTCTGCAGGGCAAGACGGTTGAAGCTTTGACGCAGCTTTGGGTTATCGCGTACGTTTTTCTCAATGATAAAATCTGTATTCATTAAACCAATCCTTCCTGAAAGTGAGTCCTTGTGGATCGCCGCCATTGAAGTGCGGCAGGAAAAAGCCGGTTCTTTGCTTTTCCGCAGTTAGTTTACCATAGATACGCCATCCTGAGTAGATTTTTTAACAGCCATCTTGACAACTCTGTTTCAGTATGCTATGGTATTAAAAGTTCTGAAATGAATGGACACTCCATTTCTTTTCAGACCATGCCGAAGACAGCAGGTACCGCCAGACGGTGTAAGTTGAGAACGCCTGCCGAGGATAAGAGTTAACAGAAGCAGATACTGCAGATTCTTTGATCCTCTCTGTCTTTGCGGAGAGGTTTTTTTATGCTTAACTCCTTTCGGCGAATATCCAGAAAATCTATAAGGAGGTAAAGAAATGGCAAAAGTGGAACTCAAAACTCCTGTAGTTGCAGAGATTTCCGAGGCGATTAAGGACGCGCAGTCAGTGGTTCTGGTTGACTACCGCGGACTGACCGTAGAGCAGGATACCGCTCTGCGTAAGCAGCTTCGTGAAGCCGGAATCAGCTACAAGGTTTACAAGAACACAATGATGAACTTTGCTTTCAAGGGAACAGACTTTGAAGCACTGGCTCCTTTCCTTGAAGGGCCCAGCGCAGTGGCAATCTCCACCACAGATGCAACCGCACCTGCGAGAGAGCTTGCCAAGTTTGCAAAGACTGCTGACAAGCTTGAGATCAAGGCCGGCGTTGTGGAAGGCACCTTATATGACGCAAAGGGAATGATTGCAGTTTCCCAGATCCCTTCCAGGGAAGAACTGCTGGGAAGACTGTTTGGCAGCATGCAGTCTCCTATTGCAAACTTTGCTCGTGTGATCAAGCAGATCGCAGAGAAGGACGCTGCTCCTGCAGCAGAGTAAGATACCGTTTATACTATATTAAAAATGGAGGTAAAATAAAATGGCAAAGTTAACCACTCAGGAATTTATTGACGCTATCAAAGAGCTGTCTGTATTAGAGTTAAACGATCTGGTAAAGGCTTGTGAGGAGGAGTTCGGCGTATCCGCAGCAGCCGGTGCAGTTGTAGTTGCAGCAGGCGGCGCAACTGAGGAAGCTGAGGAGAAGACCGAGTTCGACGTAGAGCTGACCGAGGTTGGCCCTAACAAGGTTAAGGTTATCAAGGTTGTTCGTGAAGTAACCGGACTTGGCCTGAAGGAAGCAAAGGAAGTTGTTGACGGAGCTCCCAAGGTTGTTAAGGAAGGCGCTTCCAAGGAAGAGGCTGAGGACATCAAGACCAAGCTTGAGGCTGAAGGCGCTAAGGTTACTCTCAAGTAATTTGATACCGCAGGTTTGCAGATTTTATCTGCACGAAAGGCTCTGCCGTCCAGGCAGAGCCTTTTTTATACAATAGGAAAGTTTCTTTCCTATTGTATAAAAAAGGACGCTCCGCTGTGGATGCGCACTCGCGCGGGAGGCAGATATTGCCTGACGGCAATCGCGCTCGGCGCGGGTGTGCGTCAAGACGCACACTTTTTTAACTGTGGAGGTGTTCCTTACGGCGCGCGTTTCTTATGACCCTGCCCGCCTGGCCCTGGGAGCAGTATCCGGCAGAACATTCTGATACCGGCATACGCTGAGCAGGAAGCCCACCAGGATAGGATAGACGACAGCGGCGCTTCCACCTCCGGTGAGAAAAGGAACCGTCACTGTAGTAGCAGGGAGCAGTCCGAAGCTGACTCCGATTCCAAGCAGGACGTGGAGAGTCATAACCAGGGTACAGCCCGTTCCCAGCATCATTCCCAGCTGGTTTTTCTGACGCAGGCTGATACGGAACAGGTGGAACAGGAACACGGCCAGAAGGAACAGCGCCAGAAATCCGGCCGCAGCTCCGAAGCAGACAAAGATTCCCAGCAGCTCATAATTGCCGCTGAAGGACCAGCCGGACAGCAGAGCAGCATCCGCGGTGTCTGCGGGAGAAAACCAGTTGAGCCCTGCAAGAAGCTTTTTCAGCTGTACATACAGGTAACCTGCGTCCGCGCTGTATTCATTGGGATTCAGCCAGGCTGCGATCCGTCTTTTCTGGAAATCGAACAGCAGATAGGTGTAGGCAAGGCGGCCGGTCACGCCGAGCAGGACGCATGCGCCTGTGAGTGCTGCCAGAAGCCTTTTCCTGCGTCTTGGAGATACTCTGCCGGATGCGGACAAAGGCTCCCGGCTTTGACCGGTTCCTGTAAACCATCCCTTCCATACTGCGGTCAGGAGCATACAGACGCAGATGAGAAGCAGACTGAAGGCTGTTGCCAGGGACGGAATGAAATAACGGCTGAACAGGACGGGGGGAAGCAGCAGGAGAAGGCCTTTCACAAAGCCTGGGCTTCCCTGGCCCCGGAGCTGATAGAGAACCCCTGCATAAATAGGGACAAACAGGTAGACGGGCAGGATCAGGCTTCTGTGCATTCCGTTAATGGTTCCGCTCAGACGGCCATATACTATGAGGAGGAGGGAAAAGCCGGCATAGATGAGCCAGGTGTATCTGCCAATCAGGCTGTAGTCCAGAAAGCAGACGGCCAGCATCAGAGCCAGTCCGATTCCGGTGCAGAGAAGCTGCTTTCCTATTCCCGGGGAGAAAGGGAGGCCGGCTTCACCGGTGATCTGCCAAAGAAAGGCGTCCACCAGAGCCATGATCAGAAGCCCCCCTGTGCTCAGCAGCACCGTCATCCCCAAAAGTTTCCAGTCCATGCCCGGCCTGTGGATCCGGTCCAGCTCGATTCCCACAGCCACCGGATCGCCCATCTGCCGTACCGCCTCTGCCAAAGCCGTCTCGTGCTCCATGCCCTCCTTTTCATAGGCCTCCGCCTGATCCTCTATATGATTTCTCAGCTCCCGTGCGATCCCCTCCCGCGCTCTGGCGCAGCGGATCTGTTCTGTAATAATACGGATGTATTCTTCCATTGGCCGATTGCTCCTCCTTCCATTGGTTGTCAGATTGTAGTGTAGAGCACGTGGGATACCGCGTCTGTGTAGGCTTCCCACTCCTTTTTTTTCTCCTTCAGGAGGCGCTTTCCTTCCCTGGTGAGGCTGTAGTAGCGGCGCGTCTTTCCGCCCGCCTCCTTTTCATAGGCCCGCAGACAGTTCTTTTCCTCCAGAGAATGCAGAAGGGGATAGAGCGTTCCCGCCTTCAGCTGAAATACCTGATTCGATCTGCGCTCCAGCGTCTCGATCATTTCATAGCCATACATATCCTTTTCCTCCAGAAGCCGGAGAAGCAGCATGGCGGTGTTTCCGGATATCAGACTTTTCTCCACAGACATGGGTGAAATCCTCCTTTTTATCAGTTTATATATAGATTACCTATACATAAAATATATATAGATAATCTATATAAGTCAAGTCATTTTGAAAAAAATCCGAAATCAGCAGGCGATTCGGCAGCAGGAACAAAGGCACAGCACAGAAAGTACCATTTCCACCTGCAGCTTTTTCGTGTATAATAGGTGGAGGATAAGAGAAGTACAGCCTGCAGGGATGCTCTGCCGGCTTCTGTGAAAGAAAGGGGATACGAATGAAGAGACGATACGGATGGATTCTGGCGGTTCTGTCCGCTGCAGCGTTCAGTCTGGCCGGATGCGGCGCGAAAGAGGAGACGATGAGCGCGGGGGAAACGGTCAGCGCGGAGCAGGTACAGGCTGAGACGGAGACTGAGACGGAAACTGAAACGGAGACGCAGACCGCTGTCACCATCGAGGAGCGAAGGACTGTGGATGGCAGGATGCAGAGCTATCTTACCGGGGAATGGAAGGCAGAGGAGACGGTGCTGAGACGGCCGCTGGCAGTGATGATTCCCAATAATGCTCAGGCTATGCCCCAATACGGTATATCTGCCGCCAGCATCATCTACGAGGCTCCCGTGGAGGGGCGCATTACGCGGCTGATGGCAATGTTTGAGGATTATGATGATCTGGAGCGTATCGGGCCGGTAAGGAGCAGCCGGGATTATTTTGTCTATACTGCTATGGGCTACCAGGCCTTCTACTGCAACTGGGGACTGGCAAGGCCCTATGTGGAGGAGCTGATCAACAGGGATACGGTTTACAATATCAGTGCAGGTGTGGAGGGAATCCGCAATCCTGCGGACGAGGCTTACGGACGGGTGAAGCGGCCCGGCTATGCCACAGAGTTTACCGGGTATCTTTTTGTGGAAGGGGCGAAGGACGCGGTGGAGCGTCTGGGCTATGACTGGGAGTATGATGAGGATTATGTGCCTCAGTTTACCTTTGTGAACGAGGAGCACCGCGCGGAGGAGCTGTATCAGGACTGCGAAGATGCCGCGGTGATCCGGCCCGGAGGAACAGGGGAAAATGCCGGAGGCTATGGCGCCTATAATCCCTGGTTTGAATACAGGGAGGATGGCCTGTATTATCGCTTCCAGGATGGAAAAGAGCAGATCGACGAGATGAATGGGGAACAGCTTGCCGTTTCCAACGTGGTTCTGCAGTATTGCCACGGTGAGGTGAGGGATTCCAAGGATTATCTGGCATTTGGTGTTCATGGTGAGGGGGAGGCTTTGATTTTCACCGGAGGAAAGGTGATTCCGGCATCCTGGTCGCGTATGGAGGGAGACGGCGTGCCGCCTAAATTCTATGACGAGAGCGGGGAGGAGATCGTGCTCAACCAGGGAAAAACCTGGATCTGCAATATATGGGAGGAGTATTCTGAATTTGTGGAGTACGAATGACGGACGGAGGCATACGCTTTGCACGAGCTTGGGATTTTAATGGAAGTGATCAGGACGGTGGAGAGGTTTGCTGTGGAGAACCGGGTGGAGGAGATAGAAGCCCTGGTGCTTCAGATAGGAGAGATCTCCTCTGTGCTCCCGGAATATATGGAAAAGGTATATCCTGCGGCAGTGGAGGATACCCTGCTTGCAAGAACAAAGCTTCAGATTGAGATTCTGCCTGCCACCGGGGAGTGCGGGGACTGTGGGGAGCATTTTCACGCGACCGTGACGGGCGGAATCTGCCCCTCCTGCGGGAGCAGAAATATGAAGCTGATCAGCGGACGGGAGTTCATGATCAAGGAGATTGTATGCACAAAATAAAGGAAGTGGGAAAAAGAATAGCGGCGGATCTGTATCAGTATAAATGGGTTATTCTGGCGCTTTTTCTCTATGACCTTGCGGCAACCCATTTTTGGGGAGCATTCTGCCCGATGGTGATTGTTACGGGACTGCCCTGTCCCGGCTGCGGCATGACCCGGGCGGCTTTTCTGGCTCTGACCGGGAATTGGGCGCTTGCCACGCGTTACAATCCCGCGGTGTGGATGTGGCTGGCGCTGGGGATTTATTTTGCCTGGAACAGGTATGGAAAAGGGCGGAAGGCGGCCGGCCTCATGTACCTGATGGGAGGTGCGGCCCTTGTTATGCTGGCGATCTATTTTTACCGGATGGCGGTCTGCTTTCCGGGGGAAGCGCCGATGGTTTTCCGGGAGGAAAATCTGCTGGGGAAAATAGTTCCCTTTTATAATGAAGTATTGCGGAAACTGTTTGGCATATAGTAAAATAAAAAAAGAAGCGCAGGATGGCTTTCGGGCAGGGCAGGAGACAGAAAACCCCGCCGGGCTATGTTCCTGCATACATGAGAAAGGGGACGCAGATATGGAAAATATGGAAAACAAGTGGAATGCCGGCGGTCAGGGAGACAATCCGGTATCGGAGAACGGCGGAGCGGCGCAGAGTGCGGGCGGACAGCAGAGCGGTAATGGCTGGAGCGGTGATTCTCAGAATACGGGTTATCAGAATGGAGATTCACAGAATACCGTTCAACAAAGCACCGGCTATCAGAATAGCGGTTATCAGAACGGAAACTATCAGAATGCCGGTTATCAGAATGGAAGCTATCAGAATGCTGATTTTCAGAACGCCGGTTATCAGAACGGAGGTTACCAGAACAATGGTTATCAGAACCAGCCTTATCAGAATGCTTCCTATCAGAGTGAAAGCCCTTATCAGGGGGCGCCTCTCAGACCGGACGGACATATGGAGGGGCCGGAAGAACCGATTTCGGTTGGAGAATGGCTCGTCACCATGCTTGTGCTGGCGATTCCCTGTGTGAATCTGGTCATGCTTTTGGTGTGGGGATTTGGAAGCACGGAGAAGCGTACCAAGGCGAATTTCTGTAAGGCATCCCTGATCTGGAGCGGGATTATGGCTGCCCTTATCTTTATTTTGTATGTGGTGGTTCTGGCGGGAGTTCTCTCTGCACTTTAAGAAGGTGCGGGGCGGAAGGCCCCGGAGGGACGTTTTGCTCTGGCGGTGAGCGGCCCGGATAGGGCTGAGCTGCCACAGAAAATCAGGGCTGGCTGAACGGGTGTTTTGCCGGCCCTGATTTTTTGCGGCGCGTCCTGGGATCAGTCTGCGCACCATCTGCCGGAAGCGCCACAGGGAAGCACCAGACCGCTTTCTGTGACAGGAAGGCCGATCTCGGAGGCCTCCACGTGCCCCCCAAGCCTGGGGGTGATGCACAGATTCATCATGTAGGAGAGCACGGCAGGCTGGAGCCCTGTGGTGTAGGAATTGATGAGGAAGAAGCGCGCGTCCTTTGACAGAAGCTGTGCACACAGCTTCACGAAGGGAAAAATGCTTTCCTCGATCTTCCAGATCTCGCCCTTGGGCCCTCTTCCGTAGGAGGGGGGATCCATGATGATGCCGTCGTAGGTGTTGCCCCGGCGGAGCTCCCGCTCCACAAATTTCACGCAGTCATCCACCAGCCAGCGGATGGGGGCGTCCGAAAGGCCGGAAGCCGCGGCGTTTTCCCTTGCCCAGGCAACCATACCCCTGGAGGCGTCCACGTGGGTGACGCTGGCGCCCGCCTTGGCGGCGCTCAGGGTGGCGCCTCCGGTATAGGCAAAAAGGTTCAGCACCTTCAGAGGCCTGTCTGCCTGCCGGATCAGTCCGGCGCACCAGTCCCAGTTGACCGCCTGTTCGGGGAAAAGCCCGGTGTGCTTGAAGCTGAAGGGCTTCAGGCGGAAGGTGAGCTGATGATAGCCGATTTCCCATTCCTGGGGAAGCTGGAAAAATTCCCACTCGCCGCCGCCCTTTGTGCTGCGGTGGTAGTGGCCGTTTTTTCTGCGCCAGCCCGGATGCTTTTTGGGAGATTCCCAGATGACCTGGGGGTCGGGACGGACGAGGAGATACTTTCCCCACCGCTCCAGCTTTTCTCCGCTTCCTGTATCTATTACTTCATAATCCTTCCATTGATCTGCGATCCACATATCCGTTTCTCCATTTTCTGTATATCCGGGGACTGCAGGGCAGTCTTTTTTTCTTTTCCTGACGGTATCACTATACACGAATTACCTGTTCTTTGCAACCGATATGAGCTAAGCGCCCGTCTGTGGGCAAAAGGAGCTGCGCAGCAGCGGAAAGCCCCGAAGACCCGGCGGGAAAGCCATATTTCTGATGAATTTCTAAAATGGCGTCGGCCTCCGTTTTATGAGAAATCATCTCTTTGCACATTCAACACACTATATGCCCTATTGGTGCAAAACCTATGGACAACTTCTTTTTTATAATATATGCTGATGAAAATAGATGAAAAATCGTATGTCTGGAGGGTAACGGTGGAAATAAAAAAAGAAACGGTTTGCGAAGATACCCTGTATATTTTGAGGGAATATTATCATCTCAATACAGCGCCTCTGTTTTCTGTTCTCGTCGATGACTGTGTGTGGCTCAGCATCGGAAATCTTCTGGTTTCAGGTGTGGAAGCAGTCAAAGAACAGTTTAAGAATGGATTTATTATGCCGGCTTTTGAACTGGAGGAACCTTCTTTCCGTCAGATTGAAACCGGCAGCGGCGGGCAGCTTATGGTTCTTGGAGAATACAGCCTGTATGCTTCCAGGCAGGCAGAAATTATCTGCAACGTGAAACAGAGGATTACATTCTGCTACAGGCGGGAAAATGAGGAATACCGGCTGTACCACATGCACGTTTCCAATGAGTACAACGAACTGGTGGGTGACGAGATATTTCCGGTTCAGATCAGCAGGCAGACCTATCAATATGTGCAGCGCCTGCTGAGAGAAAGCGGGAAAAACAGCACCCGCCGTCTGGCAGTGAAAGAAAACGGTTCGGTCAGCTTTATCGACATGAGGATGATACAGTTCATACAGGCATTGGAGAGAGAAAGCATCCTGCATCTGGTCAATGAGAAGCGGCAGGTGCAGACTTCCATCCGGGAGCTGGAGCCGGAACTGCCGGACTATTTTTACCGGCTGCACAGAAGCTATTTTGTAAATGCCAATTATGTGGCAAAGATAGAGCGTTATAAGCTGACACTGCTGAACGGAGAAGAACTTCCAATCCCCAAAATGAGGTATATGCAGATACGGGAGGAGCTTACTGCCCTGATTCAAAAGCGGGAGCCTGGAAAAGAAAAAATATGAGAAAGGGGCTTGACAGCCTATGATTTACCGCAATACACTTATGACAGACAGACAGACAGACAGACAGACAGACAGACAGACAGACAGACAGACAGA
>CAUWLJ010000047.1:0-26891 GCA_963559585.1 uncultured Eisenbergiella sp. | reverse complement strand
TCCCCGAATATGATATATGGCATATGATGATTGATGAATCAAATCAGAGACGGGGGTATGGCAGAGCGGCGCTGGATCAAGTGCTTGATTATATCAAAGAAAAGCCCTTTGGAGATTCAAACCGGGTCACATTAACCTGTAACAGAGAGAATATCCATGCTCTGTACCTGTATAAAAGCAGAGGCTTTACAGAAACCGGGGCGGTGGACGATGATGAAATAGAACTGTCACTGGTAATGCAGTAACAATACTCATTTGCCGGTAAAATAGCAGGGCGGACTGGATCGGGCAGCGGTAAGCTGAACGGACTGTAAACAGGAATCTTCACTGCTGTTGGTAGACAGACAGTCCTTTGAAGAACGGTTGGGTATATTGCCATTTTATCAGAATGTGTTAAGGAAGGGGAGACTTATATGGATAAAACTGAGGCAGAGCTTTCCAAATACAGATATGAACAGGCACAACAGTGCCTTAAATCTGCAAAATTGTCAGAGCGCTGTCAAAATCATTTCTCATGAACATCCACAAGAACCAGTCCCTCAGCGAGGGATTCGCTGTTCAGAACCGCGAAGGGATCGATCTGCTCCGCATCCATATGCAGCGACCGGAGTGTTTCAAACGGGATGGTGAGCGTTGCAGAAACGCCTATGATATTTTTCAGATCCATTTCCGACAGGCGTTTCTGCAGTGTGGAATCTTCCACCCGGATCCGAAGCTCTTTTTCCTGTCCGGCGGCGCTGCTGCGGACGGAAAGAAAGCCGGTTCCCGTTTTCTGTTCATAGCGGAGGGCGTCACAGCCAAATGCCATGTGGGCAGAGTAATCTCTGTGGCTGTCACGGTACAGCCAAATGCCTGTGCCCAGGATGGCCAGAACAACCGCCATAAGGACGCCGCCAATACAGATCCGTTTTTTGTGTACAGGGTGAGAAAATCCGGTCATACGTCAGTTTCCTCCTTTTTGCCAAATTTTCCGGGAGCGCAGCCATACTGTTCCCGGAATATGCGGTAAAAATAGCTTAGATTCCGGAAGCCGCACTCCTGGCACACTTCAAGGACGGAGAGCTCAGCCTCCAGAAGCAGGGAGGCTGCAAGCTCCATCCGTCTGGCGTTGATAAATTCGGTGGGAGACATGTGCAGCCATTTCCGGAAGGAACGGGTCAGGTACTCCTGGGACATGTGGGACAGGGCGATCATCCGGGGCAGGCCCTCCACGTAGTTTTCCCTTATTTCCATCCGGGAAAGCAGATCGGAGAGCCAGGCCGGAAAGGGCTTTCCCTGATGCAGGGCGCTGCCGTCGGAAGGATTCTGTTCCCAGACCGCCAGGAAGGGGTAGAGAAAAGAAGGGAGCACCGACAGCAGGTACTGGCGGCGGCGGACTCCGCTTTCCATCTGGCCGATCTGAAGGAGACGGGAGCGTGTCTCAGCCAGCTGGTTTCCGGCAAGCTCCACCTGGGGGCAGAGCGCGGGCCGTTCCCAGAAAGAGGGAGAGCAGTCGAACAGGCGGCAGATGCGCTCAAAATGTACGGGCAGAAAGGGAATATTGATCAGCTCCAGATCATACTGGTTCAGAAAATCGTAGCAGTGGGTGTCCGAGGGGCGCACCAGGACGAAGGAGCCCTCCGACAGCAGAGTGGAGCTTCCGTTTATCCGGTGGATTCCTTTTCCCCTGCTGATGAGGAAAAATTCGTAAAAGGTATGGCTGTGCAGACAGTAGGTATCCCGTATGCTGAACTGATGCACGAAGCTGCAGCCGCTCCGGCGTTCCTCCTCCGTGAGAGACAGGCAGGGAACCTCAGCCTCATAGCTCCTCATATTCCACATCCTTCCGATCCAGAAAGGTTTTCATGGTCCGATCCCAGACCGCTTCCACGCTTTTGTCCATCACAAAGGTGTGGAAGGCCGTCCCTGTCAGCAGCCTCAGCGTCCCCTCCTCATATTTACAGGTGAGCACCAGAGCCTTTATCTGATCTGGAGTGACACCGGAATCCGCTTTTTTCACCACGCCTTCCACGAACTGAGGCATCAGATGGAGAACAAAACGGAAGGATACGGGTGTTTTTCTGCCCTTGATCAGCTCGAACAGGATCCCTCTCATTTTTTTCCACTCCGAGAATTCATAGGGCCGGATTTCGGGCTCATTCCATTCCTCCTCGCTGTAGAAATCCCGGTTCATCCGTCCGTCGATCACAAACGTATTATAGGTATGCACCGCCGCCTCCTCCAGGAGAAAGGAATCCAGCAGATCCGATCCCAACAGCTTCCCCATGAAGTGCTTCACATCCTTGATACCCAAAGCTACCATACTATTTCTTCCTTTCCATTCAGGCCGGGCAGTTTAGAACGAATCCAAACAGGCCAGAACCATTCATCCCATTCCATTGTAACGGATTCCCTGAAAAAAAGCTATGAATGTTTTTGATATTTCTTCTTTACAAGACATAATAAACAGTGTTAGTATAAGTGGTAATGAAAACCACATTTCGCAGAGATAAAAAAGTGAATGAACTGTGGCAAATAAAGTCGGAGGAATCCCATGAGATATAAGATTGTAGTGGACAGCTGCTGTGAGCTGCCAGAGAACCTGAAAAAAGATCCCCGGTTTGAGATCATCCCCCTGGGCCTGGAGGTGGGAGAATGGCACATTGCGGATGATGAGAATTTTAACCAGGCGGAATTCCTGAAAAGGGTGGCGGAGTGCCCCTCCTGCCCCAGATCCTCCTGTCCCTCCCCGGAGAGATACCGTCAAAGCTTCGAGAACGATGCGGAGCACATCTACGTGGTGACGCTGTCCGCCCAGCTCAGCGGAAGCCACAACAGCGCCGTGCTGGGAAAGAGCCTGTATGAGGAGAAGTATGGAGAGGATAAGAGGATTCTGGTGATCGATTCCAGATCCGCCTCCTGCGGGGAGACCCAGATCGCGCTGAAGGCCATGGAGCTGGAGGAGAGGGGGCTTGCCTTTGAGGAGATCAGGAAGGAGCTGGAATACTTCCGGGATGAAATGAACACCTTTTTCGTGCTGAACAATCTGGAAACGCTGAGGAAGAACGGACGCCTTTCCGGAGTAAAAGCCCTGGTGGCCTCCACGCTGAACATCAAGCCTGTGATGGGAGCTACGCCGGAGGGGACGATTACCCAGCTGGGCCAGGCTGTGGGACTGAAAAAAGCGCTGGCCAGGCTGGTTTCCGCCGTGGTGGAGGAAACCCGTGAGCCGGAAAAGAAGCGTCTGGTGATTACCCACTGCAACAACCGGGAAAAGGCGGAAAAGGTGCGGGATCAGATACTGGAAAAAGCCTCCTTTGCCGACACATTGATTCTGGACACTGCAGGGATCAGCAGCATGTATGCCAATGACGGGGGCATTATCATCGCCGTATGAGAAAAGGCATAAGAAAAAAAGGCTGAGGAAGCTTTTCAGACAGCTTCCCCGGCCTTTTTTACAATTAGGAAGGTTCCTTTTCCTATTGCATAAAAAAGGATGCTCCGCTGTGGATGCGCACTCGCGCGGGAGGCAGATATTGCCTGGCGCCATTGCCGCCAGGCGGGGGTGTGCGTCAAGGCGCACATTTTTTTAAAGCTCCTTCGCTTCCTCTACGGCCTGCTTCAGCAGCTTCCGGGAAGAAGGGGAAATTTTGATTTTGGTACCGTCCTGCATCAGCATGTGGGCGAACCCCACCTTTTCCACGCATTTCAGATTCACCAGGGCAGAGGCCCCGATCATGGCGATGATGGCTGATTCGCTGATCCGGATAAACCCAAGATCTAATTTGCTGATGCCGCGGTTGGTGTAGTCCACATCGAAGCCGAACATGGAACAGAAATTCAGCATGGAGGTGACAGGCTCCTTTACGGTTCCATCGACCAGCGCCACATGGACGGTGCGGCTTTCCGGGTAGGCGTAGGCCACCTCCTCCTCCGTCAGATAGAAGGCCTCCGTGTCCGTGCGGAATTCCATTTTTTTCTCCCGGCCGTCAATGAAGGACTGGAGCCGGTCACACATGGCCGCCAGCTCGTCCGTCTGGATGGGCTTGTCCAGAAAAAAGCAGTTGTCCGGCAGATTACCGGCCTTTCTGTAATCGATTTTGGAACAGCAGAAAATGATGGGCAGGCCGCTGCCGTCTGCGCGAAGCAGATTGGCAATCTCCACCGCATCATTTCCATCCTCGGTCATATCCATGAAAAGCCCATCGTAGATCATGGGAGTGGTGAGAACTGCGTTTTTGTTTCCAAAGGAATCCACGTAGAACACCCCAGTGGTGTCCTTTCTTTTCAGGGATTCTCTTCCAAGCAGACGTTCCATCTGCTTTCTGTCCGCAATGTTGTCATCGCATATCGCAAGATGCATCCTGCCTTCCTCCTTTTCCGGCTGTGTGGTAAGCCGTGTCCCTGCCGGCACGAACGGTCAAAAGCATGCAGACATGCCAAAGCCGTCAAACCGGCAGGGCCGAGCTGTTCTGCTACATGAGAGTGAACTGGACCGGCGCGGCGAACAGAAGATATGCCGCTGCCGCCAGCTGGATCAACAGTATGGCAGGCATACCGATTACAAAACGCGGATGAAGGGTCTTGTGGCGGAAAACGTACATCCCCGCCCAGCATCCGATGCTTCCGCCGATAATGGCGGTGAGGAAAAGGTTGGCCTCCGGTATGCGGAAGGCTCCCTTCCTGGCGCGCCGCTTATCGATGCCCATTTCGGCAAAGCCCGCTATATTCACTATTATAACATACAAAACCAGAATGAAAATAACATTCATGACTTTTACTCATGAATCAGGTGCTTCATGGCGCGTACCTTGCTGGACAGGCCGAACAGGTTGATAAAGCCCTCTGCATCGTGATGGTCGTACAGCTCTCCGGTGGTGAAGGAGGCGATGGATTCGTTGTACAGGGAGTAGGGGGAGGTGGTGCCTGCCTTGATGATGTTGCCCTTATACAGCTTGAACTTTACCTCACCGGTCACGTATTCCTGGGTGCTCTCCACAAAAGCCTGAACGGCCTCGCGCAGAGGCGTGAACCATTTGCCCTCGTATACGATCTGAGCGAACTTGTTGCCCATATCCATTTTCACGGTGGTGGTCTCCCGATCCAGGATCAGCTCCTCCAGCTGCTGGTGCGCCTCATACAGGATAGTGCCGCCGGGAGTCTCATATACGCCTCTGGACTTCATGCCAACCACACGGTTCTCCACGATGTCCACGATGCCGATACCGTGCTTGCCTCCCAGGGCATTCAGCCTGCGGATTACATCGGAAACCTTCATCTTCTCGCCGTTTACGGCAACAGGGGTTCCCTTTTCAAAGGTGATGGTCACATATTCGCCCTCGTCGGGAGCCTTCTCAGGGGTGGTTCCCAGAACCAGAAGATGGTCGTAGCTGGGCTCGCAGGCAGGATCCTCCAGCTCCAGGCCCTCATGACTGATGTGCCACAGGTTCCGGTCGCGGCTGTAGCTGGAATCGGCGGAGAAAGGAAGGTCAATACCGTGAGCCTTGCAGTATGCAATCTCGGATTCACGGGAATCCATGTTCCACTTATCACTTCTCCATGCGGCAATAATCTTAATATCGGGGGCCAGGGCCTTGATTCCCAGCTCGAAACGGATCTGGTCGTTGCCCTTTCCGGTTGCACCGTGGCAGATGGCGGACGCACCCTCCTTCCGGGCGATCTCCACCAGCTTCTTGGCGATCAGCGGCCTTGCCATGGAGGTTCCCAGCAGATACTTGTTCTCATAAACGGCATGGGCCTTCACGCAGGGCATCACATACTCATCGCAGAACTCGTCGATCACATCCAGCACATACAGCTTGGAGGCCCCGCAGAACTTGGCCCGCTCCTCCAGTCCGTCCAGCTCCTCGGCCTGCCCGCAGTCGATGCACACGCAGACAACTTCATAATCAAAATTTTCCTTCAGCCAGGGAATGATAGCCGTAGTGTCCAGTCCGCCTGAATAGGCGAGAATTACTTTTTCCTTCATCTTAAATTCCTCTTTCCTGCCGGAGCTGCCGGCATCCAAATACATTTTTGTGATTTCAGAGCGATGAAAACAGCAGTCCGGCTCCAGCGGTCTGAACTGCTGATGATGAAAAGCGCCGAAGAATCATTCCGCTTTTTCATCCCTGCTCCGTTCTTGCATTAATATACAACAAAACATCGCAGAGTGCAAGTACAAAAACGAAGCGGGAGCAAAATAATTTTCCTGCCCCATTTTTCCTGTCCCATCCATTTTGATAAGCCCCGTTTCCTGGGAAACCCACTGGAAATTTGCTGATTTTCCTGTAAAAACTCAGCCACACAGCGTATCTGTCCCGTTCCGCGTGGGCGTGCATTCTTTTGCACGGACACATCCTTATATATAGGAGATATATTGCACCCCTTCTTAAAACTCTGCATATTTATAAAAAGTTATTGCATAATATACAAAAAGGCTGTATAATCATGCAGGAATCATAACTGTATACCACTATCAGCTTTTGCAGGTTCGGGCACAGCAGAAATGTAACGCGGCCATCTGTGCCCTGGGACGGCGGCTGCGGCAGGATTCGCTGCACGGGCCGTCTCAGGGCGCAGATGGCCCCATTCCCCCACTTTCCTGCCGTCCCGCCCCTCAAAAGCAAAAAGGGTGTTGTCACCGCCAATCTGAAAGCTTATACTGTAACTGTTCCTGGTGCGTGCTCTGAACAACCGGCACGCGCCGCAGACCATATGATTAGGAGGAAAGCAATGAAAGTAGGAATTATCGGTTCAACAGGCTATGCCGGAGGAGAACTGGTGAGACTCCTTCTGGGCCATCCCCAGGCGGAGATCGTCTGGTACGGCTCCAGAAGCTATATTGATAAGAAGTATTCGGACGTATACAGGAACATGTTCAGGCTGGTGGACGCCAAATGCCTGGATGATAATATGGAAGAGCTGGCTGCGCAGGCTGACGTGATTTTTACCGCAACGCCCCAGGGGCTGTGCGCTTCCCTGGTGACGGAGGAGATTCTTTCCAGCGCAAAGATCATCGACCTGAGCGCCGATTTCAGGATAAAGGACGTGGCGGTCTATGAGGAGTGGTACGGGCTGAAGCACCAGGCTCCTTCCTATATAAAGGAAGCGGTGTACGGCCTGTGCGAGATCAACAGGGAGGACGTGAAGAAGGCGCGCCTGGTGGCCAATCCGGGCTGTTATCCCACCTGCTCCACGCTGTCTATCTATCCCTTATTAAAGGAAGGGCTGATCGATCCCTCCACCATCATCATCGACGCCAAGAGCGGAACCTCCGGCGCAGGGCGGGGAGCCAAGGTGGACAACCTGTTCTGTGAGGTGAATGAAAACATCAAGGCCTACGGTGTGGCCGGACACAGGCATACCCCGGAGATCGAGGAGCAGCTGGGCTATGCGGCGGGAGAAAAGGTACTTTTGAATTTCACCCCCCATCTGGTTCCCATGAACAGAGGGATCCTGATCACGGCCTACGCTTCCCTGAAAAAGGATGACAAGGGCATGCTGCCCTCCTGGGAGACGGTGCGCGCCGCTTATGATAAGTATTATGAAAAGGAAAAATTCGTCCGCGTGCTGGAGAAGAACGTCTGTCCTGAGACCAAATGGGTGGAGGGCAGCAACTATGTGGACGTGAATTTTAAGCTTGATCCCCGCACTGGCCGCATCATCATGATGGGAGCCATGGACAATCTGGTGAAAGGAGCGGCAGGGCAGGCGGTGCAGAATATGAATCTGATGTTCGGCCTGCCGGAGGATATGGGGCTGAACCTGGTTCCCATGTTCCCCTGATTCAATCGCAGATGAGAAACCACATACGTGTTTTCTCATCGCGGCCGGAGCAAAGGACGCTCCGGCAGGAGGCCGGCTTGAACATAATCCTGATGGCTTATGTTCAAGCAACAGTTTTGTGCCGGATCGTCACAAAACTGTGGGGATCGCAGATGAGAAATCACATGCGTGCTTTCTCATCGCGGCCGGAGCAAAAGGCGCTCCGGCAGGAGGTGAGTATGGCAGAATATATAAGGCTGGGGGAGGAGCAGGTCAGGCGCTCCCTTTTTGCGGATTTTCACCGCCGTCAGGTGGTGGATGAGGTGCTGCGCAGGGTGGATGGAGAGTGGGCTGTGAGGCATGATCCGTTTATCGACGAGTGGAGCGGGGAGGACTATGAGTTCCTGATTGAATGTCTGCGCAGGACGGTGCGTACAGGCGGGTTCGTCTGCGGCGCTTTCGTGGACGGCGTGCTGAAGGGTTTTGCTTCCGTGGAAGCGGCTCCTGTGGGAAGCCGCGGGCAGTACATGGATCTGAGCTGCCTTCATGTGTCCAGTGAAATGAGAGGCTGCGGGATTGGAACCAATCTGTTCCGTCTGGCCGCAGGCTGGGCAGGACAGAAGGGCGGGCAGAAGCTGTATATCTCCTCCCATTCCGCTGTGGAGACGCAGGCCTTTTATGCCAGGATGGGCTGCGTGGACGCCCTGGAGCCTATACAGGAGCATGTGGAGGCAGAACCCTATGACAGACAGCTGGAATATGAAATGTGAGGTAAAGATTCAGATATGATACGCACCATGACAATAGAGGATTATGAAGAGGTGAGCGCCCTTTGGCACAGAATCAGGGGCTTTTCCATCAGGAGCATCGATGATTCCAGAGAAGGAGTGGCCCGGTTCCTGTTAAGAAATCCTTCCACCAGCGTGGTGGCCGTGGAGGACGGCAGGGTGGTGGGCGCGATCCTGTGCGGGCATGACGGCAGAAGGGGCTGCATGTACCATGTGTGCGTGGATCCGGATTACCGGATGCGCGGCATCGGGAAAGCGATGGTGGTACAGGCCATGACTGCGCTGAAGCAGGAGGGCATCAGCAAGGTGAGCCTGATCGCTTTTACCAGAAACGATGTGGGAAACGCTTTCTGGTGCTGCATCGGCTGGACAAAGAGGGAAGACCTGAACTACTATGACTTTACATTGAATGAAAAGAACATAGAGCGTTTCAACGAGTGACGCGGGCCGAAGCAAAGGACGCTCGGCAAGGAGGCGTGCTTGAAAATAAACCTGATGGCATATTTTCAAGCAGCAGTTTTGTGCCGGAGCGACACAAAACTGTAGTGATCGCAGACGAGAAACCACATGCGTGTTTTCTCGTCGCGGCCGGAGCAAAGGACACTCCGGCAAGGAGGTAAAAATGGAACATATTTCAGGCGGGGTGACCGCGGCAAGGGGATTCCTGGCGGCAGGCGTGGAGGCCGGGATCAAATATAAGGACAGAAAGGATATGGCAATGGTGTACAGCGCCGTTCCCTGCACGGCGGCGGGCGTCTTTACCAGCAATGTGGTGAAGGCTGCGCCCGTCACCTGGGATCGTGAGCTGGTGTACCATTCCCCCTTCATTCAGGCGGTGGTGGTCAATTCCGGTATTGCAAATGCCTGCACCGGGAAGCAGGGATACGATTACTGTAAGGAGACCGCACAGACGGCTGCCCAGGCCCTTAACATCCCGGAGGATGCGGTTCTGGTGGCGTCCACCGGAGTGATCGGCATGCAGCTTCCCATGGATCGGATTACCGCAGGGGTAAAGGCGCTGGCCGCCGGGCTGAAGGATACTCAGGAGGCCGGTGACCAGGCGGCACATGCCATCATGACCACCGACACCAGGCCCAAACAGACCGCCGTGACCATCGAGCTTTCCGGGAAAAAGGTGACTGTGGGCGGCATGGCCAAGGGAAGCGGCATGATCCATCCCAACATGTGCACCATGCTGGGCTTTATCACCACGGACGCGGCCATCAGCAGGCCGCTTCTGCAGGAGGCCCTGAGTGAGGACGTGGTGGATACCTTCAACATGATCTCCGTGGATGGGGATACCTCCACCAATGACACCCTGGTGGTGCTGGCAAACGGTCAGGCCGGAAATCCTCAGATCACGGAAAAAAATGAGGACTACCGTCTGTTCTGCCAGGCGCTCCATGAGGTCAGCATTACCCTGGCCAAAATGATGGCCGGGGACGGAGAGGGAGCCACCGCCCTGTTTGAGACCAAAGTGATCCACGCAGCCACCAGGGAGGACGCCAGAACCCTGGCCAAAGCGGTGATCTGCTCCAGTCTCACGAAGGCGGCTATCTTTGGCCACGACGCCAACTGGGGCCGTATCCTGTGCGCCCTGGGCTATTCAGGCGCTTCCTTTGATCCTGAAAAGATCGAGCTGTTCTTTGAAAGCGCTGCCGGGAGAATCCAGATCTACAGGGATGGCTGCGCCGCCGATTACAGTGAGGAGGAGGCGACGAAGATCCTTTCCTGCCCGGAGGTGACCGTGCTGGTGGATATGAAGATGGGCGATGCCGAGGCCGCCGCCTGGGGCTGCGACCTGACCTATGACTATGTGAAAATCAACGCGGACTACCGTTCGTAGAGCGCAGCAGAATGAGAATGGAGGCTTGCCTGAAAATAAGCCTGATGGCTTATTTTCAGGCTGACAGTTTTGCGCCGGAGCGTCACAAAACTGTTGATGGCAGACAAGAAACCGCATTCGCACTTTCTCGTCGCCCTGTCGCTTACGCTCCGGCAAGGAGGTAACAGTGGAACAAAGAGAAATGAATCAGGTAATGCAGAAGGCTTCGGTGCTGGTGGAGGCCCTGCCCTATATACAGAAGTTCAACCGTAAAATCATTGTGGTAAAATACGGCGGAAGCGCCATGAGCAATGAGGAGCTGCAGAGGAATGTGATTCAGGACGTCACCCTCCTGAAGCTGGTTGGTTTTAAACCCATCATCGTGCACGGCGGCGGCAAGGCCATCAGCAAGTGGGTGGGCAAGGTGGGCAAGGAGGCCCGCTTTGTGAACGGCCTGCGTGTGACGGATGAGGAGACCATGGAGATTGCCGAGATGGTTCTGGGGAGAGTCAACAAGAACCTGGTGACCATGGTGGAGGAGCTGGGCGTGAAGGCCGTGGGCATCAGCGGTAAGGACGGCGGCCTTTTGAGAGTGGATAAAAAATATGCGGACGGCCAGGATATTGGCTTTGTCGGGGACGTGAAGGCGGTGGATCCCAAGGTGATCTACGACCTTCTGGAAAAGGATTTCCTTCCCATTGTGGCGCCCATCGGCCTGGGCGGCGATTTTCAGACCTACAATATCAATGCGGACGATGCAGCCTGCGCCATTGCCAGGGCAGTGGGTGCGGACAAGCTGGTTTTCCTCACCGATATTGAAGGGCTGTACCGGGATATTAACGACAAATCCTCCTTCATCTCCCGCCTCACCGCAGGAGCGGCGGAGGAGCTGATCCGGGGAGGCGTGATCGGCGGGGGGATGCTGCCCAAGCTGAACAACTGTACCTCCGCGATCAGGAACGGTGTAAACCGTGTCCATATCCTGGATGGCCGTATCCCCCACTGCCTGCTTTTGGAGATTTTCACCAACGAAGGGATCGGAACGGCAATCGTACCGGACGAAGAATGAGGAACGAAGGAGTCAGGCGCTTTTGCTCCGAAATCTGCGCCGACGCACAGCTTCTCTTTTAGGAAATGCCGTATATGCGGCGGAAGGGAAAGAAGAACATGAGCCATAGCATGGAAAAGTATATTGAGGAGGCGGAGGCTGCCCTGTTACACACCTACAACCGTTACCAGATCGTGCTGGATCGTGGGGACGGGGTGTATCTTTACGACACGGACGGAAAAAAGTACCTGGATTTCGTGTCCGGGATCGCCGTGTTTGCGCTGGGTTACAACAATAAGGAATATAACGACGCTCTGAAAGCGCAGATCGATAAGCTGATCCACACCTCCAACTACTATTATAATGTGCCCGCCATCCAGGCGGCGGAGAAGCTGAAAGAAGTGTCCGGCATGGACCGGGTATTTTTTACCAACAGCGGCGCGGAGGCGGTGGAGGGGGCTCTGAAGGCCGCCAGAAAATATGCCTGGAGGAAGGATGGGCGTACCGATCATGAGATTATCGCCATGAATCATTCCTTCCACGGAAGAACCTTCGGAGCATTGTCTGTGACGGGAAATCCCCATTACAGGGAGGCCTTTGAGCCTATGATCGGCCATATCCGGTTTGCGGAGCTGAACGATTTTGACAGCGTGCTTGCTCAGGTGACGGAGCGCACCTGCGCCATCATCCTGGAAACCGTCCAGGGCGAGGGAGGGATTTTCCCTGCGGACAGGGAATTTCTGGCCAGGGTGCGTGCTCTCTGTGACGAGAGAGATATTCTCCTTATCCTGGACGAGATCCAGTGCGGTATGGGACGGTGCGGCTCCATGTACGCCTGGCAGCGTTTCGGCGTGAAGCCGGACATCATGACCACGGCCAAGGCCCTTGGCTGCGGCGTTCCCGTGGGAGCCTTTCTGATGACGGAGAAGGTGGGAGCCAATTCTCTGGAGGCGGGGGACCACGGTACTACCTACGGCGGGAATCCTCTGGCCTGCGCCGCTGTGAGCAAGGTTCTGGAGCTTTTTGAAAATGAAAATATACTGGAAAACGTGAAGTCTGTGGGCGCGTACCTGGGAGAAAAGCTGGACGGGCTGGCGCAGAGATACGATTTTATCAGGGAGGGCCGGGGAGAGGGCCTGATGCGCGGCCTTGCCTTTACCATTCCGGTGAGGGAAATCATCAGCCGTGCCCTGGACAAGGGACTGATCCTCATCAATGCGGGCGCGGACGTGATCCGTTTCGTCCCTCCCCTTGTCATCACCAGAGAGCATGTGGATGAGATGATGGAGATTCTGACGGCCTGCCTGGACGAACAGGAGAAGGGAGTGTGACAAATAAGCCTGACGGCTTATTTGTCACACGGCTATTTGTGCCGGAGCGTCACAAATGGCTTTGATGGCAGACGCGCCCCTGCCGCTTACGCTCCGGAATGGAGATAGGATGAAGCACTGGAAAAAAATATCCGCTTTGGCGGTTCTGCTGATCGCGGCGGGAACGGTTCTGGGGGTAGGGATTGGAAGCGACCGCCTGATGGGGCTTAATAGGATCCCGGACAATGCCCTGGTCAACCGGCCAACGCTGAATCTGTGGTACACGGATGAGGCGCTGACGGACTATCTGGCGGCTGCGTCGCTGGATTTTTCAGAAAAAGAGGATGTCCGCGTGATCCCCAGGCTGGTGAGCGGCCTGGAGTATCTGGAACAGATCAATCAGGAATCCCTGTCCACCAACATGTACCCGGATCTGTACATC
Source organism: uncultured Eisenbergiella sp. (assembly GCA_963559585.1). Classification (GTDB taxonomy): domain Bacteria; phylum Bacillota; class Clostridia; order Lachnospirales; family Lachnospiraceae; genus Eisenbergiella. Next base: position 13,732 of record CAUWLJ010000047.1, on the reverse strand, counting down.
ATAGGGAACGACAGCCTGGAAAAGGCCTGGCTGGCAGGACTGGCCTGCCCGGTGGACGATGAAGGCTTTGTCAGCGCGGACAATTTTCCGCAGCAGGCGGTAAATGCGGTCACCTGCAAAGGAAAAGTGGCGGGCTACCCGTTTTACTTTGAGACCAGCGCACTGATTTACAACCAGACGTATATGGAAGATCTGGCCCGAAGCGCCATGGAGGCGGAGGCTGACGCTCTGGAGGGGCAGGCCGCCATGGCCGCCCTGGAGGAGAACGGGGAACCGTCCGCAGAACCTGTCCGGGATTCCGGGGAGACGGCTTCTCAGGCCCCCTGGGAGGATGAAAACCAGGTGCGGGAGCGGGCCCAGGCCATGATTCCCTCCACCATCGACCACATCCTGGCCTTTGCGGACAGCTACAATGCCCCGGAGCAGGTGGAAGCCGTGTTCAAGTGGGATGTGTCGGATATTTTCTATAACTACTTTTTTGCAGGCAATTATATTGATGTGGGCGGCGTGAACGGAGACGACACGGAAAAAATAGACATTTACAATATGGATGCCATCAAATGTCTGACCGCCTATCAGGAGCTGAATCAGTTTTTTTCCATTGCTCCTGACGAGGTTGACTACAATTCTGTAGTAAATGAGTTCCTGGAGGGAAAACTGGTATTCACTGTGGCTACCACCGATGTGCTCGCAAGGCTGGAGGAGGCGAAGCGGAACGGGGAGTTCCCTTATGAATATGGGGTGACGAATGTACCCGACATCAATGAGGAGCTTTCCACCCGCAGCTTATCCGTTACCAGCACGGTGGTGGTGAACGGATACAGTGAGAAAAAGGAAATGGCCAACCGTTTTGCCCGCTATCTCACAGGTGAAGCGGCGGGAGAGCTGTTTGCGGAGACGGGAAAGATCCCTTCCTGCAGCCGGGCGGAATATTCCGTTCCCCAGGAGGAGGCCTTTGCCCGGGAATATGCGGATTCTGTTCCTATCCCCAAGATGATGGCGGCCAGCAACTACTGGGTGCAGATGGAGATCGCCTTCACCAGAATCTGGGAGGGAGAGGAAGTATCGGCCACCCTTCAGGCTCTGTCGGAGCAGATCCTGACCCAGATAAAAGGAGAGCCTGTGACGGAGGAGTATATAGAGCCTCCGGAGGAGGAGACGGAAACCGTGGAAAATACGGACTGAGGAGAGGACTGAACAGTCTGGCAGGTCAGCCTTCTTTTGCGGACGGCGGGCAGACTGCGCCGGCTGATATGGCTGAACCGGCAGGAATCGTTCTGACATGAATAATTCCGGTTTCTCCTGGATAGAATGAAGAAGGACAGAGCGCGTCCCGAAGGGGGGACGGAGAAATTGACGATTCAAACGCGCTCCGGGGCACTTTCATTCTATCCGGGAGGTTTTTATTTATGATAGGATTCTTTATCGCCATAATCTCAGGCGCGCTGATGAGCGTTCAGGGCGTTTTCAACACCCAGGTCACCAAATCCAGCAGTATCTGGGCGGCCAACTGCTTTGTCCAGTTCACCGCGCTGCTGGTCTGCCTTCTGGCCTGGGCTTTTACCGACAGAAGCTCCCTGACGGGCGTGTTCCAGGTTCAGCCCAGGTACATGCTCCTGGGCGGCGCAATCGGCGCATTCATCACCTACACCGTAATCAAAGGTATGGAAATGCTGGGGCCTGCCCGGGCAGTCATGCTGATCGTGTCAGCCCAGCTCCTTGTGGCCTATCTCATTGAGCTTTTCGGCCTGTTCGGCGTGGAAAAAGCGGGCTGGGAGTGGAGAAAAGCCATCGGTATGGGAGCAGCCATTGCGGGGATCGTGATTTTTAAGTGGAAATAAAAAATCCCTTGTAAATTGCTCTGAATTAGCATACAATAAAATGACAGCAGTACACGGGGCCTTTTCATGTGAAGCGCATGGAAAGGAGTTAAAAATGGCATATGGAAAAGGATACAATCCGGTACTGTTTCTGGTACTGGTCTTTCTTTTACTGTTTAACGGCTGCTCCGGGGAGAAGGAGATTCTGGAGCTGACGGGAGATGCGGCGCATAATGCGCCTGCGCAGAATGCACCTGTACAGAGTGTGGCTGAGCAGGGAAGTATGCCGCAGGGCAGTATCCCGGAGGATGCTTCCGCCACGGAGCCTGCCTGGGGAAAAAGCCCGGCAGTGCCGGGCGCAGCGTCAGAAAATGCTGCGGGAGCAGCCTCTGACGGCGATCCGTCCCACGGCGCTGTAGCTGCGCCATCCGGTACAGAGAATCAGGAGCCTTCCCTGGCAGTACATATCTGCGGCGCGGTGAGAATACCGGGAGTTTATACCCTGCCGGAGGGAAGCCGGGTCTGCGATGCGGTGGAAGCCGCGGGGGGCTTTGGAGAAGGAGCGGCGGAGGAGCTGGTCAATCAGGCCGCTTTGCTTCAGGACGGCATACAGCTTGTGATATTAACCCGGGAGGAGGCTGACGGCCTGGTATCGGAGGCGGGGCAGGGCCCGGCTCTGGCGGACGGACAGTCCGGGTTTCCGGCACAGGGCACGGCTGGATTTGGAGACGGAGTGCGGACGGCGGGCGGGAGCGCCCCGGGCGGCCCGCCCTCTGAAGCTGCTTCCGGCCTTGTGAACATCAACACGGCGTCGGCGGAGGAGCTGATGACCCTGCCCGGCGTGGGAGAGACGCGGGCGGCGGCCATTCTGGCGTACAGACAGGCTCACGGGGCGTTTGGAGCTATAGAGGACATCATGAAGGTGGACGGGATCAAGGAGGGCAGCTTTGCCAAACTGAAGGAAAGGATCACCGTCTGAGGATGTACCAGGCAGCAGATTACCCTCTGCGTCCGCAGGATACGGTGCGGGGTGGGATGAAAATAAAACATGGATGAGTGGAGGAGACATGGCAAAGCGGGTATTGGTTGTGGATGATGAGAAGCTGATCGTAAAGGGAATCCGGTTCAGCCTGGAGCAGGACGGCATGGAAGTGACCTGCGCCTACGACGGTGAGGAGGCCCTGGAGGCCGCCCGGAATTCGGAATTCGATATTATCCTTCTGGATATTATGCTGCCGAAGCTGACGGGACTGGAGGTCTGCCAGCAGATCAGGGAATTTTCCAACGTCCCCATTGTCATGCTCACCGCCAAGGATAACGATATGGATAAGATCATGGGCCTGGAGTACGGGGCGGATGATTATATCACCAAGCCCTTCAACATCCTGGAGGTGAAGGCCAGGATCAAGGCCATCATGCGCCGCACAGGCGTCAGGGATCAGGCTCCTTCCTCCCCCAAGACGGTGGAGAGCGGGGAACTGAAGCTGGACCGCGAGAGCAGGAGGGTAACCATTGCAGGCAGGGAAGTGAACCTGACGGCAAAGGAATTTGATGTGCTGGAGCTTCTTGCCCTGCATCCCAACAAGGTCTACGGCAGGGAAAATCTGCTGAAGCTGGTGTGGGGAAGCGATTATCCCGGAGATGTGCGCACCGTGGATGTACACATCCGCAGACTGCGCGAGAAGATTGAAAACAACCCCAGTGAACCCAAATATGTGCATACGAAATGGGGAGTCGGCTATTTTTTCAGAGCCTGATTCCCGGTAAGCTGCGGGGCAGGAGAATGTGAGGGAAAATGGCAAACCGTCTGAAAGCGTTTCTGGAGAAAATACCTGGCTTGAGAAGCATGAGATTCTATATCTTCCTCCTCCTGCTCGTTATGGGGATCGTGCCCAGCGCCGTGATACGTGCGGGGATTCTGCACAGCTATGAGGAGCGGGCCGTTTCCCTGCGCACATCGGATACGCAGACCCAGTTTAAGATCATTGCCAACCATCTTTTGAACAATAATTATCTGAGGGACCCCTCCAACGAAGCGATCAATGCGGAGCTGGAGCAGATGTCCAATCTGTATGACGGGCGTGTGCTCATCATCAACGACAATTTCCATGTGGTGAAGGATACCTACGGTATCAGCGAAGGAAAAACCATCATTTCAGAGGAGGTAATCCGCTGCTTTAAGGGGCAGGATACCACCAGATATGATGAAAAAAACGGTTACATAGAGATGACCATTCCCATTGCCGAGCTTCCGGACAGCGCAGTGGTCCGAAGCGGCGCGACGCTTCAGGATGGAGGGGCGCAGGGAGGCGTGCCGGCGGGAGAGGGCATGGCAGCGCAGGGGGGCACAGCATCCCAGACGGGCACAGCAGCGCCCGGCGGTACGCCGGCCCATACAGCAAAGGAGGGCGAAAGGGTGCTGGGGGTGATGCTGGCCAGCGTATCCACGGACAGCATTGCGGCCACTATGGAGCTTCTGGACCGGAAGGCTCTGATTATCGAGATCGTGGTGGTGATCTGTATTTTCGGCATATCCATCGGTGTGTCCGGCATTCTGATCCGCCCCTTCAACCGGGTGACGCAGGCCATCAACGAGGTCAAAGACGGCTTTACGGACGAGCCGGTATGCGTGAAGGATTATCTGGAGACGGAGCACATCGTGGACGCCTTCAATCAGCTGATCGGGAGGATGAAGGCGGTGGACGATTCCCGGCAGGAATTTGCCTCCAACGTCTCCCACGAGCTGAAAACGCCGCTCACCTCCATGAAGGTGCTGGCGGATTCCCTGATGCAGATGGAGAATGCCCCTATTGAGCTGTATCAGGAATTCATGCACGACATCGGCGATGAGATCGAGCGGGAAAACAAGATCATCAACGACCTTCTTTCCCTGGTAAAGATGGACAAAACGGCGGCAGGCCTGAACATTGAGCAGGTGGATATCAATTCGCTGATCGAGCTGGTGCTCAAACGCCTCCGCCCCATTGCCAGGCAGAGGGATGTAGAGGTGGTGTTTGAAAGCCTCCGTCCCGTGAGCGCGGAGGTGGATGAGGTGAAGCTCACCCAGGTTTTCACCAACCTGGTGGAGAACGCCATCAAATATAATAAGGAGCACGGCTGGGTGAAGGTTCTTCTGGATGCGGACCACCAGTTCTTTACGGTGGAGATTTCCGATTCGGGAATCGGGATTCCGGAGGCGGATTATGACAATATTTTTGAGCGCTTCTACCGGGTGGACAAATCCCATTCCCGTGAGATCGGGGGCACGGGGCTGGGGCTGTCCATTACCAGGAATGCCGTTCTTTTGCACCGCGGCTCCATCAGGGTAACCAGTGAAGAAGGGGCGGGTACCTGTTTTACCGTGAAAATACCCCTTACCTATGTGAAGCAGTGAGGAATACAAATTGAAAAGAATATGGAAAATCTGCCGGGCCTTCCTCCTTCTTTTCCTGCTGGGCGCGTTGCTTTCAGCCTGCAGGGGAGGAGAGGAGGAGGAAAGCGGAAGAACATTTTCGGTTTATTACCTGAACCGGGAGGAGACGAAGATCGTCAGGCAGGAAATCCTGCTCCAGGATGAGGAGGACTCCCAGGAGATACAGGTTCGTACCCTTCTGGAGGCCCTTGAGCAGACGCCGGAGGATGTGGGGCTGAAGGCGTCGGTGGGAGTGGATTTTAAGATCAACAGCTATCGGATTGAGGAGGGACAGCTCGACCTGGATGTGGACGAGGCGTACTGGAAGCTTCCGCCTACTACGGAGGTGCTGGTGCGTGCCGCCCTGGTGCGGACGATGACCCAGGTGGATGGAATCAACCATGTGCTCATGTCGGTGGGCGGCCAGACGCTCACCGACCGGTCCGGGGCGGTGGTGGGGCCTATGACGGCGGCCACCTTCATCGACAACGCGGGGGAGGAGATCAACACCTACGAGATGGTGACGCTTCAGCTTTATTTTGCCAACGAGACCGGAGACCGGCTGACGGCTGTGAGCACGACGAAGGAATACAACAGCAATATTTCCCTGGAGAAGCTGGTGCTGGACTGTCTGGTGAAGGGGCCGGATATGGAGGGGGCATATCCGGTGCTGAATCCATCGGCCAAGGTACTGGGAGTGACGGTAAAGGATGGAACCTGTTATGTGAACTTTGACGCAGGATTTCTCACCCAGATCTACAATGTGACCGCGGAGGTGGTGATCTATTCCATCGTCAATTCACTGGTGGAGCTGCCAAACGTGAATAAGGTGCAGATCGCTGTGGAGGGAAAGACGGATCTGGTTTTCCGGGAAACCTTTCCCCTTGCTACGATCTATGAGAGAAATCTGGATCTGACGAAGATTGAGGAAACACAGACAGAGACGCAGGAGGAGGGAACAAAAGCCCGGGAGGAGACGGAAGGGCCGGACGGGACGGACGGAGAAGTCTTGGATGAGACTTCCGCAGGAGAAGCTTCCGGAAGGATCCCTGCCATGAGGCTGCAGAAGGGAGTGACCCGGCAGTGAGAAACTCCTTACTCAAAAAAATCAATCTGAAGCGTTCCGGCCTGAAACATTTCAGCCTGGAGCATCTCAATCTTAAATATTTTAATCTAAAACATTTCAAGCCGAAAAGGCTGCAGCCAAGAAGGCCTCTGGCAGCTGCGGCCCTGGCCTTTGCGGCGGCGGTTCGCATCCTGACCCTGCTCCACCCTCTGCCCCTGCCGGCTCCGGACAGGGAGGACGGGGAGTGGGCGCAGTATGCCGGGACGGTGGCGGATCTGGACTGCTATACGGATACGGCAGACGGAGAGAGGAAGCGGCTTGTGTATGTGCAGGCAGCTGCGGCTGCGGATGCAAAGGGGCGGGAAGGAGGCGGGGAGGGCATTGGCCTGATCTGCCGCCTGTCGGAGGAATCCCTGCTCCCGCATATAGGAAGCAGAATCAGGATTCAGGGACGGATACGCCATTTCAGGCAGGCATCCAATCCCGGAGAGTTTGACGCGGCGGGTTACTATGGCCGTCAGGGCTATGCCTGTGAGCTGACCCAGGCCGTGATAACAGGCGAGAGCCGGGAATACTCCCGCTTCCGCCATGGACTTTATCGATTGAAGGAACATATGATACAGGCTCTTGAGCTTCTGCTTCCGGCCAGAGAGGCCTCCGCAGTGAAGGCCATGCTTCTGGGAGAGAAAAAGGGGATGGACAGAGAACTGAAGGAGCTGTATCAAAACACCGGAATTTCCCACATTCTTGCCATCTCAGGGCTGCATGTGTCCATTCTGGGCATGGGAGTATACGGTTTTTTGTCCCGTTTCTTAGGCAAAAGGCTTTCCTGCATGGGAGCCGGCTTCTTTCTTTTTTCCTTTTTGTGCATGACTGGTTTTTCCGCTTCCTCTATGCGGGCAGGTATCATGTCAGCGTTTCTGCTGACGGCCCGGCTGATTGGAAGAACCTACGATACCGCCACGGCGCTCAGCGTGGCTGCGGCCCTTCTTCTGGTGGAAAATCCGGCTTTTCTGGAGGATTCCGGTTTCCTTCTATCCTTTTCGGCGGCATTCGGCGCGGCCGTCCTGCTTCCCGCATTTGAAAAAATGAAGCCCCTTTGGCGCGTTCCCTCCGGCTCTGATACGGGGTGGGAGGGCTGGATATACCGTCTCTGCGGCAGGCTTTCGGACAGCTTCCGGGCCAGCTTCTGCATCAGCCTGGCTGCCCTGCCGCCCATGCTGGGGAGCTTTTATGAGTGGAATCTGCTGTCCGTGCCGGTAAATCTGGCGGTGATCCCTCTGATGGGGATTCTGATGGGAGGCTGTATCCTTCTGGCAGCTGTGGGCGGACTGCTGCTCTTATTTGGCGCGCAGTGGCTGGTTCTTCTGCGCCCGGTGGTCTGGCTGGTGCGGGGAATCCTCATGTTCTATGAGCTGCTCTGCAGGCTGGCCGGAGGGGGAGCCGCAGGGCGTATGCGCACAGGGGCGCCTGAGCTCTGGCAGCTCCTTTTCTTCTATGGGCTTCTGCTCCTTCTGATTGTACTGGCACACAAGCTTCCCAGACCTGTGGGGATGTGCGTCGGGGCGGCGCTGTGCCTGATCTTCTGCCTGAACCCTTTTCAGAGAACGCAGGTGACCATGCTGGATGTGGGGCAGGGGGACTGCATCCACATCCGGACGGCACAGGGCCATCATTATCTGTGCGACGGGGGGAGCACATCCCAGAAGGATACCGGAACCTGGCAGGTTATCCCTTATCTGAAGCACCAGGGGGTGAACCGTCTGGAATTGATTTTCGTAAGCCATTGGGACGAGGATCACATCAACGCCCTCACCCGTATCCTGGAATGGGCCGGTGAGGGAGGCATCAGGGTGGGAGGGCTTGTCCTTTCTGCGGACGGCCCTGTGGATGAGGCGTTTGCAGGGCTGTGCCAGACGGCGGGAGAGGCTGGCGTTCCCGTTTACAGAATGGCGGCGGGGGAACGCATCACAGACGGCAGCGTTTCCTTTTACGCGCTGTACCCGGCAAGGCCCCTGCCCGGTCAGGAGGCACAGAACCGGAACAACGCCTCCCTTACCATGCGGTTTGCCGTCAGCGAAAAAGGAAAAGAGCGTTTTTCCATGCTTTTTACCGGTGATATAGAGGCTGAGGGGGAGGAGGTGCTTCTTCGCAGCGCGCCGCCGGACGCTCTGGCCAGCACGATCCTGAAAACGGCCCATCACGGCTCCGACAGCTCCACCACCCAGCCCTTCCTTGATGCCGTCAGGCCCCGGGCGGCTCTGATTTCCGCAGGCCGGGAGAACTCCTACGGCCATCCGTCCCGGGAGGTGCTTGAAAGGCTGGAGGCGGGCGGCATTCCCTGCTTTGTTACAGCCCGCACCGGAGCCATCACCGTTACTCTGCGCAGGGAGGACGTTTCGGTTGAGACATTTTTAAAAGTTGACTGAACGGCCCGCTTGTATCATAATGGTAATACTGAGTGTGTCTCATTTTCCATGCGGGGAACTGCTGCCGGCAGGATCAGGTGGGACGCCGGAATGGAGAGTTGTATGAAGCAGCTTCAGGAAGACATAAAGAAGGGAAGCTTCCAGCCGGTATATCTTCTGTACGGTGAGGAGGCTTATCTGAAAAACCAATACAGGGACCGGTTGAAAAAAGCGCTGGTTTCGGATGGGGATACCATGAACTTTGCCTCCTACAAGGGAAAGGAAGCCGTCCCCGGCCAGATCATCGACCTGGCGGAGACCATGCCCTTTTTTGCCCAGCGCCGAGTGATCCTGATCGAGGAGAGCGGCTGGTTTAAGAAGGGCGGGGAGCAGATGGCGGATTATGTGAAGGGCATGGCAGATTCCTGCTGTATCCTTTTCGTGGAGTCCGAGGTGGATAAACGGAGCCGCCTGTATAAGGCGGTGAAGGACGCCGGCTGCGCGGTAGAATTTGCCGCCCAGGATGAGACTACATTGAAGCGATGGATCCTGGGAAGAATGAAGAAGGAGAACAAGATGATCACGCCTGCGGGCCTGGACTTTTTCCTGCAGAAGACGGGTTCGGACATGGAGAATATCAACAATGAGCTGGAGAAGCTGTTCTGCTACACCCTTCACCGGGACATGATCACGCCGGAGGCCATTGAGGCGGTGTGCACCAGCCAGATGTCCGGCAGGATTTTTGATATGGTGGAGGCGATCGCCCTCGGGAGACAGCGGGAGGCCCTGCGCCTTTACTACGATCTTCTGGCTCTGAAGGAGCCTCCCATGCGGATTCTTTTCCTGATCGGAAGGCAGTTTAATCTTCTGCTTCAGGTGAAGGAGCTGGCGGTGAAGCGTCTGGATAACCGCAGGATCAGTGAAAAGACGGGCCTGCACAGCTTTGTGGCAGGTAAATATGTGAGCCAGGCGGCTAGGTTCAGGATGCAGGAGCTGAGAGAGGCACTGGAGGCCTGCGTGGCCATGGATGAGGATGTGAAAAGCGGCCGTATCGGCGATACGCTGGCGGTGGAGCTTCTGATCATCCGCTGCAGCAGCGGGGAAAGAGCCTGAGGTTGTCACACATGGATTCTATGTGCCGCACTGCGGCAGATTGTGAGGTTTTATGATGCGGATACCCGAACCCAATGAGATATACAGACACTTTAAAGGCGGTCTGTACCGGATCCTTACGCTGGCAGAGCACACGGAGACCGGGGAGAGGCTGGTCATCTACCAGGCGCTGTACGGAGACTGCCGGGTGTATGCAAGACCCCTGGAAGCCTTTCAAAGCAGGGTGGATCATGTCAAATATCCTGACGTGCAGGAGGAATACCGCTTTACGCTGCTTCCGCCGTTTTACCAGGGCGGCGGCGCTTCCCGGTCTGCGGAGGCTTCTGTAGCTTTGGAGTTTCCACAGGCTTCCCGGGCCATGGAGCCTCCCCGGGATTTCCAGGCCGCAGAGCACTCACAGGATGTCCGGGCGGCAGAGCTTTCGCAGGATTTCCAGGCGGCAGAGCCTCCGCAGGACGCAGAAGCCTGTGAAAGCCTCGGGGAATTCGTCCTGGATCCCCGTCTGGCGGATTTCCTGGATGCGGATACCTATCGGGAGAAGCTGGAAATATTTGCAGCTATGCACGATACGGTGACGGATGATATGCTGAATACGCTGGCGGCAGCCCTGGATCTGGAGCTTGAGCCGGGAGCAGTGGAGGAACGATACCAGACCTTGAAGAACTGCCTGCTGACGTTGGAAAAATACGAATGCAGCCGCCTGAGATAGGACAGGAGACTGGAAATGAGATATACTGACATAAGAGAAGGACGCTTTTTGGACAGGCCGAACCGGTTTATCGCCCATGTGTCCGTGGACGGAGTGACGGAAACGGTTCATGTGAAGAACACAGGCCGCTGTAAGGAGCTGCTGCGGGAGGGCGTCACGGTCTATCTGGAGAAAAGCGGGAACCCAAACCGTTCCACTGCCTATGACCTGGTGGCGGTAAGAAAAGGGGAGCGGATAATTAATATGGACAGCGCCGCTCCCAACCGGGCGGCAGGAGAGTGGCTGGAAAAAGGCGGGCTTTATCCGGAGGTGGAGAGCGTTACCCCGGAATGCACCTACGGAAGCTCCCGGTTTGATTTCAGAATTCAGACCCGTGACAGACAGATCTGGGTGGAGGTGAAGGGAGTCACCCTGGAGGATAAGGATACCGCCCTTTTCCCGGACGCCCCTTCCCTGCGCGCCCTGAAGCATGTGGAGGAGCTGGCCATGGCCAGAAGGGAGGGCTTTGGAGCGGTGCTTCTGTTCGTGGTACAGATGGAGGGGATCAGGTGCTTTCGGCCCAACCGCGCCACCCAGCCGGAGTTTGCCGATGCGCTCCTGCGGGCACGCAGGGCCGGCGTGGAGATCCTTGCCAGAGGCTGCCGCGTAACGGAGGAGGGGATGGAGATCGCCTACGAGATCCCGGTGGAACTGGAGCTGGAAGCTGAGGATATGGCGGAGGCAGAGCAGGAGAGCCCGGAAAAGCCGGACTGCGCAAGGGCGGAACAGAACGAAGCAGGGCAGATTGCTCAAGGGCAGATTGCCCTGGGGCAGATTGCCCTTGAGCAGATTGCTCTGGAGCACATTGCTCCGCGGCTCCTTCCATGGTATGATGAAAACAGAAGGCTTCTGCCCTGGCGGGAGGATGCCTCTCCCTACCGTGTGTGGGTTTCGGAGATCATGCTGCAGCAGACCAGAGTGGAGGCCGTCAAGCCCTATTTTGAACGGTTTATGGTGGAGCTGCCGGACATAGAGGCTCTTGCGTCGGCGGAGGAAGAACGCCTTTTGAAGCTGTGGGAGGGACTGGGCTATTACAACCGGGCCAGAAACCTCCAAAAGGCGGCGCGGAAGATCATGGAGGAGTATGAGGGGCATATGCCGTCCCGCATGGAGGAGCTTCTTTCCCTTCCCGGGATCGGAAGCTACACCGCAGGAGCGGTGGCCTCCATTGCATATGGGCGGCCTGTTCCTGCGGTGGACGGAAACGTACTGCGCGTGCTGGCCCGGTTCCGTATGGACGGTGAGGACATGACGAAGCCTGGGGTGAGAAAAAGGATTGAACAGGAGCTGGCGGAAGCGGTTCCAAAGGATCGGCCCGGCGATTTCAACCAGGCTATGATGGAGCTGGGTGCCACCGTGTGCCTGCCAAACGGAGCGCCCCGCTGCCACTCCTGCCCTCTGAGCACGCTCTGCCAGGCCCACACGGCAGGACGGGAGCTGGATTTCCCAGGTAAAAAGAAGAAAAAGGAGCGCCTCGTAGAAGAAAAGACCATCCTTGTGATCCAGGACGGAAGGAAGGCCGCCATCCGCAGACGGCCCCCAAAGGGGCTGCTTGCCGGGATGTACGAGCTTCCTTCCATGGAAGGACGGCGGAGCAGGGAGGAGGTTCTTCTTTTCCTGAAGGAAAAGGGGCTCCGGCCCATCCGGATCAGGGAGCTGCCGGAGGCAAAGCATATTTTTACCCACAGGGAATGGCGCATGACAGGCTTTGCAGTCCGGGTGGACGAGCTGGAGCCGTACTGCGGGGACTGGGAGGGGCTGCTTTTCGTAGACCCTGCGGATACCCGGGGACGCTTTCCCATTCCGTCCGCCTTTGCAGCCTACACCGGCTGCCTGAATATCAGACCTGGAAACAGCAGATACGAGACCGCCGCGGCAGACGAGGGCCGCAGAAGCGGCAGAATGGAGCAAAGATGAAGCTTTTGTCGATTACGATTCCCTGCTACAATTCAGAAAACTACATGAGAAAATGTGTGGATTCCCTTCTTCCGGGAGGGGAGGATGTGGAAATTTTGATCGTGGATGACGGCTCCCGGGACGGGACTGCCAGGATAGCGGATGAATATGCCGCCCAATATCCCACGATTGTGAAAGCCATCCATAAGGAGAACGGCGGCCATGGCTCGGCGGTGAATACCGGGCTGGAGAATGCCACCGGCCTTTATTTTAAGGTGGTGGACAGCGATGACTGGGTGCTGGACAGCGCTTACAGGGCAATCCTGGACAAGCTGACGGAGCTTACCGGAGGCGGACAGGTGCTGGACATGCTGATTTCCAATTATGTGTATGAAAAAGAGGGAGAGAAGCGTAAGAAGGTGATCAGCTACCGCCACGTCCTTCCAGAGGAAGAATTTTTTACCTGGAACGATGTGCACAGATTCCACAAGGGACAGTATATCCTGATGCACTCCGTGATCTTCCGCACCAGGCTCCTGAAGGACTGCGGCCTGAAGCTGCCGGAGCACACGTTTTATGTGGACAATCTGTTCGTTTTTGAGCCCTTGCCCTATGTGCGGAACATGTACTACCTGGACGTGAATTTTTACCGCTACTTTATCGGCCGCGCCGACCAGTCCGTGAACGAGCAGGTGATGATCGGCCGCATCGACCAGCAGCTGAAGGTAAACCAGCTCATGGTGGATTATTTTGCAGAGAACAGGCAGCTTCTTGCGTCCAACAAAAAGCTCCGTAGCTACATGCTGAACTATCTGGACATCATCACCACCGTTTCCTCCATCATGCTGATCCGTTCCGGAACGGAGGAAAATCTGGCAAAGAAGGACGGCCTGTGGAAATATATCAGGCAGAAGGATGCCAGGGTGTTCCGCCGCCTCAGATACGGCCTGCTGGGAAGCTGCACCAATCTGCCCGGCAGAAGCGGCAGGAAGATTACCGTGGAAGGGTACAAGGTGTGCCAGAGATTCTTTAAATTCAACTGAGCTGTGCCCGGCGCTTCATGGACAGACTGCATGAGAAAATGTCCTGACGAGGTGTCCGGGACGCACGGAAAGCCGCGTTCAATAAAAGCCGCACACCCATAAGAAAGTAATGGTACCCTGCAGGGCGGCATGGCAAATTGCTATGCTGTCCTGCTTTTTCTTATGGGCTTTAGCCTGTTGAGTGGAGCGGAATTTTTCGTGTTCCGAAAAATGGAGATCCGCTCAA